>DCSU01000137.1:0-18424 GCA_002325785.1 Bacteroidales bacterium UBA1458 | reverse complement strand
GAAATACCTATGACCTTCAGACGAATAAGCTTATTCTGCATAGTTTACCAGATTTTCAACCTGACAGGCCGATATGACAAATATAAAGAATAAGAATCTTTATCGTCCCCATGATCGATTTTTTTATCCACAGACGGTTGGTGATAAATTAATCGCAGCGATTTGTAAATAAGTTAATTTTTATATCTTTGCAGTCCGAAAAACAGAGATCCGGCGGGGCCCGCAGAAGAGTCATGCACAGATAGGCATGTCCGCCTCACGGAGTAATATAAGAGAGATTGAAAATGTACNNAAATCTTCGTACACCGTATGGATGCAGCTGAAGGCGACAATGTTGAGTTTGAAAAGGTTCTCCTTCTGGATATTGACGGCGCAGTCACCGTTGGTGAACCCGTCATCGAAAACACCGTGGTTGAAGGCAAGGTCCTGGCCCACGNNAAAGAAGAGAAGAAAAGGGTATCAGAAAAGGAGTGGACACCGTCAGGACTTCACCCAGGTTGAGATACTTACCATTGGTCCCAGGGGAGAAGAGAAGAAGAAAGCTGCTCCCAGGGCTGAGAAGAAAGTAACCGAGGCACCCGTTGCCGAAGAGGTGAAAGCAGAAGTTAAGAAGGCACCGGCAAAGAAAGTAACCCCAAAAAAAGAGCCGGCAGAGAAAAAGGCAGTCGTAAAAAAAGCACCGGCAAAGAGCACAAAGAAACCGGCAAAAGAATAATCGATAAACAGTAAAAAATTAAGGATATGGCACACAAGAAAGGTGTAGGCAGTTCACGCAACGGCCGCGATTCCGAAAGCAAAAGGCTTGGTGTCAAGCTCTTCGGAGGACAGACAGTTAAGGCTGGCAGCATTATAGTTCGCCAGCGCGGCACCACACACAACCCGGGTGAAAACGTCGGAATAGGCAGGGATCATACTCTCTTTGCCCTGATAGACGGAAAGATAGTGTTCAAAAAGAAAAGTGACGATAAATCTTACGTCTCGGTGCAGCCCGCAGTAGAATAAGGTAACAGTCACAATAAGTACAGACTCCTGAAAATATACGCGCAAGCGCATCTTTTCAGGAGTTTTTGTTTTAATTTTACGCTCCTCAAACGATAATTATTCTGAAGCCATGCTTACAATCAACCTTATCCGCGAACAATCCGCTGCTGTCATTGAACGACTCAGGGTCAAGAATTTTGACGCTGCCGCCATCGTAGAACAGGTGCTTAACCTTGACCGCCGGCGCCGAGAGCTGCAGACAGAGAGTGATGCCGTACAGGCTGAGCTTAACAATCTGGCGCGGGAGATAGGCTCAATGATGAAGGCGGGGAGGAAAGATGAAGCCGAGGCGGCCAAGCATGGTATCAGCAAACTTAAGGAGAAGCAGAAGCAGCTCTCGGAGACTCTTGATGATGTCAGCCGTGTGATGCAGACCGAACTGGTCAGGCTTCCCAACCTGCCCCACCCGCGTGTGGCAGCCGGAAAGAGCGCCGAAGATAACGTGATAGTACGCAGCGGCGGAACAATGCCTGAGCTTTATGAAAGCGCGGTGCCTCATTGGGATCTGATAAAGAAATATGATATCATCGACTTCGAGCTGGGCATAAAGATCACCGGTGCCGGCTTCCCTGTTTATAAGGGCAAGGGCGCCAGGCTGCAGAGAGCCCTCATTAACTTCTTCCTCGACGAAGGAGGAAAGGCAGGATACCGTGAGATAGAGCCGCCGATAGTGGTGAATGAGGAGTCCGGTTTTGGTACCGGGCAGCTCCCTGACAAGGAGGGACAGATGTATCATGTGGGCATTGACAACCTTTACATGATCCCGACTGCAGAGGTGCCCATCACCAATATCTACCGCGATGTGATACTTGATGCCGCCGACCTGCCTGTCCTGAACATGGGATACACGCCTTGCTTCCGCAGGGAAGCCGGGTCGTGGGGCGCCCACGTCAGNNGATAAGGTTGAGATTGTTCAGATAGCCCACCCCGACAAATCATATGACTCCCTTGAGGAGATGGTGAGCCATGTTGAGAGCCTGCTCGTCAGGCTTGAGCTGCCCTATCGCATAGTGAGGCTTTGCGGCGGCGACATGTCATTCACATCCGCAATGACATACGATTTTGAGGTATGGTCAGCAGCACAGCAGCGCTGGCTGGAGGTGAGCTCAACCTCGAACTTCGAGGCCTTTCAGGCCAACAGGCTTAAGTGCCGCTTCCGCGAGAAAGGAGCTAAACAGACAACCCTCTGCCACACCCTCAACGGCAGCGCACTGGCACTGCCCCGGATAGTGGCAGCATTGCTCGAGAACAACCAGACGCCTGAAGGCATCATGATCCCGGCCGCCCTGGTACCCTATACCGGGTTTGAGATGATAAACTGAAGCCTGTGAAAAAGGGCTCCCGTAGTTATTTGTATGCAGCTCTTGCCGTTTTCCTGTGGGGGACCATCCCCACTGCCTTCAAAATTGCCCTGTCAGAGCTGACCATTGTGACTATGCTCGGCATTACCACCATGGTTTCCACGGTGGTGCTCCTGCTCATTGTTGTCTTCACCGGGAAGCTGAAGCTGCTCAGGGAGATGACACGCAGAGAGATCCTCTGGTCAGCCCTCCTCGGCCTGATCAATCCCGTGGTTTACTACCTGATGCTCCTGGCGGCTTACAACAGGCTGCCGGGACAGGTGGCCCAGCCGATAAACATGATCTGGCCCATTATTCTGGTCTTTTTTTCTATACCGCTGTTGCATCAGCGCATTCCAGCCCGCAGTTTTATAGCGCTGCTCATCAGCCTTGCCGGCGTCTATATCATTGCCTCGCAAGGCGATCTTTTCCATCCCGGGAAATCAGACACAGGAGGAGTGATATTGGCCCTCCTTAGCGGCATTCTGTGGGCCCTTTACTTCGTGCTTAACGTACGCGACCGGCGTGATGAGGCCGTGAAACTCTTTACAAGCTTCATCTTCGGAACAATATATATGACGGTGATAATGTCCGCCACCGGATCATTCAGCGAGACAGTCACGCTAAAGGGTGCGGCCGCTTCAATATACTGCGGTGTCTTTGAGATGGGAATAACCTTCTGGTTATGGCTGAGGGCACTGCAAATGGCTGAGACAACCGACAGGGTCAGCAACCTCGTCTATTTTGCTCCCTTCATCTCTCTCATACTCCTACACTTCATCATTGACGAACCAGTCTATTTTACCACCCCACTGGGCCTTCTGCTGATCATCGGAAGCGTCATATTCCAGAACAGGTACAGGAGAGCCTGAAAAGAACGGCATATTTTTTGTTACTTTAGACACATAACTAAACTCAAGATGAAAAAGCTACTTCTTATAACTGTCCTTATTATTCCTATTCTCTATGGTTGTAAAAAGGACCCCGATCCGGTCGATGAATATACTCTTGACGAGAGGGCGCGCGACGGATTATATGACCTGATGAAATATGCATACCTATGGTACAATACCATGCCCACAGTCAAACTCTCTGAATTTGACGGGCCCGAGGAAATTCTTGAAGACTTGAGATTCCTTCCAAAGGATAGATGGAGTTTTGTAACTGATTATGACAGCTTTATGGCCTCGATGCAGGGAACCTTCGTGGGTCATGGCATCAGGATGAGCCTTGACGGCGCGAACAATGTAAGGGTGGTCAGTCTTTACGAAGGTTCCGACCTGTGGCCCAAAGGGGTCAGGAGGGGCTGGATCGTCAAAGAGATCAATGACACCCCCATAGCCCCGATCTTCATATCGGACAATGATGCTGCCTACAACACCCTTATGGGACCCGCAACTGCCGGCCATACGAACAAATTTCTGTTCCAGAAACCTGACGGAACCCCGGTGACATACAGCTCCACCAAATCGAGCTTTACCATCAATTCGGTGACAGCTGCTAAAGTTCTTGATCTCACCAGCGGCAAGACCGGCTATATCGCTTTTGAGACCTTCATTGAGCCTTCAGAACAGGAACTCAATGATGCTTTTGCCGATTTCAAGGCAAATAACGTGACCGACCTGATCATAGACCTCCGTTACAATACCGGGGGATACATGGATATAGCGCAACAGCTGTCGAGCCTGGTGCTTAAGGCCACTGACACCACCAAGGTTTGTTACAAGCTGAGATACAACGCCCTGGTCGGACCTGACTGGGATGAGAGCTATAATTTCGTTAAGACGCAAAGTCCACTCGGCCTTGACCGGGTTGTTTTCATAACCACAAGGAGCTCGGCATCAGCCAGTGAGGTTGTTATTAACAGCCTGCTGCCTTACGTTGATGTCACCATCGTTGGCGACACCACGCATGGAAAGCCTGCCGGCATGAATATCTGGGGTTTCCCCTTCCCTTCCAACGCTGATCCGGATCCTGACTACACCTATGTCTTTGCTCCCATAACCTTTGAGTACGTAAATGCCTCTGATGAGGGCCGTTTCTATGAAGGCATTGAGCCTGACATTAAGGCCGCCGATGACATCACGCACGACTTCGGTGATCCGGAGGAAGCATCGCTGGCTGCAGCCATTGCAGTACTGCAGGGCACCAAAGCCAAAAGCAGCGCCCCGGTGAGGCGTAATCGCGTCTACTCCGAAGGCAGACAGCTGCCTGAGCATCTCTTCCTCGGCCCGCCGCAATCATTCAGGAAGTGAAGCCGCGGGAAGGTGAAAAGATAATACTGGGGATTGACCCCGGCACCACTGTCACCGGTTATGGTCTGATCAGCGTGACCGGCAGGACACCATCGGTCATGGCCCTGGGAATTATTGACCTGCGCAAAAAGGAGGATCACTTTAAGAAGATACGCACCATCTTCGAGGAGACACTTGCGCTTATAGATCAGTATCACCCTGATGAGTTTGCTATTGAGGCCCAGTTCTTCGGCAAGAATGTGCAGAGCATGCTCAAGCTTGGCAGGGCCCAGGGTGCAGCCATCTCGGCTGCCCTCTACCGTGATCTGCCTGTCTTCGAGTATGCACCCAGGATGATCAAGATGTCAATCACCGGTCGGGGACAGGCCAGCAAGGAACAGGTGGCAACAATGCTGAGGACCATCCTCGCGTTCAGCGGCGAAAAGATGGTTCTTGATGCCACTGACGCCCTTGGAGCAGCTCTCTGCCATTTTTACCAGAGTGCCAAGCCTGCGTCTTCAGGGAGCTCCAGAAGCTGGGAAGCCTTCGTCAGGAACAACAGCAATAGGGTCAGAGAGTAAGCTTCTGTGCGGTCGCCAGTGCCACCACGCTGACCTTAATGTCCCCGGTCTGGCTGACTGCATCAACGCATGCCTCCATGGTTGACCCGGTGGTTATGACATCATCAGCGATGAGTATGTGTTTACCCCTTATAGCAGAAGGGTCACGGACAGCAAAGAGTCCCTCCACGTTCTCCCATCGCTCATACCTGCCACGTCTGGTCTGAGACTCCGACCTGCCGGTACGGATGAGAATGTCATTCCGGAACGGCACACGGGTAGAGGCTGACAATCCCTCTGCTATCAACGCACTCTGGTTATACCCCCTTTCCCTCTGTCTCCCGGAGCTGAGAGGTACCGGCACTATAATATCAATGTCATCCATGAATCCGCTCCCGGCAAGGGTGTATCCGTACATCTGCCCTAGCATTACGCCTATATCCTTCCGTCCGTCATATTTAAGCGAATGTATCAGTCTCCTGATACGGCTGCCCCGGTTATATATTGAGAAGGCGGCAGCACGCTCAATGCGGCATCTTCCCCAGAAGGCCTGTTCAAGCATATTGTCACGCTTCAGGTGGAAGTCAGTCCTGGCCATTGAGAGCAGACACTCCATACACAGCACCTCCTCACCCCGGACAAGATGAGCCCTGCATGCCAGGCAGAGCCGTGGCAGGAACAGACTCAGAAAGTCATCGCCAATATCTTTAATATGAGACACTTCGCAGCGTGAAGCAGATGTAAAGGTATGATAAATGTGATAAATAAATTGTTCAAATAAAAACTTTCTTATATTGCCGGCGTTTTTAATAAACCAATTTACACAAGTATGAAAAAATGGATGATTGGCAGCCTTATACTCATCACACTGATGGTTGCGGCTGCAGGGATCTATGCTCAGACTACCGACAAAGAAAAGAAGCACGCCAAGAGTGAGTGCACATTTGTCGATAAGGACAAGGATGGCAAGTGTGACACATGCGGCTCTACCGCTGATGCATGCAAGAAAGATTGCACGACTACTGCCACAGGCAAGGACTGCTCAAAGTGCCCTTCAGCTGCTACATGCGGCGAAACCAAGGGTGAAGTGGTTCCTGCAAGCGAAGGCACAGGCACCGCTAAGCCATGCTGCGCAGGCAAGAAGTAAAATCTGCTGATAAAAAAAAAAGAGGCTGTCTTACAAGATCAGCCTCTTTTTTTGTGCCGTTGATAACGGGTTATTCTATTGCCACTACGGATCAGAGCCGTATGTGATCACTGATTGACTTTGCCAGCATCTCAGACTCTTCCGGTAACAGCGAGAGCCTCGGGTTGGTGAAGAGAAGGTCCGTTTCACGGGTCAGGGGCACAAGATGGATGTGGGCATGAGGTACCTCCAGCCCTATCACTGCCACGCCGATTCTCTTGCACTCTATCACCTCCTTCATAGCCTTTGCCACTTTCTGTGCAAAGAGCATCATGGCAGCGAGAGTGGCTTCGTCGAGATCGAATATATAATCAACCTCCTTTTTGGGTACAACAAGGGTATGTCCCGGCTTCAGTGGCCTGACGTCAAGAAAGGCAATGAACCGGTCATCTTCAGCGACCCTGTAGCAGGGAATCTCGCCGTTGATTATCCGTGTGAAGATCGATGCCATATTTATTCACTCTTCAGATTGATATCTCTACTATCTCAAAAGGGATGACCCCGGCAGGCACCTTCACCTGCACCACATCGCCCACTTTCTTTCCCATGATTCCCTGTGCTATTGGCGAGGTTGCTGCTATCTTGCCCTCCTTGAGGTTAGCCTCAGTCTCAGGCACAAGCTGATATTCCATTGTCACGCCGCTGGTCCTGTTGCGGATCCTGACCTTGTTAAGGATCTGCACCGAAATGGTATTGATCCTTGATCCGTCAATGATACGTGACCGTATCACCTGGTCTTCGAGGCGGGCTATTTTCATCTCAAGCATCCCCTGTGCCTCTTTGGCGGCAGAATATTCAGCATTCTCGCTTAGGTCGCCCTTATCGCGTGCCTCTGCAATCATTCTCGCAATAGCCGGCCTTTCATTACGAAGCAGATCAAGGTCCTCCTTCATCTTCTGGAGACCCTCTTCTGTTACATAGACAAATTCCGACATAATTTTTCAGTAATAGGTTAAAAAATAAGAAGAATCCCGGCTTACCGGAACTCTTCAAAGAACAAATATAATAAATTTCTATTTAAAATGCAAATCCCCCACCATTTGTAATTATCAGAATATCAGACAGAGTACTCTTTTCTGTTTAGCAGTACTGTGTAGATCACAGCCTTTCTCAGGTCAAATCCGTCTGAAAGAATATCACCCCCCGGCCTGGTGTTGTAATCGTACTCCGGGACATCACCTATCTCGCTGTCAGAGATCTCAGTATGGACAAAATCACTTGTCTGAAAATCCTTGAATGAGGAGATCCCTTCGGAGGCAAAAGCCGCGGCCATGGAATCTTCAATTGAACCTTCGCCGGCAAATGCTGCAGCCATGGATTGACTTACCGAGCCCTCGCCGCTGAAGGCTTCGGCCATAGTCTCGCTAAAAGATCCTTCCCTGCTGAAAGTACCGGCCATTGGCTCCTCATACCTTCCCTCCATGGAGGGATCGGTAGGCAAATATTGTGGCTTGCGTTGCTGCGGGGCAGGTCGTGACTGCGGTTGGGGGGCCAGCACCGTTCGGGCCGGAGCCGGGGCCATACGCGCCGGCGGTGGGGGTGTCGTTGTGACGGTGTCGGGCTGTCGCTGCACCACCCTCTTCGGGGGTGCTTTCTGCTTCTTGTTCTTTCCCTGGAAAGAGCCGGCCAGAGCTATGATCCCCAGTATTACGTAAAAAATCAGGCTGCCAATGTCTTCCATGAGTATCAGTATTTCTTGATCTTGTGTTGTTTCAGCCTTGGCTGTTTCTTAGGATCCTTCATCTTTGACTTCGCCTTGCTCTTTTGCTGTTTCAGCTCCGGCACCTTCTTAGGATCCTTTGTCTTCGGCTTAGCCTTCACCTTCTCCGGCTTAGGCTGTCCCGGCTTTCTCAGTTCTGGTTTGGTCTGCTCCTTTCGCTGCTTCTGTTTCTTGACCTTGTATTTGGCCTGAGTGTTCCTGCTGTTGTTATCCATTCGCACTTTGGTCTCAGGGCTCTGTTTCTCATAGTGCTGTTTTCTCAGCTCCTTAAGCTGCTTCTCATCCTCCCGGTCACGTGCTGCCTCCTTCTTCTCCTGCTCCTTCATCGCCTTCGCGGCAGCTCCTTTGGCTTTTCCCTCTTCAAAAGGCTTGCTCCGGCGCGACTTCCCGAACAACTCCTTCTCCACCTTGCGTGTTGCGTTGCGCTGCGCCTTGCAGTCGCTGAGCGGAACGGCAAACAGGAAAAGGATCAAAAGAGTAAAGAACCTTATGAATACTAACTTATGCTTCATTTCGTTTGACAGGTATTCCCCTTAGAACTTAATTGGTTACTTTTGCAGAAACTCAGATATGCACATGTCAGGTTCAAATGTAAAGATTTTTTTCATCATCACCACGGCTCTGTTGCTTACAATGTCATGCGACAGGGAGAAAAATGAGGTAATCCCTGACATAACCATTGATTTTACCATAAGCTTCTCCGACCCGGAATTCTTTGATCTCTACTACTCTCCGGGCACCAGTGCACTCCTCTCCTCTTCTCACAGGCATCTGGGCCTGGGCACAGGCGGTTATGACGGCAACGGCATCATAATTTACAACACGGGGCTGCAGGACTTTGAGTACTCAGCCTATGACCGCACCTGCCCGCACTGCTTCGTTGAAAACTCTCTCAGTATTGCAGTTAACATTGATGGAATTGAGGCAGTGTGTCCGATTTGCAACACACACTATTTGCTGCCTAGCTACGGAACTCCCACTGCGGTCGGGCCTTCCAAATATCCCCTGAAGAATTACCGCACCGCCTTTACCGGCTACAGTGTGCGGGTCTGGAACAAGAGATAATACCTTTTAGTACCTGTAATGCTCAGGCTTGTAAGGGCCTTCAGGAGGAACACCTATATAGTCAGCCTGTTCCCCTGTGAGACATGTGAGATTGACTCCCAGCTGTGCCAGATGTAGCCTGGCAACCTCCTCATCAAGATGTTTGGGGAGCCTGTAGACCCCCTTCTCGTAGTCTTTGGTCCAGAGTTCAATCTGGGCCAGAGTCTGGTTGGTGAATGAGTTGCTCATGACGAATGACGGGTGACCTGTAGCACAGCCGAGGTTCACCAGCCGCCCTTCTGCAAGCAGGAATATGGCATGACCGTCAGGAAAGATATACTTGTCTACCTGTGGCTTGATGTTGATCTTCTCAATGCCCTTGTATTCATTGAGGGTGTCGACCTGTATCTCGTTGTCAAAGTGCCCGATATTGCATACGATGGCCTGATCCTTCATCTTCTCCATATGCTCAATAGTGATGATGTCGCGGTTACCCGTTGCGGTGACAAAGATATTGCCTTCCGGAAGAGCCTCCTCCACCGTCTTCACCTCAAAACCCTCCATGGCAGCCTGCAACGCACATATAGGATCTATCTCGGTAACTATGACCCTGGCACCGTAGGATCTCATTGAACGTGCTGAGCCCTTACCCACATCGCCATATCCGCAGACAACCACTACCTTACCGGCAATCATCACATCGGTAGCTCTCTTGATACCGTCTGCCAGCGATTCACGGCAGCCGTACAGGTTATCGAATTTGCTTTTGGTGACTGAGTCATTCACGTTGATGGCCGGTACCAGCAGCTCGCCTGCCTCCATCATCTGGTATAGACGGTGAACGCCAGTGGTTGTCTCCTCAGAGATACCCTTCATCTCCTTCACCGTCCTGTGCCATCTCTGCGGGTCTTCTGCAACGATCTTTTTAAGAGTGTCAATGATTATTCCCTCTTCCCTGTTCGACGGTTTGACGTCAAGTACCGAGGGGTCCTTCTCGGCCTTGTACCCCATGTGAACCATCAATGATGCATCACCGCCGTCGTCAACAATAAGATTGGGGCCTTTGCCTCCGGGGAAGGAGAGAGCCTGTGCGGTGCACCACCAGTATTCTTCCAGCGACTCGCCTTTCCAGGCAAAGACCGGTATGCCTGCAGCGGCAATGGCTGCTGCAGCATGATCCTGCGTGGAAAATATATTACAACTTGCCCAGCGGACGTCGGCGCCAAGATCGCGAAGCGTCTCGATGAGCACAGCGGTCTGTATGGTCATGTGCAGCGAGCCTGTGATCCTGGCTCCTTTGAGCGGCTTTGATGCTGAATATTTGTTTCTCATTGAGAGAAGACCGGGCATCTCCTTCTCAGCAATATCCATCTCTTTACGGCCAAACTCAGCCAGTGCAATATCCTTAACCTTATATTTAAGTTCGTTATTGATGAATGACATGATCTCTATTTTTTTAGGTCTGCAAAGATAACTAAAAAGATGCACAATTGTTCAGTGACCCAACAGCGTAATCGTCCTTTCCCTGTCTCTTCCCAGTTGTGCCACAAGCTCCTCAATACTTCCAAATTTCATCTCGTCGCGCAGGCGTTCACGAAATCTGACCGTGACATCTTTTCCGTAGAGATCTGAATCAAAATTAATTATATGAGCCTCGATGGTCCTGATGCCGTCACTATCTTTTATCGTTGGTCTGAGTCCAATATTTAGCATGGCACCATGCCACTCCGGGTCACCATCAATTGTTATCTCAACGGCATAAACCCCGGAACGCGGTATCAGCTTATATACAAACCGCGGTGCAATGTTCGCCGTCGGAAAGCCTAGGCCGCGGCCGATCTTTTTACCGGAGACCACCTTCCCCCTGAGAAAATAATCATACCCTAGCATTGATGATGCTTTCCTTGCTTCACCCCCTTCAAGGAGCTTTCTTATGAGCGAGGAACTGACCACCTCCCCGTTGAGGGTGAATGCTTCTTCACGCGTGACCCTGAAATCCATTCTCGAGGAACAGTCGGTTATAGTATCGCTGTCTCCCTCATGATGCCTCCCGAAGTGGTGGTTGAAGCCTGTGACGAGATGCCTGACTCCGAGGTGGCGGCACAGTATTGATTCAACATACTCCCGGGCTGTCATCCGGCTCAGCTCATGGGTGAAAGGAATTATGACCAGGTGACCTATCCCGGTCTGGCGAAGAAGAAATATCCTTTCCTCAATGTCGGTCAGGAACCGCAGATAAGTGGGGTCACCCGTAAGAACGATGCGTGGGTGCGGGTCAAATGTAACGGCCACGGCATCTGATCCGCTCTTCTCCGCCTCTGCCACCACACGGCTCAGAAGCATGCGGTGACCCAGATGAACGCCATCGAAGACACCCATGGTTATTACCGGTTTGTTGAAATGCGTGTCTTTATAGTCGTAATGTAATTCCATCATTTCCTGACCAGGACAAAATTAATAAAGAGAGCCAAGCATAGCTCAATTTTTGTAATTTAGTGAAGATATTATGCGTAATGAAAAGGTTCTATCAAATTGATCCGTGGCTTGATCCATTCAGGAGTGTCATTGAAGCCCGTCTCACCTACGGCAGTGACCGCGAAAAGCTAATTACAGGAGGCAGCCCTCTGTCGGATTTTGCCAACGGGCACCACTGGTACGGGCTGCATCACACTGAAAATGGCTGGGTCTTCAGGGAGCATGCTCCCAATGCCACCTCCGTCACCCTCACCGGCACCTTCACCAACTGGAAGGATGATGAGCGCTACAGGCTTCGCAGGAGCGATGAGGGCGACTGGATTGGTGAGTTTGACGAGGGAATGCTGGCACACGGCGACCTGTACAAGATGAATGTAAAGTGGAAGGGTGGCGGCGGCGAGCGTATACCTGCCTATGCCACCCGAACCGTGCAGGATGAGAAGACGAAGATCTTTTCAGCGCAGGTATGGCATCCTGCCTCCGGGTACATCATGAAGAACCCGTCGCCGCCGCCACCGCCGTCGCTCCTGGTCTACGAGGCGCACGTAGGCATGGCTACCGAGGAGGAGAAAACAGGCACATACCGTGAGTTTACTGAAGACGTGCTTCCCCGCATAAAGAGCCTGGGCTATAACACCATCCAACTGATGGCGATACAGGAACACCCCTATTACGGATCATTCGGTTACCATGTATCAAGCCTCTTTGCCGCCTCGTCACGCTTCGGCACCCCCGATGACCTCAGAGAGCTTATTGATACAGCTCACGGGATGGGTATCAGGGTAGTAATGGACCTCGTCCACTCCCACGCCGTGGCCAATACTCTGGAAGGACTGGGCATGCTCGACGGTGACCCCGCACTTTATTTTCACAGAGGAGCGCGCAGGACGCACGTGGCGTGGGACTCGCTCTGCTATGACTACGGCAAACCCAAAGTGGCGCACTTCCTGCTCTCCAACTGTAAGTACTGGCTTGAGGAGTACCGCTTTGACGGCTTCCGTTTCGACGGCATCACCAGCATGCTCTATTATGACCACGGCCTCGGATCCGACTTCGTCTCTTACAGTCAGTATTACGACGGGAACCAGGATACCGATGCCATCGTTTACCTCACCCTGGCCAACAAACTGATCCACGAATTTACTCCCGGTGCCGTGACCATCGCGGAGGAGATGAGCGGTATGCCCGGTCTGGCGGCCCCTGTAGCTGCAGGAGGGATAGGTTTTGACTACAGGCTGGCAATGGGTGTGCCTGATATTTGGATCAAGATGGTGAAGGAGATCCCCGATGAGAACTGGGACCTCGGATACCTTCTCCACGAGCTGACACAGCACCGGGCTGAAGAAAAAGTAGTCTCCTACTGTGAGTCGCATGACCAGGCACTCGTCGGAGATAAAACATTGATATTCAGACTGGCAGACAAAGAGATGTATTTCTCCATGAGCCTCCGCACCCCCAGCCTGGTCATTGACCGTGCCATGGCTCTGCACAAGATGATCAGACTTTTTACCTTTATCGCAGCCGGCGGTGGTTACCTCACCTTCATGGGGAACGAATTCGGCCACCCGGAGTGGATTGACTTCCCCCGTGAGGGAAACGGGTGGAGCTACAAGTATGCACGGCGGCAGTGGAGCCTTGCAGACAATGAGCTGCTAAGGTATCGCTACCTGAATGAGTTCGACAGGGCCATGATAGAGACAGGCAAGCAACATGGCCTGCCCCAGCTGCAACTTACTGAGATACTGGCAGTCAACAACTCAGATAAGATCATTGCCTTCAGGCGTGGAGACCTCATCACGGTCATGAACTTCAATCCCTCCGTATCATTCACTGATTACGGCATTCCGGTGAAGGGAAAATTCAGGATCATACTCAACACTGACAACCCGCTCTTTGGCGGACAGGGCCGCATAGACGAAGGCCAGGATTATTTTTCACTTCCTGACCACGGCAACTACGGAGTTACGGCTCCCCATCACCTGAAACTTTACCTCCCTGCAAGAACAGCTATTGTGCTCCTGCAGGAGAAGATAAAAACAATCAGGGATATCTGAATCAGTCGACCCACCTGAGCAGACAGAAATCCTGCCTGTGCGGAAGCTCCGCATGTTTCGCATATATACGGATCCCGTAGTAGAAAGTGCCAGCCATCTCGGGCTGAAAATCCACACCGTAGATCACCCTACCCTTCTTCCGCTTTACGAGCTGGAATTCCTTGCTTGTAAAGAAGACATACTCGCCGTCTTTCAGCTGACGGGTCACCACCATCTCCACCCCCACGTTCTCCGCCGGAATGTTCTTAATGTCAAGGATTATCTCGGTAGAATAGGTATGGCCTGAACGATACACCTGCTTTGCAATATTCTTGGGATCATACTTGATGATCTCAATTTCATCCCATGCTCTTGTGATATCATTCTTCCAGGCTGCCAGCTCACGGGCAAGGGCATAATTGTCTGCCTTGATCCGTTTGCTTCTCTCCCACAATTTCGAGTAGAATTTCTGAATGTAGTCATTGAGCATGCGGCGAGTGGTGAACTCGGGAGCCACCTTGACCATGGTGTTCTTGATGTAGCTGGTCCATTCGCGTGGTATACCGTCATCATCCTTGGAATAATATGCTGGAATGATCTCATATTCAAGCATATTGTAAATAGTCTCGGCGTCAATATCATCCTGCAGCTCCTGGCTGGCGTAGGTACGCTTCTTTGGCAGGGCCCAACCGGCGAAGGCGTGATAACCTTCCACCCACCATCCGTCAAGCACACTGAAATGGATGGTGCCGTTCATAACCGCCTTCTCACCGCTTGTACCGGATGCCTCCAGAGGCCGTGTGGGTGTGTTCATCCAAATATCCACACCTCTTACGAGGTAACGTGCCAGCTCCATGTCATAATTCTCGAGGAAGAGCACCTTGCCTGCAAACTGCGGCATCTGGGAGACCTCATTGATCCGGCGGATCAGCTCCTGTCCTCCTCCGTCGTTGGGATGCGCTTTCCCTGCAAAGATAAACTGCACGGGCCTCTCCGGGTTATTGACAAGTTTGTTCAGGCGATCAAGGTCGCGGAAGAGCAGTGTTGCCCTCTTATAGGTTGCGAAACGGCGGGCAAACCCAATGGTGAGAGCCTTTTCGTTAAGGTGAGAGCTGATGTTCATCAGTGTACGCGGACTGACATGCCTCTCCATCATATCTGACTGGAGCCTCTTGCGGATGTTATCGAACAGCCGCTTTTTAAGCTTCATCTTGATCTCGAACACCTTCTCATCCTCCACCTGGTAGATCTTAGCCCACTGCTCACGGTCACCCTGGTCAAAATGCTTCTCCCCGGTGATCTTTTCATAGACCTGCTCCCACTCCGGGGCCACCCAGGTTGAGTGGTGCACCCCGTTGGTGACATGACCAATATAGAGCTCGTCACGCAGGTATCCGGGCCAGAGCTTCGAGAAGAGCCCCCTCGAGACATGCCCGTGAAGCTGGCTCACTCCGTTCATCTCCTGTGAGAGACGCGTGGCGAGAAAGCTCATGTTAAACTTGCGGTCATAGTCATCCTGACAGCGGCCCAGCGCCATCAGCTGATCCCAGGTGATATTCAGTCTCGCATGATAATGAGATATGTATTTCCTGAGCATGTCCTCCTCAAAGGCGTCATGACCTGCAGGTACGGGAGTGTGTGTGGTAAAGAGGGTTGAAGCCCTTATTATCTCCATCGACTCCTCAAAGCTGAGATGTTCATCCTCGATAAGATGCCGCATTCTTTCAAAACCAATGAAGGCTGAATGGCCTTCATTGCTGTGATAGACATCCGGTTTTATTCCCAGGGCGATCAGCGCGCGCATGCCCCCGATACCAAGAATCAGTTCCTGCTTCAGCCTGTTCTCGGAGTCGCCGCCGTAGAGATAATGCGTTATTGCTCTGTCTTCATGGGTATTCTCCTCGAAGTCAGTGTCAAGCAGGTAGAGTCTGACCTTACCAACCGATGCCAGCCATATGCGGGCCTTCACCATGCGGCCCGGCCATGTGAGCTGTATTGTCAGGTGATTGCCGTTGGCGTCTTTAACTATCGCAACAGGCAGCCTTGAAAAATCTTCTGCCTCGTAGATGGCCTGCTGCTCGCCCCTCGGTCCGAGCTTCTGCCTGAAGTATCCGTAGCGGTAAAGCAACCCGAAGCCGGTGATGTTGACGTTTGAGTCACTGGCCTCCTTCAGATAGTCACCTGCCAGCACTCCCAGTCCGCCGGAATAGATCTTAAGGCTGGGATGGATCCCGAACTCCATGCTGAAATAAGCAATGGATGGGAGATCAGAATTCTCAGGCCTGGCCAGGTAATCAGTGAACTCCTTATATATCCTGTCAGAATCATCGAGGAAGACCTCGTCATCAGCCAGTACAACCAGCCGTTTGTAATCAATTGCTTCCAGGAGCCTCTTGGGATTGTGACCTACCTCTTCCCAGAGTGTAGGATCCATCCTCCGGAACAGGAACTCGGCATCGCTGTTCCACGACCACCACAGGTTACCTGAGAGCTCTTTCAGATAGCTGATCCGTTCGGGAAGTTCTGACTGAACGTAGATGTCCTTCCATACAGGCGCCTGGAAAGGTTTCCTGACCTGTACCTCGGTTGCTTCAAGGATGCGGGCATATTCCCTGGGCTGGTCACGCCTCTCCTCGCTCTTTTCAAGAGCGTGATTGTATGCATCAGTGTAAAAATGGAAGAGCGTGTTCCAGTTCGCAATACGTGATATCTCCCAGGCCTTGTCTCTGGCTTCGGCCTCTTCGGCGGGACTCATCTTCATGAAGCGCCGAATAAACTCCTCCATACCTGCGATGACCTCTTTCTCGTTGTCATCGGTACGGTTAATCACCAGGCAACCGTTACCGGGGTTCTCAAAATAACTGTCAACCCACATGCCAAAGCCTGCCAGGTTGGTGGTTACCGTAGGAACATGGAACATCAGGCTCTCAAGGGGCGTGTATCCCCACGGCTCATAATAAGACGGATATAGTGTCAGGTCAAACCCTATGAGCAAATCATAGTAGGGCATGTTGAAGATACCGTCATTGCCGTTGAGGTATGACGGAACGAAGATCACCTTCACCTTTTCGGAGGCGGTGTTTCGGATCTCCTCCCTGTTGAGCTGGTTCAGGACCGGGTCATCATTGAAGTAATGCAGGCCATGGGTGAGGTACCTGTCGCCCTCCGCCACGAATGTGCCATCGGCAATTGCAGCAGCGAGATCCAGCCTGGGTCCCCTGTGATATGCGGGCACCAGGATGAAGGCCACGCACTGACGGTCGGCATCAGCCTTCCTGTTTATGGCACCCAGCGATGAGAGGAACAGGTCGATGCCCTTGTTCCTGTACTCATACCTGCCGCTCGTTGATACCAGCAGCGTGTCAGCCGGAAGTGTATATCCAAGCAATGCGCCGGCAACAGTTAGAAGCTTATCCCTGGCAGCCGCCCGTGCAGCCTCAAAGTTTTCGGGGGTAGGTACGAATGTGTCTTCAAATCCGTTTGGGGTAATCAC
This sequence comes from Bacteroidales bacterium UBA1458, assembly GCA_002325785.1. GTDB lineage: Bacteria > Bacteroidota > Bacteroidia > Bacteroidales > VadinHA17 > SR-FBR-E99. The sequence continues at coordinate 1,298 of DCSU01000137.1, read as the reverse complement.
ATCAGGCTTCTTTCCGAGGAAGGCCTCACACTCGCGGCCGGTAATCTCACTCACGGTGGTGAAGACATCCGCCTCGGAAGCGCTGAGCTTCTCAAGCGATTGCTTGGAGGTTACGTTAAACTCATGAGCGATCTGGACCGGGTTAAACTCCTTCATCCTGCTGTAGAGCTGCCTGTTGTTGCCTGCAATACTGCGGCCCAGGACCGTGGCATGCGTTGTGAAGGAGGTGGTTATCCATGACGCATTCTTCTCGAGGTATAGTACACCCAGACCCGTCATCCATTCATGGAACTGTGCTATCACTCTCGGATACTCACGGTAAAAGTTGGTGAAGCTTTCAATCACCTTACCGGCAGCGTAACCAAATAGGGCCGGTTCAATATAATCCCACTGACCGGAGATACTGTCAAGCTGGTAGGTCTCCCAGAAACGGGCAAAGACCTCATTCTGCTGCCCGAAATAGGGCGTGAAGTCAATCAGCATCACCCTCGGGTTTCCCTTGATATTCCATCGTCCTGTCCGTACATTAAGACCTTCCTGGGCAGCAACAGCCTTCCATGGGAGATACATGCTGTCGTCAGGTGTGAACTCAGGGTTCGACTGATCGTCGCGCCATACATCAGGACCTATTAAAACGTAATTGTCGCCAAACTCATAGGTAACATTCAGCGCCTTGGTCGAAATGACTGTATATATACCGCCTACCTTATTGCATACTTCCCAGCTTGTCTCAAATAAAAAATCAGCTTTCTTCTCCATATAGTTAATAATGAATTAATACGCCGAAGCGTATAACAGTTGTACATAGCTTTATACCGCAACAACTATTTGCTGCCGGCTTTCTTCCTCACCGCAGTGCCCCTCGCAGCACTCTTCTTTGTTGCAGCTTTTGCCGGGGATTTTTTTACTGGTGATTTTTTTACTGATGCGGCCTTTTTGACGGCTGCCGCGGTGGCCTTACTCTTTGCGGGTCTGGCGCTCTTAAGTACGGCAGTGTCCGCTTTTTTCTCAGGAGTGGCTGTAGTCTGCGCGGCCCTTGTGCTTTTCAACCCGGCAGTAGCAGTTTTCTTCTCAGCAGCGACCTTAGCCTTTGTGATTCTGACGCTCTTCAGCCTGGCTGTGCCTGCCTTCTTCTCAAGCTTCGTAAGCTTCTCCTGCAACTCAATGATGAGATGGTTCTTTGTCTCAATCGTCTGTGAGAGTCGGCCAACCTCCTCCTCATGACTGTTGACCGGGCAGATCGTGTTAAGCCTGATCTCAAAATCACTTAGAACATTCATGTAATTCATGAAGGCCTG
>DCSU01000002.1 GCA_002325785.1 Bacteroidales bacterium UBA1458 | reverse complement strand
ATGGAGACGATAGCCCTGGTTGACCGCAGGTGGACGGAATACGGCATCGGAGGCTTCTTTGAGTCGCCCTCCCTGAAGCTCCTGCCCCTGCTCAGACCCGGAGAGGCTTCCGTGGAGACAGCCAATATCACTGTGCGGTGAGCATGCTGCTGTCACCGGCTGCANNGGAGACAATACGGTCATCAACTATGCCATAGCGGTATTCATTGTCATTGCACTAATCTACCTGGCAATACTGCAATTCTGGGTACTGCTGCGAACCAGGAAACACCTCTTCGAGATGAAGGGTGCATATGATGAGATAGATATTCAGCGCTCCGAGCTCCAGATGCGCAACAAGGACCTTATTGACAGTCTCAACTACGCTCGCCGTATTCAGGCGGCACTCCTTCCTGCCGAGCATCACATCAGGAAAATATTCAGNNCCGCCCAAAGCATATTGTGAGCGGAGATTTTTACTGGTTCAGCGAACGTGACGACAAATATTTCATTGCCGCGGCAGACTGCACGGGTCACGGCGTTCCCGGGGCCCTTATGTCAATGATCGGCCTGGAGCTTATACAGAAGATCATCAATGAGATGAGGGTCGATGACAGTGACCAGGTACTGCTCACCATGAACAGGGAGCTTGAGTCTGCCTTCTTCAAGGAGGAGAGCGGCAAGGCACTTATCAGGGACGGCATTGAGATGGGGATCTGTATCATAGACAAGAAGACCAGGGAGATGGAGTTTTCAGGCGCTTTCCTGCCTGTCTATATTGTGCGTGATGACAAGTTGATAGAGATCAAGGGTGACAAGAAGAATGTGGTGCAGTCATTTGCCATGGTCTCGTTCAACCGCAGCACCTTCAGGCTGCAGGAGGGCGATCTGCTCTATCTCTTCTCAGACGGGTACGCAGACCAGTTTGGAGGGCCTGAGAACAAAAAATTCATGTACCGCCGCCTGAGGCATATATTACTTACCATCAGCAAATACCCTCTGAATGACCAGGAACGGATCCTTGATGAGACCATAGCATCATGGATGGATGGTCATGATCAGATTGATGACATGATGATTCTTGGTGTAAGACCCTTCTGATGTCAGATCAGGGCTGTAATCTTCTCAATGAGCACTTCGGGCTCTATCGGTTTACTGATATAATCATCCATCCCCACAGCCAGGCACTGCTCCCTGTCGCCGAGCATTGCGTTGGCGGTGATGGCAATTATGGGTACATGTATCTGGGTACTCATCTCCAGTCCTCTAATCTTCTCTGCGGCCAGCAGGCCATTCATTACCGGCATCTGTACATCCATGAGTATGAGGTCATAGCGTGAGGTGCCGAACATGTCAAGAGCCTCCTTACCGTTACGGGCTACCTCGAACCGTCTGACCAATGGTTCGAGCATGAGCTGTGTGATGCGCTGGTTGATGGGGTTGTCTTCCACCAGCAGAATGGAGAGGTCCTTCAGCTCCTTCTTGTTTGTATCTTTGGGCATTCCCCTGACAAGGGTACTGGCGGCAGCCGGACGCTCAATTTTGCCGGCCCTGCGCATGTTGATGAAGAAGACCAGGTATGACTCCATGCCGGCACCGGTCTCCTGCCATGTTCCTCCGGCATCGCGTATCAGCCTGGCTGACAGAGGAGAGGGCTGACGGCCTTCGCCGATGAATACCACCGGGTTATTTGATGAGAGTGTAAATTCGACCTTTTGCATCCCTTCCCGCTCGCCGGCTTCACGTGCCAGTATCCTTAAAGTGACCTTTCCCGCAGTTGATGATATGGCGGCGCTGAGAAGGTCAATCAGTATCTGCTTCAGTATTATCGGATCACCTGTATATTCAGTCTCCCCCTCACCGCGGTCATCATAGATAATGAGGCTCTGCTCGTGCCTCCTGTTAAGCTTCATCAGCCCGATGGTGTCCTTAATAATGGGTCCGAGCCTGAACCGTATCTCGCCCCTGCGCTCAAAGGTGACGTTCCCGGCAGTCTCCATGGTGAGCTCATTGACCACCTCCACCATTGATCCGGTAGAGGCCACGAAGGTCTCCAGAAGCTCCTGCTGCTTGGGAGAGGTGGTGGTCTCGCCCAGCATGTTGCCGAGGAGCACCAGGTTATTGAGGGGTTCCCTTATCTTGTGTGAAAAGGTGTTGATCACCTCTTCGTTCTTCTCTGCAATAGATGCCAGCTCCCTTATTATCTCCCTGCTCGCAGCTATGAGCCGTCGCAGCTCATATACCGCCAGAGACAGGGGTATGAGCGCCAGCGCACCCGCACCAAGGGGCGTATATACCATGCCCGCAAGGGCTGTGAAAAGTGCGATGATGACAAGGAGCAAGGCAACCGAAACCGGCAATAGTATCCGGTCCCTGGTCCTCCGGGTCATAATGTCTGAATGCGTCACGGGAGCAGCGTTTGATTTTTTCGGCATATTTTGAGCACAGTAGAAAAATGATAATCAAAGATACATGAATTTCAATAAAGATGAAGAGAGGGTACCTTTCAGTGTATATAAAAGATTATTTTTGCCTTACGGTATAATATTTGATGTATCGTTTGGAAAAGAGTGTGATGAAACTCCCATGCTACCCGAAACACAATCATATCAGTAAAAAATGCAAAAGCATGGGTGTACCATTATACCTTATTAATCAGCTTCAGCCATGATGAAAAGGACCATACTGACACTAATCACTGCTGTGATGGCCACAGGCATGATCAGCGCCGTGCAGAGAGATACTCTTGTTCAATATACACCCGATTTCAAATTCAGAGACGGAATATACCTGAACTTTGATATGGTGAAGACAAACAACCCCATCCCCAAAGCCAAGCTGTTCACCTCCGTTGATTATAACGATAAAGATTTCTTTGACCAGGTGATAGCAGCAGAGAAGATATATTTTTATGATAACATGGGTGTAAGGCAGGAGATTGAGAAAGATGCCATTTGGGGATTTGCACGCAACGGCGTCCTCTATATAAAAGTTCAGGGAGCCTTCAACCGCATCACCTTCTTCGGATCCATCATACACTTCGTGGCTGATGTGACTACCACATCACAGGGCTATAACCCATACGGATACTACGATCCCTACTATTCGCCCTACAGGTCATTCTACTCACCCTCTTATTACAGTCCTTACTCGTCGCGTTATTATGATCCCTACTATGGCGGGGGATACCCATACCGGAACAACTCCTCGCGGACTGACCTGGAGATGTTCATGATCGACTTTGAGACAGGGAAGTCATACGATTATGATCTCGAGAACCTTGAGGCTCTTTTAATGAAAGACCCTGAACTTTACGAGGAGTTTGTATCAATGCGCAACAAGAACCAGAAGAAGATGATGTTTGTCTACCTGAGAAAATACAACGAGAAACACCCGGTATTTCTGCCCTCGGGAAAATAATCCACTGATGAAGAATATTTCTCTCCTTGCCCTGCTTTTCCTGTCAGCCCTGGTGGCTACAGCCCAGCAGAGACCTTATCCTACCATTGACGATGCTGGAAAATTCAAATCTTCAGTGACCTGCGTGGTCATGGAGGACAACCAGATCTCATTTTACAACGCTGAGATTAAAATTGCGGTAAACAAATACTGGAAGGTCACTCCTGTGAGGTTTATCACGGAGGCTGAGTTCAATGTCATGCGGACCGACCCTTCCTTGTCGTTTATTGTTCTGACCATTACCAACTTCAGCAATGACAAGTCGGGCTCCGCCTATGACTTCCTGAACCTTTTGCTTGGGGCCGATGTAGAGAACCTTGATGAACTGCCCGAGTTCTGCGCCATCCCTCTCTCATTTGCGGGGGCCCCGGAGGAGGAGTACAGCTATAAGCTGGGACTTATCATAAGGTTCATGCAGTATCATGCTGACATGGTGATGAGAAACCCGACAATGTCGGCTCTGCGTTACCTGAAATACTATAACAAGAATGTCCCTGACATAAAGGGTAAGACTATCCTGGTGAGGGAAGATGACCTCGCCCCGGAGATCAACACCGAGGAGAGGATCAGCGTCCATTACCCCAACAGGGTGAAGATTGTGGCCGAGGAGGAGATCATCAGGGCCATAGATGAGAAGGCAAAAGATGTTCTGATCGTTCACAAGGTGGGACCTGACGGTGTCAAGCAGACGGGAACCTGCATGAAGATGCTCATCGGAACCGATGATGCGGTTATGTATTACTATGACAGCCATCTTGTTGACAGTAAAAATGCCAATGGGTTGCTCATAAGTGACCTTAAGAGGCTGGCACGTTTCTGATGATGCAGCATTTTGATACAAATACCGTCTTTTTTAAAAAAAGCAATGGAAGATATAAAGACATACACTCAATCTGAACGCGACTGGGCAATGTTCTGCCACCTGTCAGCCTTCGCCAGCTACGTTTTTCCTTTAGGAGGCGGAATCATCGGTCCGTTGATCTGCTGGATTTCCAGGAAGGACGAGTCAGAGTGGGTCAACATTAATGGAAGGTCCTCGCTGAACTTCCAGCTGTCAATGGCGCTTTACACGGTGCTGCTCATACCACTATGCTTCATCATCGTGGGGATCCCGCTGTTGATAGGTCTCGCAATACTTGAGCTGGTCTGCATCATTGTTGCCAGTATCAGGGCAGCAAAGGGAGAGCTCTTCAAATACCCCCTGTCAATCCCCTTCCTGCAGTAAAAAGAGAGGAGCAGGAACTACGTCCGCACTCCGGCCCCCCGGTTGCCCCGGCATAACATGCCGGGATCTTCCGTTGACTCCCCTGCAGTCTGGCTTCTTGCTGAAATGATACACCGGATCATTTCAGGACGCTTGGACCCCTTTTTTTTCCTATTTTTGTCGGGAAATAGCTCTGTCATGTCTCAGAAACCTTCCATACCAAGGGGCACCCGTGACTTCTCCCCCGTGGAGATGCTCCGCCGTAATTATATATTCGATACCGTCCGCAGAACTTTCTCCCTCTACGGCTACCTGCCGTTGGAGACACCGGCAATGGAGAACCTTACAACACTCCTTGGAAAATACGGGGAGGAAGGCGACAGGCTTCTGTTCAGGATTCTCAATTCGGGAAACTTCCTGGCCGGTATTCCCCCGTCAGTCCTGTCCGGAACCGACACCCAGGCCGTATCACAGCTCATTTGTGAAAAAGGACTCAGGTATGACCTTACCGTACCTTTCGCCCGATATGTCGTCCAGCATCGTGATGAGATCACCTTTCCCTTCCGGAGATACCAGATACAGCCAGTATGGAGGGCCGACAAACCCCAGAAAGGCAGGTACCGGGAGTTCTTTCAGTGTGATGTGGATGTCATTGGCAGCGACTCCCTGCTCAATGAGTTTGAGCTGGTACGCATCATTGACCGTGTCTTCAGAGAGCTGAATATCAGGGTTATAATCAAGGTTAACAATCGTAAGATACTTGCTGGCATTGCTGAGATGGCAGGAGCAGGGGATAGGATTACGGATATCACTGTAACCATTGACAAACTTGATAAGATAGGGCAGGAGGGCGTAAGAGAGGAGCTTACACAGCGGGGTATAGCCCCGGAGGTGATAGCCCGTCTCGAACCGGTTATCAAACTGAGCGGGCCTGCACTGTCAAAACTTGAGGAGCTGAAGAGTGTGCTCTCTTCATCGGTGACAGGACTGAAAGGTGTTTCCGAGATGGAGGAGCTCTTTGGTTACCTTGAGGCTCTTGGCAAAATTAAAACTGATATAGAACTCGACCTTTCACTTGCTCGCGGTTTGAACTATTATACTGGAGCAATCTTTGAGGTAAAAGCTAAGGATATTGATTTTGGTAGTATTTGCGGTGGTGGGCGTTACGATGATTTAACAGGAGTATTTGGTTTAAAAGATATGAGTGGAGTTGGCGTTTCATTTGGTGCCGATCGTATTTACGATGTGATGTTCCAGCTAAACCTATTCCCCGAGAGCTTAATGGCTTCAACCAAGGTAATGTTTACCAACTTTGGTCGATACGAGGCCACCTACTGCTTGAATGCCATTCGAAATCTACGGGAAAAAGGGATAAGTGCTGAGCTATACCCTGATGCTGCTAAGCTAAAAAAACAGTTCGACTACGCCAACAAGCGAAACATTCAATTTGTAGTAATTGCTGGTGAATCGGAGATGCAAAACCGCCAGTTTGCAGTAAAAAACATGACAAGTGGAGAGCAAGAGACAATCCCATTCGCAAATCTTACCGAGTACTTGCTTGGAAAAATAGACCAAAAATAACTTACGTTTAAGATATTAAGGAGGGTGAAGAGATGGAAGCGAGAATGACAAAAAATAAGAAGTTGAATTCAACCAGAGTTCCCTGAAAGTTTATATCAAATCAACCCTAAACAGATAATTCTTGCCTATCATCTATGATTTTATCATATATCATCGGTAAGTCACATACAATAGGGATTCTCACTCAACTTTTCACCATCAACAAATTTAAATTCATATTCAAAATGAGTAAGGTACACTATATTTCACCAAAGCCCTTAACCTATGAGCTAATGGAGGATTTGGTAGACAATCACTATAAGCTAGAGCTATCGGCTGAAGCCATTGGATTAATCACCAAATGCCGTGAATACCTCGATAACAAGATGGCTGCTGATCATCATGCGCCAATTTACGGTATAACCACAGGATTTGGTTCGCTTTGCAACCGGAATATCTCAAGGGAAAAACTTTCATTACTGCAGAAGAACCTCATAATGTCTCATGCCTGCAATACCGGTGATGAGATTCATCCCAGCATTATTAAGCTGATGCTTTTCTTAAAAGCTCACGCCCTATCGCTTGGCAACTCCGGGGTTCAAATAGCTACAGTACAAAGAATTCTTGATCTTTACAATAATGACGTTCTCCCGATTGTTTATGACCGAGGATCGCTAGGAGCATCGGGAGACTTAGCTCCTCTTTCAAATCTTTTCTTACCCCTATTAGGATTAGGTGACGTTCGCTATAAAGGTCAAAAGTACAGCACATCTGAAATAATGAGCAAGTTTGGCTGGGAGCCAATTGAACTGAAATCAAAGGAAGGACTTGCACTGCTAAATGGCACCCAGTTCATGAGTGCACATGGCGTTTATGGCATTCTTAAATCCTTTAAACTGATTAAACTTGCCGATATCATCGGTGCCCTATCGCTAGAAGCCTACGATGGACGAATTGAACCATTCCACGAAAACTTACAAAAAGTTCGTCCACATCAAGGGCAAATCGAAACGGCTCAGAACTTTAGAAAAATCCTGGAGGGAAGCGAGCTTATTGCCCATCCAAAAAAACATGTTCAAGATCCATATTCTTTCCGATGCATGCCTCAGGTTCATGGTGCATCAAAGGATGCTCTGAACTACGTAGCAAATGTCCTGCTCATCGAAATAAATTCGGTTACCGACAATCCAACCATTTGGCCCGATGAGGATTTAATCATTTCGGGTGGTAATTTTCATGGTCAGCCCCTTGCCTTATCCTACGATTTTATGGCTATTGCTATTGCTGAACTAGCCAACATCTCTGAACGTCGAGTGGTTCAATTGATATCAGGACTTAGAGGCTTACCCGAATTTTTAGTTTTCAATTCCGGGCTAAACTCTGGATTTATGATTCCCCAGTATGCTGCGGCTTCCATGGTTAGTCAAAACAAACAGCTTTGCACTCCAGCATCTATCGATTCAATCGTATCGTCCAACGGACAGGAGGATCATGTTAGCATGGGTGCCAATGCAGCGACAAAGCTGCTGAAGGTGGTCGATAATACCGAAAGGGTTCTTGCCATTGAGCTATTCAATGCAGCTCAAGCGCTGGAATTCCGACGACCAGCAAAAACATCACCATACCTTGAGGATTTTATGTCTCAGTACCGCGAAATAGTTCCCTTCATCGAGGAGGATCGGATTATGTACATTGAGATGGATAAGACCCTCGAATTCTTACGTAAAGGTTCATTCGGAAAATAACATTCTTAAGGTCACACCTTCACAAGCATGAATTTTCAGCAAAATCGATATATCGGTTTTGCTTTTTTCTTTTACATAGTTCAAGAAAAAACCCCGAATCTCTTCGGGGTTATGTTGGCTAAAGTTCTATCTCGATATCGTTCCGATCAAAAAAATGGAACTCTAAAAAATGGTACGATGATATAGGTACAACTTTTATTCTACAGTTGTACTTGAACATCCACTTAATACGTTTGGAAATAAATCCTTTTAAAACATAGGCCGCACTGTAGGGGTGCAGCTTTAGAACAAGATTCTTCAACCCTCTCTCATTCACGAAAAATGCAAGTTGATTCTCAATCTGTTCATCAAGCATTATTGTAGGTGATACTTCACCAGATCCTTTACATGTTGGACACTTTTCGATAGTGCTAATGTGCATCTCGGGTCTAACACGCTGGCGTGTAATCTGCATCAAACCAAACTTACTCAACGGTAATATATTGTGTTTGGTGCGATCCTTAGCCATAATCTCTTTCATCTTCTCAAAAACCAATTGCCTATTCTCCTGAGAGTGCATATCGATAAAATCGACAACAAT
>DCSU01000098.1 GCA_002325785.1 Bacteroidales bacterium UBA1458 | reverse complement strand
ATTGTCAATTGTCGATTGTCGATTATTGTCCTCCCAAATCGAAATTCGAAAATCGCAAATCGCAAATTATCTTTTGGCTCCTTTTAAGAACCTGTTGAACCTGATTTTCCTGAACCCGTCTGCATCCTTGTCGATTGAGAGCCACACTAGCACAGGCCGTCCTACAATGTGATCTTCGGGAACGAAACCCCAGAAGCGTGAGTCGGCCGAATCATGCCTGTTGTCGCCCATCATCCAGTAATAGTCCATTTTAAAGGTATAGCTGTCAGCAGGCTTGCCGTTGATAATGATTACGCTGTCAAGCACTTCCAGATCGTTCTCTTCGTAGATGTCAATAATGGAAGTGTATAGGCTGATGTTAGTCCTGTCAATCTTCACCGTAGCTCCTTTTTTTGGTATCCACAGGGGGCCGAAGTTATCCTCGTTCCACCTGTATTGCGGGTCATGGGGGAAGATATATGATGCGTATTCACCCGGTCTCCTGTAATCAGCCTCAATGCCCGTGACATTGGCAAATCCTGATATCAGCTCAGCATTTTCCTTTGTGAGGGGCAGCCTGTAAACAGTGCCTGAAAGCATCATCGACTGGTCCGATTTTGAAATACCCATCCGCTCGAAGGCCTTGGGATTGATCCTTGTACCGTTTGTACGTACGTAATATGAGGTCTGTTGTGTTTTATGATCATCGGCTGCCTCACTGTTAATAAGGAGCTGGCCGCCTTTAATCAGAACAGTATCGCCCGGAATTGCAACGCATCTCTTAACATAGTTGTCGCGACGGTCAACAGGGCGGTATATAACGGTATATTCATTCCATACCATCTGCCGGGCCTGGGCAGTGTATTCCCCCTTGCTTTTCAGCTTCCGGTTGGCTCTTATATCCTCCGCGGTGATCATCTCGGCACGCTCCCTCACTATCTCATAATAGCTTACTGCCTGGTTCTCAAGACAGACAGTATCACCGGCCGGAAAGTTAAAGACCACCACATCATTATTTTTAACATGGCCGAAGCCCTTGAGGCGCTTGTATTTCCAGTGGACAAGGTCTGACCACGATTTGGCTTTGCCGCCCGAAAGGGGCATTGTATGCTGGGTAAAGGGAAATGCCAGGGGGGTGTTGGGCATGCGCGGACCGTAGGCCACCTTGCTGACTGCAAGATGGTCTCCCACCAGCAGTGTCTTCTCCATTGATGGTGTGGGGATGCGGTAGTTCTGGAAGAGGAAGATGTTTATCAGGGTTACGGCTATGACTGCGAAGATGAGGGCATCAAGCCATTCAATTACAGTGCTGTTCTTTCCGTTGCGCTTCTTCCAGAATGCCCAGTTGACCTTCTTTGTGACATATATATCAAAGACGACAGGCAGGCCGAGGAGCAGCAGGTAATTGCCGACCCAGATGACCCACAGTATAAAAAGGATGGCCACAACGCCAAACATGAAGTATTTGTTCCGCAGTAATTCTTTCATCTCACTCAATTTTCGGTGCAAATCTACTATAATAAATTTAAAACGTCTGTCATGGTAAAAACGCCCCTGCGGGTTGAGATGAACTCTGCGGCCATCAGTGCACCCGCAGCAAAGCCCCTGCGGCCCAGCGCCTCGTGCTTAAGTGAGATAATGTCATCATCGGAGCGCCATGTAACTGAATGTATCCCCGGCACGTTTCCTTCCCTCACCGAGGCCACGGGTATCTTTCCTTTCCCCGGCTCCATCATCTCTGCCTTCACCCAACCGTTGTAGCTACCGTGCTGATCAGTGATCTGCCCTGCCAGGGTAATTGCCGTTCCGCTTGGAGTGTCAACCTTGCCTGAATGATGCACCTCCCCTATCTCAGCGCTGTAGCCGGGTCTTTCCATCATAATCCGTGCCAATTCGGAATTAAGCCGGAAAAGAATGTTTACGCCGATGCTGTAGTTTGACGAATGGATGAATGATCCATTCCGTTCAGTGCAATACCGCACCACCTCATCATATGATGCAAGCCATCCGGTGGAACCGGACAGGACAGGCACCCCGTATGAGAGGGCGCGGACGATTGTCGCCGCGGCTGCCGAGGGACCGGTGAACTCTATTGCAACATCGCACAAAGCGGCGGTCTGAGGGTCGAATTTTCCCGAATTTGTTACATCAGTTTTTACAATGATCTCATGTCCGCCTGTAAGGGCCAGCTGTTCAATCTCCCGGCCCATGCGGCCGTAACCCAGCAACGCAATTTTCATCTATTGTGCCTCGAGCTTGACAGAGGAAACCTTCTCCATATCGGATACGTAATACTTTGAACCAATGAGGAACAGTAAGGCACCAAGAAGCAGTGAGAATGGAAGAATGCTCATGGCTGTCTGAATGTTTGTCAGGTCTGATATCCTCCCGAGCACTATGGGAGCCGTGAAAGAACCCAGGAGGTTCTGCACAAGCACTGCTATTGCATATGAGGTAGCCCTCAGGCCGGGGTGAATGACATCCTGTGTTACGGCAGCCGCACCTGAAATGAAGAGCATGATGAAGATACCGAACACAAAGAGGGTGATAAGCTGCGCCGTACCTTTAAATACATAGAATGAGAGGAAGAGCAGTATGGCGGAGATGAATGTCGTTATTGCCGGGAAGAGCATCCTGGCTCTCTTTTCTGTCTTCCTCCAGCGGTCGATGATAACTCCGCCCACAGGAGCGCCAATCAGGGCGAGCATCATTACTGCACCTGCAAGTGTACCGGCTTTCTTCGGATCCATTCCGTTGGTGATCTCGAAGAACTTCGGAAGCCATACTATCATGGCGGTGGTAACAAAGACAATGGCCGTCATCCCGAAATAGGTAAAGATCACGGATGGCTTCTTAAGGAATTCCCTTATCATATCCTTCCGTTCCATCTTGATTTTGACATTTCCCTTGTCTACCCTGGAGAGGTCAACCGTTTTATAGTCCTTGACAAAAAGGAAAAGGATGGCAATTATCAGCCCGGGAATTGCCACGATGCCAAAAGCATGCTTCCAGCCCCATGTGCTTGCTATGATGCCGCCCATGGTCACCCCGATGGCAGAACCCAGAGGTATCGAAGCGTTCCACAATCCCATCATCTTTGAACGCTTTTCCATTGGATACATGCCTGATATGAGGGCGCTGCCGCCCGGAGCGTAGCCGGCCTCACCGAAGCCTATCAGGATGCGGGCCATGAAAAGTTGCACATAGTTGCCGGTAAAGGCGCAGAGAAGAGTGGCAAAGCTCCACACAATAGCCATGATCCCGATGGTCTTGGTCCTGCTCCAGCGGTCGATAACCAGCGAGACAGGAAAGGTCAGAAGCCCTATGGTAAGATAGATGACGGAGACCAGCCAGCCCGACTGGAAGTCGTTGATGCCCAAATCATTCTGGATATATGAGAACATGGAATTAACAACCATCCTGTCTGCATAATCAAACATATACAGGAGGAAAAGAAGCATGAAAACATAATTTGAATAACGCTTTGTGAACAGATAACCCGGAGGGATAGTCTTGTTTTTCATGGTTTCAAGTGTTGGAGTTTTTAAACATAGGTATTTGGGCAACTAAAATAATGTCAATTTCTTTATCTTGCATCGGTTTTGACAAATCATTCATGATGAAACAAGGAATATTATCAAGTATGGTACTATTGATTATGGTTGCTGCAGGCTGTTCGACAGCCCAAAAAGCTGACATAATAATTACAGGCGGCAAGGTGTTCACTGCCGATTCTCTCAGGCCTTATGCCGAGGCAATTGCGATTAAGGGCAACCAGATCATTGCCGTGGGCAGTGACAAACAGATCAGCAGGCTTGTTGACGCCGGCATCACGAAGGTGATTAATGCCGCCGGCAGATCTGTCATCCCGGGTTTCAACGACGCCCATGCCCATTTCGGGCCAGTTGACCCTGACTTTATAGAGCTGAGATATGTCACCGATCCGTCAGTCATCACCCGGAAGGTGCAGGAGCAGGTGGCACGCTCGCAAAAAGGGCAGCTAATATATGGCGGCCACTGGGAGCATGAGATGTTCACTACGCATGAGTGGCCATCCAGGGAGTTGATTGATGGTGTCTCGCCTGAAAATCCTGTTATACTGCGCCGTACCGACGGTCACAGCGCTCTTGTCAACAGTTTAGTCCTGAAGAACTCAGGTATAACGAGTAACACTCCCGATCCGTTCGGGGGTGAGATAATGCGTGATCCGGTCACCGGTGAGCCAACGGGTATTCTCAAGGAGAGTGCTATGGCACTGATCCGGACCGGGGCCACAGAGATAGAGATGACTCCTGCCGAAGAGAGTGAAAAAGAGTGGCGGGGATATATCACCGCATTGAACCAGGCGGCGGAGTATGGAATAACCAGCATCCAGATACCCGGCAGCGCCGACTTCGGGATGTATGATACCATCATGGCTGCAGGGATGCTCACCTGCCGCATAGACATCGGCGGCGAGNNACTTCAGATCCTGCTGCGCTGGACAAGTACGAAGAGCTAAGACAGAAGTATCCCTCATCAGGCGGGTGGATCAGGTTCGGTTACCTTAAAGACTTCATGGACGGCACCCTAGGGTCAGCTACAGCGATGATGTTTGAGCCGTTCAATGACGAGCCTGACAAGACCGGATTGGCGCAGATGAGCTATGAGGAGCTTGAGAAGAGGGTTCTGGCAGCTGACAGCCGCGGGTTTCAGATTGGCATTCATGCTATAGGACCAAAGGCCAATAACTGGATTTTAAACGCCTATGAAAAGGCTCGCGAAACAAACGGCATACGCGACAGCCGTCACCGCTCGGAACATGCACAGATACTGATTGAAGAGGATATACCACGCTTTGCCGGCCTGGGCGTTATTGCCTCTATGCAGCCAACCCATTGTATAACAGATAAGAGGTTTGCAGAAAAACGTATCGGTACTGACCGCAGCCGGTGGGCCTATGCCTGGAAGAGCCTCGCCAACAGTGGTGCCGTACTGGCATTCGGAACCGATTACTCCGTTGAGCCGCTGAATCCGATGGAGGGCCTCTACGCCTCCGTAACCCGCAAGGACCGTAAGGGTGAAGAGGGCGACGGCTGGTTCCCGATGGAGAAGATAACAATGGAAAAAGCAGTTGAATATTATACTCTCGGCTCTGCATATTCCCAGTTCATGGAAGACCGGAAAGGTATGCTGAGAGAGGGTTATCTGGCAGACATAACCATCCTTTCAGAAGATATATTCAATATCGCTGAAGAGATGATTATGTCAGTAAAAGCTGATTATACAATCGCTGACGGAAAGATCGTCTACGAAAGAAAATAACAGACTAAAGTTTCGTTTTGTCTTCAATAGTTGCACCCGGGGCATTCTTCTTCACAGATGCAATGCCGTTTTCACAGCTGGCAGTTGAGTCATACATCTCGCTCTTGCCAACGACCTGGCCGTTTGTGGCTTTCAGGTTGAAGTGAAACTTCCCATTCTTGGCAACCTTTGACTCAAACCTCTTGACATCAGCGGCATTCTTCATTACTGACTTGACACCGTTCATACATGATGGCTTGGAGGCGTAGCCCTCACTGGCGAGAATAACCTGACCATTGCCGGCAAGAAGGTTGAACTGAAATTCACCGTTTTTTCTTTTCGTGATAACAAATTTTCCCATGTTGCTAAATTTTTAAGGGTTAATTTCGACTTGTCGTTTCCAAATATACAAAAAAACTATAGTAGATTTACCGGACGGGAATTTTATGAGAATTGACATTATAACAGTTTTGCCCGAGCTTTTACGGAGCCCGTTTGATGAGTCGATTATCAAAAGAGCCAGGGCTAAGGGCATTGCCGTTATAAACATCATTAACCTTCGTGATTACTCTACTGACAAACATAAAAATGTAGACGATTATCAGTTCGGGGGCGGTGCCGGCATGGTGATGATGATTGAGCCGGTCTACAACTGCATTATGCATCTCACCTCAGAGCGGGCCTATGACGAGATTATCTACACCTCGCCTGACGGCATCCGCTTTACCCAGCCAGTGGCCAATGAGTTGTCGATGAAGGAGAATCTCATCATCCTTGCGGGTCATTATAAGGGGATAGACCAGCGTATCAGGGATCATCTTATCACTCGTGAGATCTCGGTGGGCGACTATGTATTGACCGGGGGTGAACTTCCGGCAGCGGTGATCACTGATGCCATTGTGAGACTCCTGCCCGGAGCTATCTCTGATGCCGAATCAGCCCTTTCCGACTCTTTTCAGGACAGTCTTCTGGCGCCGCCGGTTTACACCAGGCCATCGAACTTCCGCGGATGGAATGTGCCAGACATCCTTACAGGCGGAAACACGCCGGCGATTGAAAAATGGCGCTTCGAAGAGGCACTCCGCATTACACGGGAGAAACGACCGGATCTGCTGGGGGAAGAATCATGATTCTTTCCTTTCTTTTTGTCGAAAAAGGTTTGTAACATTGCCTCCTGCTGAAAACACTAAAACACAAAAACATAATTGCCATGAAACCTCATGATTACATAGAGAGAGAAGAAAAATTCGGAGCGCACAACTACCACCCGCTGCCCGTGGTGCTTGACAGAGGCCAGGGACCTTTTGTCTGGGATGTGGAGGGAAAGCGGTACTATGATTTCCTGTCGGCATATTCAGCTGTAAACCAGGGCCATTGCCATCCGAAGATCACTGCAGCGCTTGTTGAGCAGGCGCAGAAGCTCACCCTTACCTCAAGGGCTTTTTACAACTCTGTTCTTGGTGAGTATGAGGAGTATGTGACTAAGTATTTCGGCTATGACAAGGTGCTCCCTATGAACACCGGTGCCGAGGCTGACGAGACAGCCATCAAGCTATGCCGCAAGTGGGCATACCTGAAAAAAGGCACCAGGGAGAACCAGGCTAAAATAATTGTCTGTGAAGGCAACTTCCACGGCCGTACCATCACCATCGTCTCAATGTCTACCGACCCTGATGCCCGGAAGGATTACGGTCCATTTACCCCTGGATTCATAACCATTCCATACAATAACCTGCCCGCACTGGAGGCGGCTCTTGCCGATCCGGATGTGGCAGGATTCCTTGTTGAGCCTATACAGGGTGAAGCCGGTGTGTTTGTACCTGACGAAGGTTATATCAAAAAGGCCTATGATCTCTGCAAGAAGAAGAATGTGCTTTTCATTGCCGATGAGGTACAGACAGGCATTGCACGCACCGGGAAACTTCTGGCGTGCGACCATGAGTGTGTCAGACCCGATATTCTCATTCTGGGGAAAGCACTCTCAGGAGGTGTCATGCCGGTATCAGCAGTTCTGGCTGATGATTACATCATGATGACCATCAAGCCCGGCGAGCATGGGTCCACCTTCGGCGGTAACCCGCTGGCAGGCAAAGTGGCGGTAGCAGCGCTTAAAGTTATCAAAGATGAGAAGCTTGCCGAAAATGCCGCAAGGCTCGGGAAGATATTCCGTGAAGAGCTGAGCTCGGTGAAATCGGATATGATTGAACTGGTCAGGGGTAAAGGATTGCTAAACGCCATTGTAATCAGGCCGAAGAACGGCAAGGAGGCATGGGATGTCTGCCTGGCAATGATGGAACTGGGATTGCTGGCCAAACCCACACACGGTCATATAATCAGGTTCGCGCCGCCGCTTGTCATCACCGAGGAGCAGCTGCGTGACGCCATCTCTCTGATAAAGAAGGCCCTGTCGCAGTTCGAATAGACTTAAAGCTATTCCCGGAGAGTATTGCTTTTATCATAATGCTCCGGTTGTGAAAGATTGTTACTTTTGCCGGCACATAAACTGAAATATGAGACTACCCGCCATATTATGTGCTGTTATTGTCCTGAACTCCTGCGCCGGCACCAGGCAGAATGCCGCAATAACACCTGATGAATTGACACAGATCACCGGGAGACTGGCTTCTGAAGAGTTTTCAGGTAGAGGTACCGGAACAGGAGGTGATTCACTTGCTGCCCTTTTTGTCATGGATGAGTTTATAAAGGCCGGGCTCGAGCCCCTCAGCGGCAACGGGTTTCAACCATTCACGGTAAGTGTGGCTGCTGAGAGCGGAACCAATAACAAGCTTTTTGTGGCCGGAAGGGAATACCTGGCAGGCACTGATTTTGTGCCCGTGGCACTCACCTCCAACAGTTCCCTCAATGCCCCTGTCGCCTTCTGCGGGTATGGGTTCATGTCATCAGCCGACTCGCTGCAATGGAATGATTTTAATAATATTGACATCAGCGGCAAATGGGTGATGATGCTAAAGGGCTATCCCGAATCCAATCCCGCTGCAGCCGGCTACAGCGCCCTGAGTTCCGACCGGCTGAAGGTTATGAACGCCAGGGAAAACGGCGCTGCAGGTGTGTTCCTGGTCTCAGGAGAGAAATGGGATCCGGCTGACAATCTTTACCAGCCCTCCCGGGGTGAGTCGCGTGCCGGAATTCCCGTATTGCAGATAAAAAGAGACGTTGCCGATTCAATTCTCCGGTCATCCGGGGTATCAATGCGCGTGCTTGAGGAGAGAGCCTCTGCGATGACTGCTAGTGGCAGCTTCATCACCTCCTCCACCGTTGATGCTGTGGCTGAAGTGATTGCAAAGGAAGCCACCACCGCCAATGTGATTATGAAGCTTGAGGGAACCGGACGCAACGACGAGTATGTAATTGTAGGAGCCCATTATGATCATCTGGGTATGGGAGGCCCGGGCTCTTCAAGCCGCACGCCTGATACCGTTGCCGTTCATTACGGCGCTGATGATAACGCCTCGGGCGTGGCCCTCATGATTGAACTGGCGGAGAGACTGGCCGCTGATAAGGACGGACACGCACGGAATATCATTTTCGTAGCTTTCTCCGGGGAGGAGATGGGTCTGCTGGGCTCCAAGTATTTCGTTGATAATATGGCGATTGACCCCACGGCTGTCAACCTGATGGTCAACCTTGACATGGTTGGAAGGCTTAGGGAGGGAAACGGTCTCCAGGTAGGCGGCGTAGGAACTGCAGCGGGATTGCGTGATACAGTATCATTATTCAATGACACTACCATGCTCAGCCTGAGTTTCACGGCTGAGGGATACGGACCGTCAGACCACTCTTCGTTTTACGGTAAGAATATACCGGTGCTCCTATTCACTACCGGTGCTCATCTCGATTATCATACCCCCTTTGACACACCCGACAAGATCAATTATGAGGGAATGGTAAGGATCGGGGATCTGTTATATGATGTCGTCAGTTCCGCCGCCGGAGAGCCTGCCAGGCTGGCTTTCACCGAGGCAGGGCCCAAAGGACCGACACAGTCTATGAGTCGCCGCCGGGGCGTGACCCTCGGCATCATGCCTGATTTTGCCGGGAATGTCAAGAACGGCCTCAGGGCTGACTTCGTCACCCAGGGCAAGCCGGCTGCACAGGGTGGCATGGTCAAGGGCGATGTCATTGTTGCCATTGAGGATAAGCCTGTCAATAATATTGAGGACTATATGTTCAGGCTTGGCCAGCTCAAACCCGGGCAAAGGGTCACCGTTGAGGTAATGCGTGACGGCAAGCGGGAGTTGCTTCTTATCCAGTTATAACCTTATTCTCCAAGACAGACATGAAAAGTTTTCTCTTCTGGACCATAGCCCTGGCGATTACCGTTGGCGCCGCAATGTATCAGAGAACGACAGGGCCCACCTATCCTGAAAGAGTCACCACGGTGATTGAAGGAACCGAATACCCGGTAAGCCTAAAGCGCAGCCAGACTAATACCCGCCCGGCAATGATAAAACTTGAGCTGCCTGCCGGCATTTCGGGAAAATTATATTACAAAAAGTTCAGGGTTAATGAGGATTGGACTGCGGTTCCGATGGTTCATGACGGTACCAGTCTGGCTGGAGAGCTCCCCTCTCAGCCTGCCGCAGGCAAACTTGAATATTATATTGTTCTGGCATCGCCCTCCGGAGGTGAAACAGTGATAGCCCGTGAGCAGCCGGTAGTCATCAGGTTCAAAGGGAACGTTCCTGCCATTGTGATGATACCTCATATCCTGATAATGTTCTTTGCCATGCTACTCTCCAACCTTGCGGGACTGACGGCGGCGGCAGGCCGTCCTTTGCAGAGGAGATACGGACAGTGGGCCCTGTGGCTGCTTCTTGCCGGGGGAATGATCCTCGGACCGGTGGTTCAGAAATATGCCTTCGGAGATTTATGGACAGGTATTCCGTTCGGCTGGGATCTTACAGACAACAAAACGCTCATCGCTGTCGTGGCCTGGATAGTAGCTGTCATCATGAACCGAAAACACGACCGGCCAGGTTATACTATTGCTGCAGCCATAATCCTGCTGCTCGTTTATTCGATACCACACAGCCTTTTCGGATCGGAGCTTGACTACGCTTCAGGCACCGTAATTCAGGGCTGAAATTTTATTTTATCCTCTTCCAGCTTTTTTTTACCTTGGATGCAGCATTCGCTAGCATCATTCGTCATTGAGTTGAAGAGTTCAAATACGTGGGTGCAGCGTCAAACATACTTAAACCAGATCTTGCTATTAAGATGGAAAATGTTGAAGCAGCATTCAGGAACATACATCAGGACCTGATCGACGGTTGTCGTGAAGGTGACCAGAAGGCGCAGTTCCAGGTGTACAAGCTTTACTACAAGGCAATGTTTAACACAAGCCTGCGTATAGTGAATGACGACATGGAAGCTGAAGATGTGATGCAGGAAGCGTTCCTCTCAGCTTTTGAAAAGATAAACACCTACTCCGGTACCGTCAGCTTCGGCGCATGGCTGAAGCGAATAGTGGTCAACAGATCACTTGACGCCCTGGGAAAGAGGAAAGCGATCTTTGAAGACATTGAAAATCACGTGGGGATCCGCGACGACAGCAGTGATGATGCTGCTTACAGGGAGGAGCTCAATACTAAGGTTGAAGAGGTGAAAGCGGCCATTGAGAGGCTGCCGGAAGGATACCGCGTGATACTCTCTCTCTATCTCATCGAAGGATATGACCACGACGAGATAGCAGAGATGCTCAACATCTCAAGCAGCACCTCACGGTCACAACTGTCGAGGGCAAAGCAGAAGCTGGTGGGTGAAATCAGGAACAAAAAAATTAACGAATAATGAATAGTCTGGAAGAAACAATCAAAAGGGAAAGGGGCGCATTTGACGACAGGGAGCCGTCGGATGGCCACTTCGAGAGATTCAGCTTTAAGCTTGCCACCAGGATGCATGCCGGCAAAGCCAAACGGAGCATTCTGCCGTACCTGCTTAAGGCTGCCGTGGTGACATTGCTGGTGACACTCTCATCGCTCTGGACCTTTGACCACTTTGTCAGGCCCAACCTGAAAAAAACAATGTCGCTCAGCGAAGTTTCACCCGAATACCGCGAAGTGGAAAATTACTATGTGCAGCAGGTGAGCTTCATGCAGAATGAGTTCACATCACTTGATCTGGCAAACCCCGAACAGAAGGAGGCGCTACTGAATGAGATGGCATCAATGGACTCAGTCTATGTGGAGCTTCAGAAGGAGCTCAGGGCCAATCCCAGTGATCAGCGTATCATCGATGCCATGATCAAACATTACCAAACCAAACTTGACGTGATGAACTATATAATTGAACAGCTCAGACAGATAAAAGCAGAAACCGAAAATCCAGTCAGCCATGAAAAAGTCGCTATTTAACAAGCGGGTGACACTGTTCGCAGCATTGCTCTGCGCGGTCGCCCTTACAGCCTCTGCAGAAGAGGTAAAGAAAGAATATCACCGGGAGAAGGTTCCGTCTGAAAACACCACCCTCACTATAAGCAATAAGTTTGGGGCGGTTGTTACAGAGACCTGGGACCGCGATAACATTGTGATTGATGTTACCGTCAAGGTAGAGCATCCCTCAGCCGATAAGGCAAAAAAAATGCTGGAGATGATCACCGTAGAATTCACCGAGGATGGCGGGAACCTCACGGCGGAGACTGTGTTCAGCAATGACTTCTCATCAGTAAGCTGGAAAGGCTCGAACAACAGCTTCAGCATCAACTACACTGTCAGGATGCCTGCCTATATCAACCTCAGCATTGATAACAAGTATGGCAATATGGTGGTGGATGAGGTCTCCGGACTTGCCAGCCTGAATGTCAAATATGGCGATATGACCGTGAACAAGCTCACAAGGGGCAATGTCAAGCCACTCAATACGCTGATTGTTGCTTACGGTAAGGGCACCGTTGAGGAGCTTGGATGGGCAGAGATTAACACCCGTTACTGCGGCATGTTCAGCGTTGTCAGGGCTACGGCCCTGTTGGTTGACAGCAAGTATTCCAAGGTCTCGGTGACCGAAGTCAGCTCACTGGTAGCAGACAGCAAATATGACGGGTACACTGTGGGAGCCGCCAACAACATTGTGGTGCTCGGCGGATATACAGACCTCAACTTCAAGATGGTGAACAAGAAACTGGAGGTGGAGACAAAATACGGCAACCTCAATGTTGACCGGATTCCTGCAGGGTTTGAAAAGGTAACAGTAAAGGCAGGCTACTGTGCGGTTAAGCTGGGCATTGACCCGGAGGCATGCTACAGGCTTGACGCCAACAGCTCATACGGCAGTGTCAAGATCGATGACGCAAAATTCTCGCCTGACAGGCGTATCGTAGGTAACACCTCCACTGAGCTGGCCGGCAAGGTAGGCAAGTGTGCCAACCCAACCTCGGAGGTGACCATAAACGCATCCTACGGATCAGTAAGACTCTTTTAGACGATTTGGATTATATTTTCAATGAACGCGGCGCCCCGGACAGAGCGCCGCGTTTTCTTTTGGATGGGTTCAGGGCCACTGCACCCGGGAGTCAGGACCGCCTGCCACAGGGGTCAGGGCCGTCTGGCTGGTGAGTCTACGGGATCAGCCTGTCAGGCTCATCAGAAAAGATAAAGACGCCTGAGACTCCTGCCGAGGTTTTGTAACCCCGGTACATGCCTTCGGTGTTGAAGGGCATGGAGACGTTTCCCTTGCGGTCAACGGCTACCACGCCGCCCGTGCCTCCAACCCTTACAAGCTTTTCATCAATCACAACCCTCGCAGCCTCATCGAGAGTCAATCCCCTGTATTCCATCAGGGCTGAGATATCATGTGCCACGGTATATCTTATGAAGAACTCGCCATGGCCTGTTGCTGACACCGCACAGGTGGCGTTGTTTGCGTAGGTCCCTGCTCCTATCACCGGGGCATCGCCCACGCGGTTATATCGTTTGTTGGTCATCCCGCCTGTGGATGTGCCTGCTGCCAGGTCGCCGTTCATGTCGAGGACCACGCATCCCACGGTACCGTGCTTGTCGTCCTTCAATGACCGTTGCAGCTCATTGAATCTACTCTCAACGCGAAAATAAGAGGGGTCGACTATCTCCAGTCCCTTCTCCGCGGCGAAATCAGAGGCGCCTTTGCCTGTCAGCATCACATGGGGTGATTTCTCCATGACGGTGCGTGCGGCGGTGATGGGGTTGCGTATGTCGGTCACGCCGGCCACGGCGCCGGCGGCGAGGTCACTGCCGTCCATGATTGAGGCGTCGAGCTCATTGCGGCCTTCATGGGTAAAGACGGCGCCCCTGCCGGCATTGAACAGCGGGGAATCTTCCATGAGCCTGATTGTGCGTTCCACCGCGTCAAGAGCCGAGCCGCCGGAAGCCAGGATGGCTGCGCCGGTATCTATCACCGCCTTCATCACGGCACGGTATTCGGCTTCGATCTCAGGCGTCATCCGCTCACGGGTGATGGTACCGGCGCCGCCGTGGACAACGATGGCCCATTGCGAACCGGCCTTCGGAAGCAGCAGGTCTATCTCCATGATTGCCTTGATGGCACGGTCAGAGAAGAAGTCGCCTGCGGGGAAGAGCGAGAACCGGCCGGCGCCTTCGTAATTATCACTGCCGATGAGCAGCACCTCCTGCTGGTCATTGCGGTTGATGATCTCACTCAGGGTGAATGCAGCCCGGTAACCGTCAGCGCCTGCAA
This sequence comes from Bacteroidales bacterium UBA1458, assembly GCA_002325785.1. Taxonomy (GTDB): domain Bacteria; phylum Bacteroidota; class Bacteroidia; order Bacteroidales; family VadinHA17; genus SR-FBR-E99. Next base: position 5,211 of record DCSU01000098.1, on the reverse strand, counting down.
TGACAACCATACCCTGCCGCAGAGCCTCGGTTGAAATCCTGTAGTGTCCTTTCAGTATCTCTGCAAGCATCGCTCCCGAGAAGGGCGTGGTGCCGTGGATGCCCATCCCGCGGCCATAGAACACAGTCTGGTAGGTCTCATTATCAAAAGATTCGGGCAGTTCCGTCATTATGCCCCGCTGCTTGCCATTGACGCAGATTTTCATCGTCTCCGAAAAGAGAGGCGTCATGCCCTTATTGATTACATACTTGCAGTCGAGCGACTTCACCGTGACCTTCACCGGGTTGCTGATGTTGCGGGAGGTGACAAGGTCGTTTCCAGCCACAATTTTCGTCTCAACAGGCAACGGCCAGAGGTCCTTTGCCTTCGAGGGCACGATGCGCGCCACAGAGGTGGCAATCAGGAGACGATGGCGGTTTACGGGATAATAGATCTCGCCCCATGAGAAGGTGACGCTCTCACCCCTGTCATTTGTCACTTCAACATAGAGGTCAATGATCGGCGGGAATTCGGCCTCGTTCTTCTTCTTCAGCACAACTTTGTCAAGGATGTCGTAGAGCGAGTACCCATCGTACCGGTATGCGCCGGTGAAGCCTGCAGCACTGTCGCTGAGAGTGGTCTCCTTGACTGTGATACTGTGCAGCGGGAGCCTGCTGATATCAACCGTAATCTCCTTCTGGACCTCGCCCGTTACAAGTATCTTCCGGGCTCCCTTCAGAGGGTTTGTGGGTGCATCGTCATAGAAGTCATTGGTCTGTGCGCCTGCAGTAGCAATGAAGGCAAGCATAATCAGTGTGAGGGCGGTTTTCTTCATGGTTGTATTGTTCGTTATGCAATTATATGCTTTTCGAGCAAAATAAAAGATGAAAATTATCAGTATGCCGGGTCCACGTATTCAGATGACCAAATCGACCAGGGTTTTGCCTGGTTGACCTTTGTCAGATGTCCAGTTCGACCAGCGTTATTCCTGCTCCGCCTCTCTCTACATGCTCATCGATGGCGCTCTTCACGGCGCCGGTTGACTCGAGGTATTGTCTTATCATCTGCCTGAGGATGCCGTTGCCCTTACCGTGCAGGATACGCAGGTTCCGGTACTGAATCATCATGGCTGTGTCAATAAACTCCTGCACCACCTGCAGTGCCTCTTCGGTACGCATCCCCCTGACATCAATCTCAGAGTGGAACTGGTTGCGCCTTGTATTTTGCGACCAGTCTATCCTGGGCTGCGGTTTGTTTTTAGACAACTCCTTCCGGTAGGTAGTTGCATCCACCGGTTCGGTTTTGGTGATATCGACATTCATCTTCAGGCTCCCGGAGATGATTTGCAGTTTCTTTCCACGTATCTCCGTCACCTCTCCCAGGGTATCGGTGCCGGTGATCCTTACAAAGTCACCCGGTGCCAGCTTCCCTGTTTTTTTCTTCACCGCAGGTTCCGGCTCCTTCTTCTTCGCAATGCGTTTTACTATGCTGGCGGCGGGAGTGTCAAGCCTTGGAGCAGCTGCCATGGTAACCTCCTGATGCTTCTCCTCTTTTGCCAGCTGTTCGCGGAAGGAGTCGAGCTCTTCGCGCACCTCCTTTGTTGCCTCCTTCCCGGCCTGTGCCTCACGGATAGTGCGGATGGTGTTTTCGATCATCCTGTTGGTGTCACGCAGCAGCTCTTCCGCCTTGTTCTTCGCCTGGCCTATGATCTCCTTTTTCTGTGTCTTAATATCGCCTATCTGTGCCTCGTATGATGCAATCAGCTCCTCAAGCCGCTTCTCATGACGGTGCACGGCCTCGCGTTTCTTCTCCCAGTAACGTTTATCGCGTGCAATCTCACGGAGATTGCGGTCAAAGTCGACATTCCCCTCGCCTGCCCTGGCTGCTGCATCGGTTAATATCTCATTTGGCAGTCCTATCTTCTTTGCTATCTCAAAGGCGAAAGAACTTCCCGGTTTGCCCTGATCAAGCCTGAACAGTGGTTGCATCAGCTGATTGTCGAATGCCATGGCGCCGTTGACTATCCCCTCCTGTGATGTGGCGAAGTGCTTCAGGTTGGTATAGTGTGTGGTGATTACTCCGTATGCGGCGCGGCGGTTCAGCTCCGCCAGGATGGCTTCCGCGATGGCGCCGCCGATGACAGGCTCGGTTCCGGTCCCGAACTCATCTATCATCACCAGCGAGTGGCCGTCGGCATGCCTGAGCATCTGCTTCATATTAATGAGATGGGAACTGTAGGTGCTCAGGTCATTCTCAATGCTCTGCTCGTCGCCTATGTCTATGAAGAACTTGCCGAAGATGCCGGTCTCGGTGCCCTCGTCAACCGGGATGGTCATCCCGCACTGCAGCATATACTGCACCAGGGCTACTGTCTTGAGGCATACTGACTTACCCCCGGCGTTGGGTCCCGAGATGACAAGGATGCGGTCTTTGCTGTCGATTGTAATTGTCAGGGGCACCACCTGCCTGCCTGTTGTCCGGGCAAACGAGAGTGTCAGCAACGGGTGGCGTGCGTTGATCCACCGTATATGCGGGGCGTCGGATACAGGCGGCCTGATGCTGTGCAGCCTGAGACCGAAGAGAGCCTTGGCCCTGATGAAGTCAATCTCTGCAAGAAAATCGAAGTTCGTCTCCAGGTCGTCAATATATGGCCTGATGGTGTCAGCCAGGGCGGTCAGAATCTTCACTATCTCGCGCTTCTCCTGGTGCTCAAGCTCGGTGATCTCATTGTTCAGCTCCACCACCTCGGCCGGTTCGATGAAGACGGTCTTGCCGGTGGCCGACTCATCATGCACCAAGCCCTTTATGCCGCGCTTGTTGGAGGCGCTGACGGGTATCACACCGCGACCGTTGCGCACAGCCACCGTGATGTCGCGATCCACGATACCGTCGGCCTGTGCCTGGCGCAGTACGGAGTGCAGTTTTCTCACCGCCGCGAGGCTCTTTGATGCAAGGTCAGCCCGTATCGACTTCAGTGCCGGGGAGGCGCTGTCACGGACCTTTCCCTCCTTGTCTATGATACGGTCAATAGCCTCTGTGACAAAAGGATAATAGACCACGGCGCCGGCCATTACTGAAAGCAGCGGGTACCTTCCGTCTTTCCTGTTCTTGAAGAATCCGATGATTCGCCTGATTGTGTCAAGTGAGCCACGCAGGGCGACAACCTCTTCCAGCTCGGGGAAGGTGCCCTCCACACGCAGCTTCTCCAGCATGACGAAGGGGTCATTGTAATTGTCTGAGGGGAACTGTTCGCCGTAGGAAAGGATTTGCTGAAACTCCTCAGTCAGTGCCAGCCGCTGCCTGACCTCACCGGCTGAGAAGGAGGACTTCATGGCATCCATCCTGCGCACGCCGGCAGGACTGAGGCACCCGGAGTTCAGATGCTCTCTTATGCGGTCAAATCCTATTTTGAGTTCGTATGTGTCGGGATAGATCATTTAATGCTCGTCTCAGCGCAAAAGTAAAGTTAATTAATGTTAATGCATCACAGGTGTAAATTTTATGACCCTATATTTATTCCTCTAAAAAACAAAAATCAGATGAAAAACCCATTTTTTGCTGTAAGGAGAGCTCTGGTCACCGCTCTCCTGTTAGCCTTGATAATGCCGGTCTCCTCGCAGGAGGTATCCGTGGACCTGGAAATGGTTTACAAGATCAGGCAGGAGGGCCAGCGCAACTCAGATATTGAGACACTTTCCTATATCATGACTGATCTTGCCGGTCCGCGTCTCACAGGGTCACCCGGACTTGACCGCGCAAATGAGATCGCCAGGGCCAAGCTTGCGGAATACGGCCTCTCCAACGTCCGTGTTGAGACGGTCAGTGAGTTCAGCCGCGGCGGATGGGACTACACCAGGGCCTATGCCGCCATGACCGCTCCCTATTACAATAACTTCTCAGTCACCCCGGTGGCCTGGACCTCGGGCACTGACGGACTGATAAAGGGCGAGGTCATCCTTGTAGATATAAAGAAGGTCGAAGAGATAGAACAATATCGCGGGAAGCTTAAGGGAAAGATTATCATGGCGCCCTCTTCGTCGCAGTACGAAGTGAACTGGGAGCCTCTGGCCAAAAGGTACACGGAGGAGGAGCTTGAGAATATCTCAATGGTTCAGGCAGGCGGGACTCCTTCAAGAAGGATGATGGGTGACTACATGGCAATGCGCGAGCTGCGAAACAAGATCAATGAGTTTCTGCGCACCGAGGATGTGGCAATGATCATCAACCAGGGAAGCGCCTTCAACATACCGCGGTCGTCCGGCGCATCATATGACGGCAAAGGCGTGCAGCCTGTCACTGAGATAAACATTCCGCAGGAGGCCTATGGCCGTATGGAGCGCCTGCTGAAGCACGGCGAGAAGGTGGAGGTAGAGGCTGAGATAAAGGCTGAATTCGCTCCCGGAAAGAAGGTTTATAATGTCATTGCTGAGATACCTGGCACCGATCCCAAACTTAAGGATCAGGTTGTGTTGCTTGGGGCGCACATCGACTCATGGCACGGCGGTACAGGCGCAGCGGACAACGCTTCAGGATGTATTGTGATGATGGAAGCCATAAGGATCATCAAGGCGCTGGATGCCAAACCGAGACGAACGATACGGGTTGCGCTCTGGGGCGGCGAAGAACAGGGGCTCTTCGGGTCAAGTGGTTATGTGTCAACCTACCTGTTTGACAGGGAAAAGGAGGAGAAGAAACCCGGGTTTGACAAATTCTCAGTCTATTTCAACATGGACAATGGTACGGGTCGTTACCGCGGGATATACCTGCAGGAGAATAACCTCGTGCGTCCGCTCTTCGAAGAATGGATGGAACCGATGAGAGACATGGGGTTTACCACCATTGCCATTCGGAATACCGGCGGAACCGATCACCAGAGCTTTGACCGCGTGGGCCTCCCGGGTTTTCAGTTCATCCAGGATGAGATCGAATACGATCGGGGCTACCACACGCTGGCCGACACATGGGAACGACTGCTCCTGCCCGATTTGAGGCACAACGCGATAATTACTGCCTGGCTGGCATGGAATGCCGCCATGAGTGACAGCCTGGTTCCCCGCAAGCCCCAGATGCAGTCAACTCAGCAGAGGTCGCCTTACGGGTTCTGACATATGTGGGTCCCATCGGGTTCTGTGGACCGTGGTTTCGCTGCGGTTACTGAATTTCGAAGGGGTCTGCCGATAGATGACCTTCAGGTCTGACCCGAAACTTATCTTGTTTTTCCATTCTGTTTGT
>DCSU01000146.1 GCA_002325785.1 Bacteroidales bacterium UBA1458 | reverse complement strand
CATCTACTATGGGGTAACCGGTCATGCCGTTACACCATTTATCAAACTCCTCTTCGTTGTTTCTCCATATTATGTTGTCATACTTCTTCTTAAAGGAGTTGTCAGTCACGTGAGGGAAGTGCCAGAGGATGCTCATGAAGAACTCTCGCCAGATCAGCTCATTGAGCCAGGTCTCGTTGAGTGTCAGCGCGGTCCTTACCAATTCACGGATACTCACCGTGCCAAAGCGGAGATGTACTCCCAGCCTTGTGGTTCCGCAGAGCGAAGGGATATCGCGGGTGAGGTGGTAGTTCCGGATGATTTTTTCGCTGACTGATGGAACGGGTGAAAGCGTCGCGCTTGTAACAAAACCAAGCTCTTCCGGTGACGGAGTCTTCGAAGGCGCCCGTTTCAGGAACTTGCCGGTAAGCTTCTCCGAAGGGAACGGCTCCATATCATTCGCTGTGAGCTGCTTCTTCCAGACGCGCGAATAAGGTGTAAAGACAGTATAGGGTGTGCCATCAGATTTGAGTACCTCATCCTTTTCAAAAATGATCTGGTCTTTGAAGGAGTGAAGCGGTATACCGGAAGCCTTAAGCATTGCGCCGACCTTGCCGTCACGTTCCATAGCGTATGGCTCGTAGTCATTGTTGGTATAAACGGCCTTGACGTCATATTCATCCGTGATCTTCCGGAATGCCTCAACCGGGTTGCAGTGATAAATCATCAGTGATGATCCGGCAGCGATCATTTTTTTATTCAGCTCTTCAAGGGCGGCGGTGATGAATGTCACCCGCAGGTCAGCCTTCTCTTCGAGCCTGCTGAGAATATCAGTATCGAAGATGAATACCGGTAAGAGAGGATATCCTGACTGCAGTGCATGATACAGGCCACTGTTGTCTTCGGCGCGCAGATCGCGCCGGAACCAGAATACCGCAACCGGTCCGTCAGTCTTCATAGAGGCAGTTTCATAGTTATTTATGAATGCGATCACGGCGGAGTTTCCTGCGTATGCGGGTAAGGAGAAATATTACCAGCAAAAGGAAGAGGGCTATGATGAAGAAGGGGATAACAAGAGACAGAATGGACGTGCCTGTGGCAGCAATGTTCTCCACCGTGGCAACCACAGGGTTGCCAAGGCCGGCAGTCAGCTTCGTTGAAGTAAGCCTCGTCAGTGCGCTGCCGGCCTGTACCACGGCAGCGCTTCCACCGCCGACGGCAGCGCCGGTGATCCATCTCATCAACTCACTGTCTATGGGAAGCACGGAGGTAAGCAGCAACGTTCCGGCAACCACTGCCAGAGGGGTGGCAACCGTGTCAAGCAGGTTGTCAACAACAGGTATGTAGTAGGCCATTATCTCAACCACCGTTGCCGTGCCGAAGATGGCAATGGAGCTCCATGAGGCCAGCCACTGAAAGCTCTCATTAAGCGGCATGACACCGGCTTTGGCCGCGATGGCGGCCACAAGCATCGGCACGAAGACCCTGAAGCCGGCGCTGGCAGCCAGCCCTATACCTATTGCTACAGCTGTGATGAGTTCAGCATTCATTCTTTCTCCGGTTAATTATTCCCTGACAATCTTATGTTTAACAACCTTGTCGCGGAAGTATCTATTGTGGTGTAAGTTTACAATACACTAACGTCCGGTCAATAAACCGAAAGCTAAATATTTCGGGCAGAAATTCCTAGGGTTATTTACACGGCAATTCGGAGTATTCCGCCATCGCCTTCAGCAGGGCTTCCTCAAACTTGTAGAAGATAGCAGATGAGTCCCTGGCGGGTCCGTCAAAACTGCCGTTCATCATGAATACGAAGCCGTACTTTCCTTTCGGATCGAAGAAGAAAGCCGAGTTCAGTCCGTATGCTGACCCTGTATGGCCAATCATGTGTGACCCTTTCGGCAGCGGGTCTCCGGGCAGTAAATCGGGCAGGATATCGACGCTCAGTCCACGGTTCCCCGGCCTCCCGCCATCTTTGTCGCCGTTGGATCCGTTATATATCTGCTGAGGCTTATGCATCAGTCTTATACTTTTTGCGGAGATGATTCTCTTTCCATTATATTTTCCCTTATCGAGGTGAAGAATCATAACCCTTGCCAGTTCGGCAGCGGAGATCCTCAGGCCCCCCTGGGGCGAGAAGACGGCGGCATTGGTGCCGGTGACATACCCGGAGAAGTCGCGTGGCGCTGACATGACGCCCATGTAGTTATCTGTCTGGGCAACCCACTTTCCCTCTTCGCCACGGTAAAGAGCCGCGAGATTGTTGATGTCAGTCACCCCTTCGGGGATGTATGAACCGGTGATGCCCATAGGAATGAATAGAGTCTGCTGCATGTAGTCCTCGAAACGCCGGCCTGTGATCCGCTCGATGATTGTCCCGGCGAGCCCGAAGTTGGCATTGCAGTATGTATAATATTCTCCCGGAGCCTCTTTGCGCCACATATCCTCAGTGAAGTACTTGCCTCCGGGCACCAGGAGTTCGGAAAATGAGGGAGGATTGCTCACGTTGTTATATGTCGCCATCAAAAAACCGTCATAGCCGCTGCCCTCATTGATGGAACCGGTGTGCAGGAGGAGCATCCTGACGGTGATTGGCTTGTCGGGATGCGCCGGGTTTCTGAGCCTGAAGCCAAGGTAGTTGCTGACATCCTCATCGAGGTCCAGCAGCTTCCTGTCATATAGCTGCATCATGGCTGTGGTCATGACGAACTTGGAGATGGAGGCGATCCGGTATTTGGTGTTATCATTGACCGGCAGGTTTTNNAGGTTTCGTTCAAAATCGCGCACTCCGGCATGATATGTCCCCGTGATCTTCCCTTCGCAGACTGTAGCCACTGAGAGCCCCATCAGGTTGTAGTCAGCTCTTATTTTTTCAACTGCCTCCTGCATCTGTCCGTTAAGAGACCGGATGAGACCGGTAAGTACCATGACCATCAATATTTTTTTCATCAAAATAGTGTTTATTCGGGTTCAATGACTGCAAACTTAACAGCCGACCTGCCGTATCTTGATTGCAATACGCAAACATATATCCCGGGAGCCAGGGTGTTGGCATCAAAGGTCTCAGGCCAAGACCCCGGTTCTGTCTCCCTGTTGACAGCTGTGGCAGCCAGTCTGCCCTGCGTATCATAGATCCTCAGGCTGATGTGTGAGTTCCTTGTTACAGTGTAGTGAATTGTAAATATGTCAGTTGCGGGGTTTGGGATGACTATGATAGCACTAACTGGGTCATCGGTGATCTCCTTTCCTGTTGAGGTGTAATTAGGAAGGAATGCTGTCTTCAGACCTTCCCACAGTTCCGGCTCTCCGGTTTCGTAACTCAGAGCCCAGATACCAATGCCGGCCAGGTGCAGATCTTTTGACAGGTTGCTTTTTATCTGCAGGCTGAGGCTGTCATCGTACCACATCTGTCTCCAGCCGGAGTCCTCATAGCTTACATAGGGCACGCCGGTGATATCGTCAAAGATCCTGGTGTGGATTGCTGCCAGGGAGAGGGCTGTGTCGTAAATCCGCGATTTTCCAGTCCCGGTGGTTGGGGCTTTCCTCGCACTGCTGGTTACANNCACAGGCCAGTCATATCCGTACCATGGAACACCCAACAGAAGTTTGTCTGACGGAACGCCAGCATTAAGATAGTCCTCATTGATGCTCCGGCCAATATTATATGTCTCGCCGGAGACTGGCGCCACCGGTCCGGCTGTGGCT
>DCSU01000011.1:5816-7178 GCA_002325785.1 Bacteroidales bacterium UBA1458 | reverse complement strand
TGTCAGTGAGAGGAAGGATGAGGAGATAATGGAACTTGACAACTACGTGGTCTCCGCAGACGGTAAGAAAATGCTGTATAACAAGGGGATGACATTCGGCATCACTGCTGCTGGCCGTAAGCCTGAGCCCGGAAAGGGAATTCTCAACACCGGTGCAGTGTCAGTAAGGGTCGATCCTGTTGCAGAGTGGCCCCAGATCTTTGACGAGGCCTGGAGGATCAACCGCGATTACTTCTATGACCCGGGCATGCATGGCGCCGACTGGCCCGCAATGAAGGAGAAGTATTCACAGTTCCTGGCTGACGTCTCCTGCCGAAGCGACCTTAACCGGGTGATACAATGGATGTGTAGCGAGCTTGCCGTAGGGCACCACAGGGTGGGCGGCGGCGACAGGGTGGGAATGCCCCTGAGAGTAGGCGGAGGACTTCTTGGCGCTGACTTCAGCGTTGAAAACAACAGGTACCGGCTGAAGAAGATTTACGGAGGTCTGAACTGGAACCCTGATCTCAGATCGCCGCTGACAGAGCCGGGACTGAATGTTAAGGAGGGCGAATATATCCTTGCCATCAACGGTAAGGAGGTCACGGCTGACAGGAATATTCACAGCTTCCTCGAGAATACTGACGGTAAGATAGTTGAGCTTACCGTAGGACCGAGCCCCGTTTTTGAGGGATCAAGAGTCATTATGGTTGTTCCGGTTGGCAGCGAAAGCAGCCTGAGGAACCGCGACTGGGTGGAGGGAAACCTGAAGAGGGTGACTGAAGCCACGGACGGGAAGGTGGCATATGTATATGTTCCCAATACATCGGGCCAGGGACACGAATATTTTAAGAGGTATTTCTTTCCTCAGGCAGACAGGAAGGCAATAATCATTGATGAGAGATTCAACGGCGGCGGACTGATTGCCGACTATTACATCGAGCTGCTTCAGAGGCCGTTGCAGTCGTACTGGAACATGCGATACGGCAGGGACCTCAAGACACCCAGCGCCTCAATACAGGGGCCCAAGGTCATGATCATAGATGAGACAGCCGGCTCGGGAGGAGATATGCTCCCCTGGATGTTCAGGAAATTCAAGGTAGGCACACTTGTCGGCAAACGTACCTGGGGCGGGCTGGTTGGTACACTCGGTTTTCCCGAGCTGATGGACGGCGGAAGCGTTACTGCTCCCAACCTGGCCATCTGGACTGACGATGGGTATATAGTGGAAAATGCCGGTGTGGCACCGGATATTGAAGTGGAACAGTGGCCCGTGGAGGTCATCGGGGGAAAGGATCCTCAGCTGGAGAAAGCCATTGAGGTAGCCCTCCGTGAACTGGAGAAGAACCCTCCCGTCGAGCCCGCCCGTCCGGCGTATCCGGT
>DCSU01000011.1:0-5694 GCA_002325785.1 Bacteroidales bacterium UBA1458 | reverse complement strand
CAGATTGAGACCCGCAGGGTCGAAACCCCGCATCCGCCAGCTGGCGGATCGGGGCCTTTAGACCTTCAGACCTTTAGACTTTTTGACTTTATACTAACCATACATGTACGATCACAAATATCTTTTAGAATTCACAACGGAAGTCTTCATGCAGATCGGCTGCAGCCGCGAGGATGCCGGAGCAGTAGCTGCAGTGCTTATTGCTGCTGAACTGCGTGATCACTCATCGCATGGCATGATAAGGGTCAGGGAGTATTATGACCTCTGGAAAAGCGGGAGGGTGAATGTCACACCTGACGTGAAGGTGGTTCACCAGACACCTTCTACCGCTGTCGTTGACGGTGATAGATGCTTCGGCATGGTTGCCGGCATCAGATCGATGAAGCTGGCAATAGAGAAAGCCACCGTTACAGGCACCGGATGGGTGGCTGCACGCAACTCCAACCATTTCGGTATAGCCGGATACTATGCCATGAAGGCCCTCGAACATGATATGGTGGGCATTTGTGTCACAAATGCAAATCCACTGGTTGTGCCCACCTGGTCTGTCAGCCGCTATCTCGGGACCAATCCTCTTGCCGTAGCTGTGCCTGCACTGCATGAGCCTCCCTTCGTAGCTGATTTTGCCACTACGCCCATAGCACGCGGCAAGCTGGCCGTATCTGAGAAGAAAGGCGAGAAGGTGCCCTTCGGGTTCGTTCAGGATGCCGATGGTAACCCCTCAGATGACCCTGGCATACTGCGCCGTGGAGGCGGGATGGTCACCCTCGGGGGCGACCGGGTGCACGGGAGCCATAAGGGCTACTGCATGTCTGCTGTTGTAGATATCTTTAGCGCTGTATTCAGCGGTGCCAACTTCGGTCCTTTTGTACCGCCCAGCGTGGCCTACCTGCCAGTGCCGGAACATCAGGTGGGTGAAGGCACAGGACATTTCTTCGGGGCCATGCGCATTGACGCCTTCAGGCCTGCAGATGAGTTCAAAGCCTCCATGGATGAATGGATCAGGACTTTCCGCGGTGCAAAACCAAGAAAAGGCGAAACGAGGGTGTTGATACCGGGTGATCCTGAACGTGAGGCCGAGGAGCGTAACAGCAAAGCAGGTATAAAGCTTGTCCCCGCCGTAGTCATTGACCTGAAGGCAATCGCTGCAGAGCTTGGTCTTAACTTCAATGAAGAGGAATAGGTGACTATTCAAGGTCTGAAGGTCGAAAGGTCGAAAGTCTGAAGGCCCCGATCCGCCAGCTGGCGGATGCGGGGTTTCGACCCTGCGGGTCTCAATCTGAGGTCTGAAGGTCTGCAAAGTCGAAAGTATTAAAGTCAAAAGTCCGTAAAGTATTTATTATTTGCGATTTGCGATTAAATCGACAATTTGAGCCGGCGACGCAGGAGGAGACTCAAACTGCTGACTGAAGACTGCCGACTTATTTCACTACTGCCTACTGCCCATTGCCTACTGCCTCACTCAAGGAACCCCTGCCTCCTGATAACCTCAAGATATTTTGCTGAGAAGTATTCGTTGTCTGCCTTCTTGTAACGAACGTCAGTGAACACCTGCGCGAGACTCTTCTTGCCATTCTCGGCAATAAACTGCTGTGAATCGGCCCGGGCCTCCTTTTCCCGGTAGATGTCATCTATCATTGCCGGACTAAAGTCATGGTACCTCTCCTGGTGCACTACAGCTTCCAGCGGAAGCCTGTCAGGCTGATCAGTAACCAGCGCCGGCCATCCCATGGTGACAGTCGCAACAGGCACAACCCCTGAAGAAAGTCCCAGTATATCAATTATTTTATCAGCATTGTATGTCGTAGTCCCCAGGTAACATATGCCCAGCCCCTCCTCTTCGGCGGCATTGCATACTGTCTGTGCCACCAGCATCGCATCAATGGCCGCCGTCATGAATGACAGGAAATTGTCATAACCGGGCTCAGCTTCACGCTGCCGGCACCAGAGATTGAACCTGTGAAAGTCGGCGCAGAAGGTGAGCACCACCGGCGCCGCGGTAACCATCGGCTGGTTGAAGTGAGCCGGGGAAAGGAGGCTCTTCATCGCGGCATCGCGCGTGACTATAATACTGTACAACTGCATGTTGCCCGTTGTTGAAGCCCGTGTTCCAGCGGTGAGTATTCGGTCAAGAAGCCCGCTCTCTATCTCATCATCCTTATACTTCCTGACAGTTCTCCTGGTAAAAAATGTGTCGTTCATCCCTGTTGCTATTAATTGGCAGCAAAATAATTAAATAACGTTAAAAAATCCCCTGACAATTTTCCTTATCTTACCTTAGCAGTAATAATAACAGACCTAAACAGCCTTATATGAAGAAAATTCTTGCAGTAGCTTTGGTACTTGTGCTGGCTGGTTCATTCAGCCTGTATGCACAGAAGAAAGAAACAAAGAAGGATGTGAAGGGATCTGATACCCAGATCAAGCCTTCCGTCCCGACCTCCCTATTCAGCGGCATCTCCTTCAGGTCAGTGGGACCTGCATGGGCTTCAGGACGAATTGCCGACATTACGGTCAATCCCTCCAATCATTCTGAGATATATGCCGCAATTGCTTCCGGCAACATCTGGAAGAGCGATAACAACGGCACCACATGGAAACCTGTGTTTGACAAATACGGGGCCTACTCCATCGGTTGCATTGTCATTGACCCTAATAACCATAATGTGGTGTGGGCAGGCACAGGTGAAAACAACCACCAGCGCGCCCTTGGCTGGGGCGACGGCGTATACCGTTCAGATGATGCCGGCGCAAGCTGGAAGAACATGGGCCTGAAGGAATCGCGCCAGATAGGCGGTATAGCCATCGACCCCCGCAACAGCGATGTAATCTATGTGGCAGCAGAAGGATCAGTTTGGGGACCCGGCGGTGAGCGCGGACTCTATAAATCAATCAACGGCGGCCTGGCGTGGGAAAAGATCCTGAACATCAGTGAAAACACCGGCATCAACAACGTGGTGCTTGATCCCCGGAATCCTGATATTATCTACGCTACCAGCGAACAGCGTCGCAGACATATTGGCCTGAAGATCAGCGGTGGCCCGGAGTCGGCAGTCTACAGATCCACCAACGGAGGAATGACATTCGACAAAATCATGAAGGGCCTGCCATCAGGAGACATAGGCGGCATGGGTATCGCTATATCACCGGTGAACCCTGACGTCCTTTACCTCATCGTTGAGGCGCAGGGCGAATCAGGCGGCTTCTACAGGACAATGAACAGAGGTGCTTCATGGGAGAGGATGAACTCATACCATGCCAGCGGCCAGTATTACAACAAAATCATATGTGACCCCAAAGATGTGGACAGGGTTTTCAGTCTTGACACCTACACACAGGTCACCAATGATGGCGGTAAGACCTTTTCAAGGGTCAGCAATGAGGGACGGCATGTTGATGACCATGCCATGTGGATCGATCCGGATGACACAAGGCACTTCTATATCGGCGGCGACGGCGGTATCTATGAGACATGGGACAACGGCGCGAACTTCATCTTCAAATCGAACCTGCCCGTCACCCAGTTCTACAGGGTTGCCGTTGACAACTCGTATCCATTCTATTATATATATGGTGGCACGCAGGACAACAACTCTTTTGGAGGCCCTTCAGCCAGCACAAGCAACGGGGTGACCAATGACGACTGGTTTGTAACACAGGGTGGTGACGGTTTCTGGGTGGCAATAGACCCTACAGACCCGAACATCGTCTACACCGAATCACAGTATGGCAACGCCTCGCGTTTTGACCGGAAGAGCGGCCAGAGCATAAGCATCAAACCCTTCCCCGGCGAAGGAGAACTAACCTACCGATGGAACTGGGACACACCCATTCTTATCAGTCCGCACAACAATAAGCGCATCTATATTGCCGCCAACTTTCTCTTCCGCAGCGAAGACCAGGGCAGCAACTGGAAGACGATATCGCCTGACCTTACCAGGAATGAGAACAGGGATAACTTCAAGGTTATGGATAAATACTGGCCGACTGACGCAGTTGCGAAAAACAAGTCGACCTCTCTGTGGGGAACCATTGTATCTCTTACCGAGTCTAAAGTACAGAAAGACCTCCTGTACACCGGGAGTGATGATGGCATGATATCGGTGTCGGAAGACGGCGGCAGCAACTGGAAAATGATCAAAACTTTCCCGGGAGTACCGGAATACACTTACGTGAGTGACATCATGGCTGATAAATTCAATGCAGACATAGTCTACGCCACATTCAACAATCATCAGCGTGACGACTTCAAGCCATATGTTTTGAAGAGCACAGACAAGGGAAAGAGCTGGACCTCCATCACCGCCAACCTGCCTGCAAACGGCCCCGCACATACCATAGAGCAGGATCACCTGAACCCGAACCTGTTGTTCCTGGGAACGGAATTCAGCTTCTATGTATCATTTGACGCAGGCGCCAGCTGGACCGAGTTTAACAAGGGACTGCCTGCTATACCGGTACGCGACATTGCAATACAGGAGCGCGAGAACGACCTCGTCATTGCCACGTTCGGAAGGGGCTTCTACGTGATTGATGACTACACCCCGCTGCAGAATTACAAGAAGGATATTATCGGCAAGCCCGGTTATATCTTCCCGGTCAGGGATGCAAAAATGTTTGTTGAGACAGACGAGTTCGACAACCAGGGGTCAATGTATTACATCGCCAAAAACCCGCCCTACGGTGCAACAATAACCTACTATGTCGACACTGTACCGAAAACATCGAAGGATCTGAGAAAGGATACGGAGAAGAAGCTCTTTGAGAAGGGTGAGTTCATCCCGCAGCCTACAGCCAGGGAACTGAGCCTTGAGGAGAGAGAGATCAAGCCTTACCTGATCTTCACCATTACCGCCGAAGATGGCACCGTAATCCGCAAGCTCTATAAGTCGGCATCCAAGGGTGTCGGCCGATTGACATGGAACTTCACTCATGCCGGATATCAGCCTGTCAGGACTACTGAAAAGTTCAGTCCGGTCTCTGAAGGTGACTCCCGTAACAGATGGGGAGGCGGTGGTATATCGGTGTTACCGGGCAAGTACTTAATCTCGATGGCAATGTATGCCAGGGGGGAGGTGAAAGAGCTGGCCGGTCCCGAGCCCTTCGTATGCAAGCCGCTTGACATTGTTACAATGCCTGTCACTGATGCAGCTGCCAGGGAGAAATGGCTTAAGGAGATGACTGCTTTCGCAAAGACAGCATACGGTGCAATGTCTTATGCAGCCGAGCTCGAAGGCAATGTTAACACCATTATGCAGACCATCCATCAGACGCCCGAGGCGCCGGCATCACTGATGCAGGAGGCCACAGCCCTCAATGATGAGATTAGCGAGATCACCTACCTTATCAGGGGCATTTCCGTAGGTGCCAGTACTGAGGAGACACCTCCGTCACCGGTTTCACTTTCAGCAAGACTCTCAGCCATGTCAAGATCTCTCTACGGTAACTCCGGAGATATCTCCGGCACCGCCGACCAGCAGTTCAGGATTCTTAAGAAGGAGTTTCCCGTTCTGCTTGAGAGGATACAGAAGGCTGGCACGGCCGTTGATGCACTCAATGCCAAACTTGACGAAATCAAGGCGCCGTGGACCTCAGGCAGGGTTCCGAAACTATAACGCTATCCACGCATGTAAAAAAACCGGCTCTGTTCTCAGGGCCGGTTTTTTTAAGTCATAAAATCTGAAGGATTTGCGA
>DCSU01000024.1 GCA_002325785.1 Bacteroidales bacterium UBA1458 | reverse complement strand
AAGACCGGGTCAGATTCGATGCCCTCATCCACGGTCAACCGCCTCGGACCCGAGCCATCGGCATTCATGACCCACAGATCCTCCGCGTAGATGAATGCGGTATGCGATGCGCTGACAGCTGGCTGTGTCATCATCCTGGTGTCTGTTGTGTTGATCGCGGTCAGACTCTGAGCTGCCAGAGCCAAAAGTGCCGGAATAATGAATGCAACACAAATTGTTCTTTTCATGGCTATTTTGTTTTTCTGTAATTGGTAAATGCATTTGCCTGCGCCTTCGGGGTGATCACGAGGTCACTGATGCATACGTGATCAGGGGTGTTTGCGCAGTAAAAAATCACTTCGGCAATATCATCTGCTGTGAGTGGCTCTATGCCTGAATAGACAGCTGATGCTTTCTCGCTGTCGCCCTTGAAACGAACGAGAGAGAACTCCGTTTCCACCATCCCGGGGGCTATGTTTGTGACCTTTATACCATGTTTCAGGAGGTCTATCCGCATTGCCCTGGAGAGGGCATCAACAGCATGTTTTGTGGCACAGTACACCGCCCCGTTCTCATAGACATCCTTGCCTGCAATGGAGGCAATATTAATAATATGCCCGGAGCCCCTCTCAACCATTCCTGGAGAGACGGCCCGCGTGACATAGAGCAGGCCCCTGACGTTGGTGTCAATCATCCGGTCCCAGTCGTCCGTGTCGCCCTTGTCAATCGGACCTAATCCTGCAGCCAGACCTGCATTGTTGACGAGGAGATCAATCTTCTTCCAATCTTCAGGGAGGTTGTCAAGACTACTGTCTACCTCACTCTTCTGCCTGACGTCAAAACAGAGGGAGAGGACCTCAGTGCTGTAACTGCTGATAAGATGTGCAGAGAGTTCATCAAGACGCTCCTGTCTTCTCCCCGTAATAATGATACGATATGATGCATCTGCAAATTTCATGGCTGTTGCCTCGCCAATGCCTGAGGTTGCGCCTGTGATAAGTACTGTCTTTCTCATGGGTTATCCGTTTCAGGGGGGTAAATGTAAACAATAATAAGGGTATCTTTGGCGCACAAATGCAAAATGATGCCTGAAAAAAATCAACATAAGGGAGCCCCCAGGGAGCAGGTTGAGGCGATGTTCGATTCCATCTCGGGGCATTATGACAGGCTTAACCGCATCCTGTCTATGGGCACTGACAGGCGATGGAGAAGAAGGGCGGTTGACCTGGTAAAACTCCATATAAGCCCAGGGACCATTCTTGATGTGGCCACCGGAACAGGTGACATGGCCCTGGAGTCACTGAGGCTGGAGCCCCGTAAGGTGACCGGGATAGATATCAGCAGCAGAATGCTCGACGAGGGAAGACAAAAGGTTGTGCGCCTTGGACTGGATGAAAAGATAGAGCTGCTCAAAGGAGACTCGCAGGCAATAGAATTCAGTGACGGATCATTTGACCTGGCCATGTCAGCATTCGGCGTCCGTAATTTTGAAGATACTGTCACCGGCCTCCGCGAGATGTGCAGGGTGCTGAGAAAGGGAGGAATGATAATGGTGCTTGAGTTTTCCCGACCTTCATGGTTCCCGTTAAAACAGATTTACGGAATCTATTTCAGACACATTCTCCCACGAATTGGGAAGAAGGTGTCAGGTGACCCTGATGCGTACACCTACCTGCCGGATTCGGTGATGTTATTCCCCGATAATGAAAAGTTCCTGCAACTGATGCTCCGTGCAGGTTTCAGCGAGGTGAAACAACAGAAACTGACGGGTGGCATCGCAAGTATATACTATGGTTTCAAACCCTGATATGTTCCCGACACAATTAAGCAGCTCTTTTTTCGTTATAATCTACAGGACTCATAGTATCTTGAATAAAAGGATTGCCATACTTCTGCTGCTGTTGCTCCCGGCCATGCTGGCAGCACAGAAAGCAAAACCGAAGAACGACTCGAATTACGACGAGAGGCTGCTGCATTTCGGGTTCAGCATGGGAGCCAACACCATGGACTTCAATTTGAAGATGCAGAGCGAATCCGGATTCACTGCTGAGGTGGTGTCACTCAAGCCCGGACTGAATATACAGATTGTAACCGATTACCGGCCTTCCACCTATCTTGACATCAGGTTTCTTCCCGGCGTTTCATTCGGACAGCGGGATATAAATTTTTACGAAGACGGGGTGCTGTGGGGAGAGACGCAGGTGCTGGAGTCGTCATTCCTTGAGTTCCCACTTCTTCTCAAAGCCAAGGGGATGAGGCTCAATAACTCCAGGCCTTATTTGATAGGAGGTCTAAATTTCAGGTATGACCTTGCTGGCAAGAAGGAATATGATGACACCAGAAACGTATACATGAGGCTAAAGAGAGCCGATTTCTACTATGAGGCAGGGGCAGGCATTGACTTTTATCTACCCTATTTCAAGCTTACCATTGAAGCAAAAATGTCCAACGGTCTGTTTGACGTTCTGGTACATGAGCCAGATGAACGTTATCCCGAATACGTCAATTCAATAAAGTCACTGAGATCCCAGATCTGGGTCCTCTCGTTCCATTTTGAATAGCCATGGCTGAGGAGCTGAACCTGGTTCTGCCCCCGCAGACAGCTTTTGACGAGGATGCGCTCAAGGCATATCTTGTCAGGAAGAGCGGCAGGCAGGATTTTACCATGAGGATCATCCGGCGTTCTGTCGATGCCCGTAAAACGGATATAAAAATCAATCTCACAGTCCAGCTGATTGCTCCTGACGAACCGCGTGAGGAGATACCACCTGTAAGAATCAGGGATGTATCCCGGGCACGCGAGGTGCTTGTTGCCGGCAGCGGGCCGGCAGGGCTGTTCGCGGCGCTGAGCCTGATTGAGGCGGGACTGAAGCCCGTGATGCTGGAAAGAGGCAGGGAGGTCAGAGAGCGCAAGAGGGATGTGGCGGCCATCAGCACAAAGCATATTGTAGACCCGGATTCAAACTACTGCTTCGGCGAGGGTGGCGCCGGCACCTTCTCTGACGGCAAGCTCTATACCAGGTCTAAGAAGAGAGGCGACAACCGCCGAGTGCTTGAGCTGCTAGTACTGCACGGAGCCGATCCGGCCATACTGTATGAGGCACACCCCCATCTCGGAACCGACAGGCTGCCGCGAGTGATCACGGCAGTGAGGCAAAGCATCACCGGGGCAGGAGGGGAGGTGCTCTTTGGCAGACGCATAACGGGAATATTGATTGAGGGCAACACATTCCGCGGGGTTGAGGTCAACGGGGGCGAGGTGTTAAGGGCTGATGACATGATACTTTCAACCGGCCATTCGGCGCGCGATATCTACCGGATACTCTCTGCCAGCGGGGTGAGGCTTGAATACAAGCCTTTTGCCATGGGAGTAAGGGTGGAACACCCGCAGGAACTTATTGACCGGATCCAGTATCACGGGAAACCGAGAGGAGAATACCTTCCGGCTGCTGCATACAGCCTGGTGACGCAGGCCGGGGGACGAGGAGTATACTCCTTCTGTATGTGCCCGGGTGGCTTTATGGTTCCCTCCGCAACCAGTCCGGGCGAGGTGGTGGTGAACGGCATGTCGCCTTCGCGCCGTAACTCCCGGTGGGCCAATAGCGGGATAGTGACCGAGATCAGGGAGGAGGATGCATCGCACTTTGGAAATACGCCGCTTGCCGGACTGGAATACCAGCTGTTCCTGGAACAGCTTGCATGGAAGGAGGGTGGGATGACGCAGCGTGCGCCGGCGCAGCGACTGACCGATTTTGTAGAGGGGCGGGTATCAGCGACGCTGCCTGAGGGTTCATATTTCCCCGGTCTGACGGCCTCGCCTCTGCACCAGTGGATGCCGAGAGAGATCACCATGCGATTGCGTGAGGGGTTCAGGGATTTCGGGAAGAAGATTAAGGGATACCTGACGGATCAGGCCCTGGTGGCAGCGGTGGAATCGCGCACCTCATCGCCGGTACGTATAATACGTGACCCCTTAACCCTGAATGCATTGAATATTGGCGGATTATATCCCGCAGGCGAAGGGGCGGGCTACGCAGGGGGCATCGTCTCGTCAGCGGTAGACGGAATGCTGGTGGCCGGCAGCGTGGCAGAGAAATACCGGGCCAGGCAGTAGTATCAGTCTGCAGTCGCCAATCGGCAGTCAGCAGTCATATCAGGCAGTAGGCAGTTGGCAATAGGCAGTAGAGGAATTTTCGATTTCAGATTGTCGTCCCGATCCGCCAGCTGGCGGATGCGGGATTGATCCTGCTCCTGCGTCGCCGGCTCAAATTGTCGATTTAATCACAAATCGCAAATAATAAAGACTTTACGGACTTTTGACTTTAAGACTTTCGACTTTGCAGACCTTCAGACCTCAGATTGAGACCCGCAGGGTCGAAACCCCGCATCCGCCAGCTGGCGGATCGGGGCCTTCAGACCTTCAGACCCTCAGACCTTTCGTCTTGCAAATTCCGAACAGATGATCGCCGCAGCCATGCTTACATTCAGTGACTCGATTCCCGCCAGAGGCTTACCCGGGCCGGGGATGGTAATGCGGCGCGTTACATAGCCCAACAGCCCGTCGGAGATGCCTCTAGATTCATTCCCGAAAAGAATGATGCCTTCACTCCCGAGATCACTTTCATAAATTGAACGGCCGTCCATTGTAGCCCCATAGACAGGCATTCCTTCGCTTACCACCCTGCCCAGGAAGGCATCCAGGGGAAGATACCATACGTCCACGTGCATGAAGGCACCCATGGTAGACTGAATAACCTTCGGGTTGTAAAAGTCTACACAGTCTGGCGAGCAGACGATATTCCCCATACCGAACCAGGCGGCAATACGTATGATGGTTCCGAGATTGCCGGGGTCCTGAACATATTCCAGGGCCGGAGTGAGTCTGCCGGCAAGAAGCTTATCCGAATACTCCTTCTTAGCCATTGGCGCCACAGCCAGCACGTTGTGCGGCGTCCGCAGCGAGCTGATACGCCTCAGCTCCTCATAGCTTACCGTCACTGTCTCGTCGGCACCCGATATCACTGCCTCAGGCTCTCCGTCGATCCATTCCGGCTTGCCTGCAAGAAGCGTTACCCTGTTCCCGGCAAGAATATATTCCCGTACCAGCTTATCTCCTTCGATCACAAATAGTAAATTCTCTTCGCGCACCTTCCTTTTCTGAAGGGAGAGTATCATTTTAGCCTGGCTACGGTTGATCATCTTATGCATCATTCATTAATTGAAAATAGAGTTTATAGTGGTATATTTGCCTGCACCTTTCTTCCCGCACGAATTGATCCACCAGAGGACAAATATAAAAATTACTGTTCCCAAACTGTTTCTGCTGGCGATCATTATTTTCACGGCAGCCTCATGCAATCCCACAAAATATGTCCCGGCCGGTGATATGCTCCTGAGCAGCAACGAGCTGGTGCTGAAGGAGAACAGCGAGCCACTGCCGCCGTCTGTAAACAGGAACGCAATGAAGCCTTACATCAGGCAGCAGCCCAACAAGAAAATCTTCGGCACAAGGTTTCACCTCGGGCTTTACAACCTGTCAGATACGGGTAAGGACAGGTGGCCGCATGCATGGCTGCGCCGCATAGGAGAGGAACCGGTGGTTTTTGACCCTGCCGCTGCAGAGAGGTCGGCAGGACAGATACAGAGCTATCTGTGGTCGAAAGGCTTGTTCAATGCCATGGTGGATGACACGGTGAAAACCGATAAAGGAGAGGCCAAAGTGGTCTATGAAATTGATCCGGGCCGGCCATACACCATTGCCGATATCCGATATGATATCCAGGACACCATGCTTTACAGCCTGGTAATGATTGATACCGTGAACTGCACTATAGAGAGGGGTATGATTTACGATGTGGATCTCCTTCAGAAGGAAAGGCAGCGGCTGGAGCTCTTCATAAGGGACATCGGGTTCTACGCCTTTTCGACGGAGAATATCTATTTCCGTATAGACAGTGCACTCATGAGCCAGCAGGTTATTATTGAGTATGTTGTATCACGACGGGCCATCGCAGGCAGTCAGGGGCGGACTGTGTATATAAATCACAGGATGTACCGTATAAGGGATGTCTATTTTTACCCTGATTTCGACCCAAGGCTGTCGCTTACCGGCGGTGATGAATACTCCTCGTCACTAGACACCACCAACTACAAGGGAATCTATTTCGTTGCCCCGCCCGGCAAGCCCGTGATCAAACCAAAGGTGCTGACCCAGGCGCTTTATGTAAACCCGGGGTCGCTTTTCAGCGTGACAAATACAGTGCAGACGGAGACTCACCTGGCTGACCTTAAGAACCATCGTCTCGTGAACATATCTTATGTTGATGCGGAAGGCGTCTCAGGCGACAGAAGAGATGAGGGGATGCTAGACTGTGTCATACAGCTCACACCGATGATGCGGCAGTCGTTCACTGTAGAACTGGAAGGCACCAACTCCGGTGGTAATATAGGCGGTGCACTGAACCTGATCTATCAGAACAAAAGTCTTCTGGGTGGCGCTGAGGTCTTCAGCATGAAGCTCAAGGGCGCCTATGAGACCCTGACAGAGGCCACTACCGGTTTCAATAACACCCAGCAATACGGTTTTGAGACTAACCTCAGGATCCCAAAATTCCTCATGCCAATCCCTTCCAAGGAGAACTTTATACGCAAGCATGATCCCCGGACGGTAGTGCAGGCAGGTTATAATTATCAGAAGGTGCCGGTCTACGCCCGCTCAGTGGCAAATATCACCCTGGGTTACTCCTGGAGCGGTAACAAGTATACCCGGTTCAACATCAACCCGCTATCATTCAATGTGGTCAGGCTCCATTATGTGGACCCGGAATTCCAGGCAATGATAGACACCATCTCATACCTGGCATACTCTTATCGCGATGTCAGAATATTAGGCGGACGGTACGATTTTGTTTTTAACAACCAGATGATCCAGAAGTCGAAGGATTACTGGAACATACGTTTGGGTTTCGATGTGGCAGGTAACCTGGCCGACCTCTTATACAGGACGGTCAATGCCACTAAAGCTGAGGATGGTACGTACCACATGTTCAAGCAGCCTTTTGCGCAGTTCCTCAAGGGCGAGGTGGATGCAACCTACAACTACAGAATCAATGGTGTGAGCAGCATAGTCTACAGGGTTTTTGCCGGTGTAGGATGGGCTTATGGAAATTCCAGGGTCATGCCCTTTGAGGATCAGTACTTCGGAGGCGGAGCCAATGATATCAGGGCATGGATGGTCAGAACCCTCGGCCCTGGCTCCTATGTTATGCCCGAGAGCTCATTCACAAACCTGACCGCAGACATGAAGCTGGAGGCTAACGCCGAATACCGGTTCAAGCTCTTCTGGATACTTGAGGGTGCACTGTTTGTTGATGCAGGTAATATTTGGACCCTCAGGCCTGATGAGGACAGGCCCGGCAGCCAGTTCCGGTTCAACAGTTTTCTCGACGAAATAGCTGTCGGGACGGGCCTGGGTCTGAGGTTTGACTTCAAGTTTGTGCTGCTGAGGGCCGACTTCGGCATGAAACTGCGTGACCCGCAGGCCACTGATGGCTCCAAATGGATCCCCATCAACGGGACTTTTGACCGCAAGCAGGATCTGACGATGGTGATCGGGATCGGGTATCCGTTCTAGGATTGTCGAGTCTCGAATTTCGATTGTCGATTAAGGTGTGTTTTTAATCGCAAATCGCAAATCGCAATTCACAAATTGCAAATCCCTTGACCTGTATTCATTTTTTTCCTACCTTTCATGACGTCTTGTTGTATTAAGGTGTGAAGCCATTTAGGAAGATCGCTGCCGGGTTATTCGGTTTTGACCGCCGCGAGAGACGGGGCACGTATGTGCTGTCTGCAATCCTAATTATTATTCTGCTGATAAGGTTCACCGCCTACAGTCCGGGCAGGGCAGATCTCAGTGATATCCCTCCGACGGACGAAATTATGCAGGCTTCCATGAGCGATGCAGCTGCCTCTCATGTCCTGTTCACCTTTGATCCAAACACAGTCTCATATGCTGACCTGCTGCTGCTGGGGCTGTCTGAGAGGCAGGCAGGCACGCTGGTTAAATACCGTGAGGCTGGAGCAAGGTTCAGGAGGCCCGGAGACCTTCGAAGGGTATACGGAATCGATTCCACTGCTGCTGCCCGCCTCATGCCATATATACTAATTGAGAGTGAGCCTGCCGGGGAGGGTGTGTCAGGAGGTACGAAGCCTGATGCAGCACGCAGGGCAACTGAGGCTAAAGGGGGCCTGCTCCCTTATCACGGGGTTGCAACGGCATTCGGAGATGCGGGTGCAGACGGAGGTAATCTCCGGCAGGAGGCGGAGGCTGTCTATGGAGGAGGGGAGTTCCATAATGAAGGTGGCACGGAAGAAGCAGACGATCAGAAGGCACAGCGCTATGTGATTGACCTTAACTGTTGTACTGCCGGTGAACTGGTAACCCTGCCGGGTATCGGGCCGGTACTGTCAGAGAGGATAATCAAGTACCGCAGTCTCCTCGGAGGGTTTGTAGACAAGCAGCAGCTGACGGAGGTTTATGGGCTCGACAGCACAGTGGTCAGCCTCATCGCCTCAAGGGTGACGCTCACCCTTGATTCAGTTGAACCGCTGCTCCTCGACAGCGCCTCCTTTGGCGATCTCGCCCGTCATCCCTATGTGGGATACGAGGCTGCCAGGATGATAACCAGGTACCGGAGCCTGGCAAGCGAGCCCCTTACGCTTGGTACGATGGTCAGTCGTGATGTCATCACACCCCGGCAGGCTGAGCGTATGGCCCCTTATGTGAGACCTTCCGCGGGGGCGGAAGGCAACGAGTATGAATTTATTTCATCAAAAGTTTTGAAATGAATTTCAGAGGTATTAATTTTGCGGCTCGTTTTAACATAAAGAATAAGTATGATCATTGTACCGGTAAAAGAAGGCGAGAACATCGACAGGGCCCTTAAGAAATTCAAGAGGAAATTTGAGAAGACGGGTGTTATCCGTGAGCTCAGGTCACGTCAGGCTTTTATCAAACCCTCGGTCCGCCGCAGGGAAGAGATAAAGAAAGCCGTTTATGTTCAGGGGATGCAGCAGGAAGAGGAGTAACCGCTCTGCTGCCTGCCTTTTTAAAATTTCATAAACCAAAAGGTTCCTTTTATGGATAAAAAGGAATCGTTCCTGCAATACATCAGTACCGAGAAGCGCTATTCCCGGCACACTGTTACTTCCTATAAAAACGATCTGGATCAATTTTACAAATGGCTCGGGGATAATAATCCCGGAGCCGATGTTGTTTCAGTAACCCAGGCAGAGGTGAGAGGGTGGATGGTCTGCCTTATAGAGGGAGGGGCTGCTACAGGCACAGTCCACCGTAAGATTTCTGCCCTCAGGGCTTTTTTCAGGTATTTGCGTAAGCGCGGCATGATCAGTACCGATCCGGCGTCGGGTGTAAAGCTTCCGAAGAAGACCAGACGTCTGCCTGTCTTTGTTGCGGAGGAATCGCTTGACAGACTGCTTGACGATTTCAAATTTGGAGATAATTTTTCCGGCCTGCGCGACAGAACTATTGTGGAATTTTTGTATCTTACAGGCATGAGGAGGTCGGAATTGATAAACCTGCGTGATGAAGATGTGGATCTCTCCTCGGGGCAGGTAAAAGTGACGGGAAAACGCGGAAAGCAGAGGGTGATTCCCCTGTCAGGCAGTTTCATAAAATCGCTTCAGACATATCTTGCCGCACACCAGGCAGAAGGCCTGCCGGGAGCGTGGTTTTTTGTCACCGGCAGAGGGAACAAAATGTACGACAAGAGTGTTTACAATATAGTAACGAGATATCTCTCCATGGTGACAACGGTTGAGAAGAAGAGTCCGCACGTGCTCAGGCATACCTTTGCCACCCACATGCTGGAAGGTGGTGCCGATCTTCGCGCCATTCAGGAGCTGCTCGGTCACGCTTCTCTCTCAACAACACAGAAATACACCC
>DCSU01000008.1:12217-13863 GCA_002325785.1 Bacteroidales bacterium UBA1458 | reverse complement strand
CAGTTGCTCCCGGGAGTGCAGTCGGGTACGGAGGGTTCAACAGGCATCTATGTCAGGGGAGGAGGGCCTGACCAAAACCTCTTCCTGCTCGACGGCGTGCCGGTATACAATGCCAGCCACCTCTTCGGCTTCATGTCGGTATTCAATCCTGATGCGATCAAGTCCGTCCAGCTCTATAAGGGCGGCTTCCCCGCCCGGTACGGCGAAAGACTCTCATCAGTTGTGGACATACGTATGAAAGAGGGCAATGAGAAGGAGTTCCATGGTAACTTCGCCATAGGACTGCTATCTTCAAAACTCTCACTGGAGGGTCCGATCATCAAGGAGAAGACCTCATATATTATCTCGGCGCGCCGTACCTATTATGACCTGCTGGCGCAGCCATTCATCATGAAACTGAATCAAGGCCAGAGTTCGAAGACTACCGGGGGCTATTATTTCTACGACCTCAACGGCAAGATAAACCATAAGTTCTCAGATAACAGCCGTCTTTACCTAAGCTCCTATCTTGGCAGGGACAGGGCCTACACAAGAAGCAGGAGCAGGCCTGATTATTATGATGAGAACAATGACAGGTACGAATTCAAGGATAGCTACGGCCTTGGATGGGGGAACATAATCACGTCACTGAGGTGGAATTACCTGATATCCAATAAGCTCTTCAGCAACACCACCCTTACGTACAGCAAGTACGACTTCGACGTGACCGTTGAGTCGTCATCTGAGAATCTCACCACCAGGGAAAAAGAATTAGACTACTTCAGGTATTTCTCGGGCATAGAAGACCTGGGGGCCAAGATCGATTTTGACTACTATCCATCAGCCAGTCACTCAGTCAAGTTTGGCGCGGGCTACACCTGGCACCATTTCAAACCGGGGGTGACCACCTTCAGGTATGACCCCATGTCAGAAGAGGATGGCATTGACACCACCTTTGGCGACATGCGGATCAGGGCGAATGAGTTCATAATGTATGCCGAGGATAACTTTGATATTACCTCCCGCCTGAAGATGAATGCCGGGATCAGGATGTCGCTCTTCAATGTGCAGGATACCAGTTACTTTGTTTTCCAACCGCGGGTCTCGCTCCGTTACCTTGCAACTGATGACCTCTCCTTCAAGATCTCATACAGTAAGATGGCCCAGTTCGTTCACCTGCTTACAACCTCTGCCATCAGTCTGCCCACCGACCTGTGGCTACCGGTGACGCGAAAATTTAATCCCCCAATATCACATCAGGTGGCAATAGGGTCAAGCTTCAGGCTTCCGGGAGACCTGGAGATGACCATCGAGGGCTTTTACAAGACTATGGACAACCTGATAGAGTACAAGGAGGGAGCCTTCTTCGGAGGCACCGGTTCAGGATGGGAGGCGAAGGTGGAGAAGGGAAGAGGCTGGGCCTATGGCGCGGAGTTCATGGTTGAGAAAACCTATGGTAAGCTGACGGGATGGATCGGTTACACCCTGGCATGGACCGAGAGGAGGTTTGAAAACCTGAACTACGGAAGGGTTTTTCCGGCGAAGTATGACCGCAGACACGACATCAGCGTGGCACTGACACATACCTTCAACGAGAGGCTTGACGTGGGGCTGGTATGGGTTTACGGGACAGGCAATGCTGCCACGCTGGGGATAATGGAGTACCC
>DCSU01000008.1:10643-12202 GCA_002325785.1 Bacteroidales bacterium UBA1458 | reverse complement strand
TCCCAGTCGCAATAACTACCGCACTCCCTCATATCACAGGCTCGATCTGGGTGTCAATCTCCACAAGCAGAAGGAAAATGGCATCCGGACATGGAGCTTCTCGGTATACAATGCCTACTCGCGTAAGAACCCCTTCTTCATCTACTGGGGATCAGATTACTACAGCGAGCCTGATCCGGCAAACCCGGGCAGCATGCTCTATTACAGCAAGCCGGTACTGAAGCAGGTCAGTATCTTCCCGATAATTCCGTCAGTCTCATACTCATTCAAATTCTAAAAACCATGAAGAGGAAGAGAATGATGACATATATTCCCGCCTTACTGATCATGGCCTTCCTTGCCGGGTCATGCGAGACTATAATTAAGTTCAGGGGCGACGGCGGTGATCCAAGGATAGTGATCTACACGCTGCTACATTCCGACAGCCTGATCAAGGTCTCTGTGGCTGTCAGCCATGCCGTGTTCGATGAGAAGTATGAGGTTGAGCAGATAACCAATGCCGTAGTGCGGGTATACCGCGACGGGGTGCTGCTGGAGACTCTGGACTATGTTCCGCCGGTGCCGGTGCCTGAATACCAGCCAGCAATAACCCATTCAAGATACGTCTCTGAGGTAAACAGGCCTGTCCCCGGCAGCACTTACAAGATTGAGGTTGAGGTGCCGGGATTGACCACTGCCTCGGGGTCGGCGATGCTTCCTGACCCGGTGCCCATCATCAGGATCGATACCACCTTCGTGATTAGCGAATGGGGGGAGAGACAAATGGAAGTAAAAATAAAATTCCTGGATCCGGCCGGCACCGAAAACCTTTACAGGCTGACAGCACGGGGTATAAGCGGGGTCTATTACGGGCCAAAGGAGGAGCCCTATTCACCTCTTATGCCTGTAATGGTCACTGATGAGGACCTGAGCTACGGTGCGTCAGATGAACCGCTGATAACACCAAATCAGGGGGATGATATTTTCGGTATGGAGCTGTACAACAATTACACCCTGTTCACTGACGAGCTGATCTCCGGGAAGGAGTATAGCCTTACAATGCATTTCTATTACAAGGCTCCTGATACAGATTACTACGAGTTTGACCACACATATTTCATGCTGAACACACTGAGCAGGGACCTGTACCTTTACCTCCAGTCGCTCTCAGCGCAAGCCCAGACGAGGGACAACTTCCTGGCGGAGCCTGTGCTTGTCTACACAAATATAACGAACGGCCTCGGGGTTGTTGGGGCTATATCCACCGGTAAGGATTCCCTGAAAATCGGGGATTATCCTGTTGAGGGAGTTTATTATGAGAGCTATAGTTACGGTAAGTAAAGTCAATACTGTTATCAAAGTAACTGTTGAAAATTAATCCAGGAAAAGGGTCTGAGGATTGCCGGCGAATTTGGGTCGGGGGGAAGATTTGAAGAAATGAATCCTTTGCTAGCCAAGAGAAAAATTCTCGCGAATGAGTTCCGGCTTTTTTGTATCTACTTAGGAACACCAAAAACCAGATTCTGAAAAAATAAATGAAATAATTCAATTGCCGTATTGAAATTTATATTTACTTTGCA
>DCSU01000008.1:10166-10585 GCA_002325785.1 Bacteroidales bacterium UBA1458 | reverse complement strand
GGCTTATCAGGCATAGTGGCAGGCTTCCTGGGTATTGCCGGGGCTGTTGCTGCACAGCTGTTAATTACAAAAAACTCCACCCCGGCTGACTGGTACATGCAACCGCTTGCAGGCGGACCTGACGGTCTGCGTTCCGTTCTTCCTTTATTTGCCGTGATGGGGGTGGTTCTGGTTCTCGCCTTCTCAGGCGCCGTTTTGTTTTCATCGCGCAAGGCGAAAAAAACCGGACATAATGCCTGGACACCCGTGACACGGAGGATGCTGGCAAGCCTGCTCATACCACTTGCCGCCGGGGGCCTCTTCATCCTCTTGACTATTGGCACCGTGCCCGCCAGCGTCACAGCGGCATCGTCACTCATATTTTACGGGCTGGCAGTTGTGAGCGCCGGAAAGTTTACCTTCGGGGAGATTCACTGGCT
>DCSU01000008.1:0-10102 GCA_002325785.1 Bacteroidales bacterium UBA1458 | reverse complement strand
CTCAGGTACAGGGGATGAAAACGATCCTGGCAAATTTCAACAAGGCCTTTGAGAGCCGGGTGAGGCTCGGCATCATGTCGGTGCTGGCTGTCAGCAGCAGCATGGACTTCACCGGCCTTAAAGAGACCCTGGCTGTGACTGACGGTAACCTTGCCAGTCACCTTAGAGCACTGGAGGAAGGCGGGTATATCATCATGGAAAAGAGCTTCATAAACCGTAAGCCTAACACAAACTACACTATTACCGAAAAAGGCATGGAAAGCTTTAAAAGCCACCTCCGGGCGCTGGAGGAACTGATAAAAAATAAATAATTTTTTTTACTCTGTCAGCTTTGAAACGCAAAGTACTTTTATAATACAAACAAAATGGAAAACGAATCTTTACAGCAGGAAAAATGGTACCAGTCGATGACCGTCAAGATGGTCCTTCTGGCAATTATGGGTCTCATGCTTCTCATCCCGTTGGTGCTGATCAACGAGGTAATCAGGGAGCGCTCACAGAATGCCGAAACGGCGCGCACTGAGATAGGTGCTTTATGGGCTTCGGCACAGACAGTCACCGGTCCGGTGCTGAATGTGCCCGGAACGAAGGTCGTCGGTGACGACGGCAGGTATGTGACAACCACAATGCATATCCTGCCTGACGATCTGAAGGTTAACGGCGTCCTCATGCCGGAGGTACGTTATCGCGGAATCTATGAGACGGTTGTTTACAATTCCGGTCTTAAGATATCGGGCAGCTTCTCCATTGCAGGATATGAGCACCTCAATGATTATACATGGCAATGGGGCCAGGCTTATATTTCGCTCGGCGTTTCGGATAACAAGGGAATCAGTGACAGGGCCGACCTTACAATTGACGGCGTAGTCATTGGTGCACAGCCTGGTGCTGGTCAGCCAGACCTCTTCGAGAAAGGGATCTCATTTCCCCTGCCGCTTGATCCGGAGAAGATAAATGGATTTAAAGGCGATTTCAGCCTTGATATCGGTCTGAAGGGCAGCGGCAGCATCGCCTTTTCGCCAGTTGGCAGGACCACTGAGGTGACCCTGACCTCAGCGTGGGAAGCCCCGAAATTCACCGGCAATTTCCTTCCAACCGATCGTGATGTGACAGACGCGGGTTTCACGGCCAACTGGTCAGTGACTCACCTCAACAGGAGTTTCCCGCAGGTGTGGGCAGGTCAGAGCTACATTCCGACTAATGACGCATTTGGTGTAGACCTTATTATGGAGGCTGATCATTACACGAAGGCCGAGCGCAGTGCCAAATACGGCCTGCTATTCATTGCACTGACCTTCCTTGTACTAATAATCATTGAGCTCAGGTCGGCCCAGCGCATACATATATTCTACTATCTGCTCACGGCCCTGGCCCTGATCCTCTTTTTCTCCCTTCTCACGGCTCTCAGCGAGCACATAGGGTTCAACCCCGCATACCTGATCTCATCTGCAGCCACCATCGGGTTGCTTACAGCCTTCTTCGGATCGCTGCTGAAGAAGGGCTGGATGGTGCTTCTCATCAGCGGTTTGCTGACTGTTCTGTATGTCTTTATCTTCTTCCTGCTGGCGATGAAGGATTACGCTTTCCTGGTGGGTAACATTGGTCTTTTCGTGATGCTTGCTGTGCTAATGATTGTGTCGGCAAAGTACAGGCTATTCAAGGAATAACTTCGTTGGGCGAACCCCGGGCAGCCTTTTTGCTGCCCGGGGAGACCCATTATGCGGTGTGAGCTTTTTGCAGTAACTTACAGGGTCGCTTTAAAACGCACGCATCCATGTTACTCAAAAGGTTTATTGAAGAAGAGAGTACAGAAAAATTCGATCTGATCATTGTAGGTGGAGGGATCACCGGGGCTGCTGTGGCATATATCGCCGCTGCGCGAGGCCTCTCGGTGGTCCTCTTTGAAAAGAAAGACTACGGCGGGGCCACCTCGTCAGCCACATCAAAGCTCATCCACGGAGGACTACGGTATCTCGCTAACGGCGAACTGAAGCTTGTACGCGAATCGCTGCGCGAGAGGAGAATCCTCGGCAATATTGCTCCCAATTTTGTCTACTCCCTGCCATTCCTGATGCCTATGTACAGGCGATGGAAAGGAAATATCTGGAAGATGCTGGCAGGCATGTACATCTACGACGCCCTGTCATATGACAAGAAGGACACCTGGGACAAAAGCAAGAGGCTTCAGAATCACAAGCTCGTCTCTTACAGGAAAACTATCAGGCTGGAGCCTAACCTGAAAATGGAGGATCTTCGTAATGCCTTCTATTTCTTTGATTACCAGAGCATTTTTCCGGAACGACTGACCCTCGCTTTTATAAAGTCGGCTGCCGATTATGGCGCCAGGGTCTCGAACTACACACCCGTGGAGGGGTTTGTCTTCGGCGAGGACAACAGGATCACAGGCGTGAAGGTCAGGGATACATTTACCGGGGCAACAAAGGAGGTTTACGGTGAGCTGATAGTCAACTGCGGCGGCACCTGGGCCGACAAGATACTCAACATGGCGGCAGGAAAAGTATCAACCACCCACAAGGTCAAGCGTTCCGAGGGCATCCACATAATCACGAAAAAGATTGCAGGCCACCATGTGGTATCCCTTCAGACGGACACTGGCGGCCATATGATGATAATGCCCTGGCGTGATCATTCGCTGATCGGTACAACAGATAAGGAGTTCATGGGAGATCCGGACGATTACCGTGTGTCGGGCGAGAGCATAGATGAGATCATTAACAATGTCAATACTTATTTCGGCAGGAAAATCTCGCGCGAGGATATCATCCATGCCTATGGCGGCCTCCGCCCGCTCGTAGACGACCAGACAAAGGGTTCGTATGAGACATCAAGGAAATACGAGGTGTATGACAATGCCACCGACGGTATCGGGGGGATGATAACCGTTGAGGGTGGAAAATACACCACCAGCCGAAGCCTCGCACGCGAGGTGCTAAAACTGATCTCCACCAAACTGAACAGGATCCTCGACGACTCGGTCTCGGACAACCTCTACCTGTCGGGATGCGAGATCCGGGACATGAGGCAGTTCATGATCAGGCAGCACCTGAACTACAAGGATTTCAGCCGCAACACGGTGGAATATGTTAGCAGGAACTACGGCACTGAGAGCAAACTGGTCTTCCAGATAGCGAGAGACGATCGCCGTTTTGCCGAGGTGATCAGTCATGACGGCGAGATACTGGCGGAAGTGGTCTTCGCCATAAGGTATGAGAGCGCCAAGACATTGAGAGATATCATGTTAAGGAGAACCGGAACAGGCACTATAGGTAATCCGGGGAAGGCAATCATAGACAAAGTAGCTGCAGTAGCAGCCGAGATGCTTTGCTGGGATGAAAAAAGGCGCGCTGAGGAGATCGTCCTGATGATGCGGGTTTATGAATTATTTTAATACAATGGAGAGAGAGAACACCTACCGTCATATCCTCAAATGGGGTGACAAGAGGGAAGAGGAAGTCGGCTATCATATGGCAGACCTGATAAAGGCAAAGTTCGGACTGACAGATAACGACTTCAGGGAGAAGTATCTCCCCGGGCTGGAGACCGTCACGCTTGAGAAGCCGTCCCTTCTTAAGCCTCGCCAGCTTGAATTTCTCAGTGATGTCTGTGGCAGCGAGAATATCCTTACCGATGATCTCTCGCGTGCCCGCTACTCCTGCGGAAAGTTCTACGGCGAGCTTCTTGACCTGAGGCTCAAACATGTGCCGGATCCCCCTGACGCCGTCGTCTCTCCGCGAAGCCATGATGAGGTTGTGAAGATCATCGGCTTTTGCAATGAAGAGAAGATAGCCATCATCCCTGCCGGAGGACAGTCGTCTGTCACCGGAGCCTTGAGGGCCCCCCACGGAGGCATAGCCCTTGACCTGACTAAGTATCTAAACAGGATACTGAAGATAAACAGTGTCAATAAGACAGTGACCGTAGAGGCCGGCATCTTCGGCCCGGCGCTGGAGGAGGAGCTCAACAGGCACGGTTACAGCTGCGGCCATTTCCCCCAGTCGTTTGAGTATTCAACCGTCGGGGGATGGATCTCTGCCAGGGGAGCCGGCCAGGCGTCAACGGGCTATGGCAAGATCGAAGACATGGTGGTGGCTCTTAAGGCAGTCACACCGGCCGGTGTGATAGAAACCAGGGATTTCCCGCGTACGGCACAGGGATGGGATATCTTCAGGCTATTCGCCGGTGCGGAGGGGACCCTCGGGGTGCTGACCGAAGCAACCCTTCATATTTTCAATCATGCTCCCCTGAACACGACATCGGCAGCGTTCATTTTCAGATCGTTCGGACAGGCGGTGGAAGCAATGCGGACGGTGATGCAGAGCGAATACGGCAAGCCTCACCTATTCAGGATATCCGATCCGTCAGAGACAGACGTTGCCTTCACAACAAGCGGCTTTGACGGCACGCTGGCGGATAAAGTCCTCCAGATGCTCGGCTTCAGGCGCGGCAACTGCTGCCTCATGTTCGTCGCCGTGGAGGGAGAGAAGGCGTATGCCAGGTTCGTCCTGAAAAAAATAAAAAAGACAGCCCGGGCCGGGAAGGGGATGTTTATAGGGAGCGGACCGGTCAGAAAGTGGCTTGCACAGAGATACTCGAGCGCCTACATGCGTGACCCGCTGATGGACCTGGGCATCATGACCGACACCCTCGAGACTGCTGTGACATGGGAGAACCTCATGCAGGTCTGGCAAGCAGCGCATGATTATGTCAACCGGAGGCCGAAGGCATTCCTGATGATACATATCTCTCATGTCTATGAGAACGGCGCGAACCTCTATTTTACTTTCCTCAGCCCCATGGAGAGAGGGAACGAGCAGCAGGATTTCATACAGTTCCACCGGGGACTGGTGGACACCATTGTTGAGAATGGGGGATCCATCTCGCATCATCACGGGGTGGGGAGGGCGCTTGCCCCGTGGATGGAGGGGCACCTGGGAAAAAATTCCATTGACCTCATGCAGGCAGTCAAGAGACATCTTGATCCGAACAATATCATGAATCCCGGCGGCACTCTGGGACTGAAATAACCGACATATG
The DNA here is from genome assembly GCA_002325785.1 of Bacteroidales bacterium UBA1458. GTDB lineage: Bacteria > Bacteroidota > Bacteroidia > Bacteroidales > VadinHA17 > SR-FBR-E99. Next base: position 5,047 of record DCSU01000008.1, on the reverse strand, counting down.
AAATCATCCGACGAACTTATACTTGCTATCGACTGCGGCACGCAGTCGGTCAGGACTGTTTTAATCGACCTCGACGGCATTGTCCGGCAGCTGATAAAAACCGAAATAGAACCCTACTTCTCCGTTGCACCGGGGTGGGCCGAACAGCAACCGGAATACTTCAGGGACAAGATGTATGAGACACTCCAAAAGCTGTTCAGTGAGACGGAGTTCAGCAAGGAGCAGATAAAAGCCGTCACTATTACCACTCAACGATCAACCCTGATCAACCTCGACAGCGAGGGGCGTTCACTGAGACCTGCCATCTCATGGCTTGATCAGCGGCAGTGTGCTGTAGGTAAATACCCTGACAGACTGATGCAGATGGCTCTCAGGGTTGTTGGCATGAGGGAGGCAGTGATGCATACTGTGAAGCAGGGTGAATGCAACTGGCTCATGCAGAACACCCCGGAGGTGTGGGAGAAGACAGAAAAGTTCCTGCTGCTTTCCGGGTACCTCTCGTGGGCGCTGACAGGTGAGTATACAGACTCGGTAGGATGTACTGTGGCTTACCTGCCTTTCGACTACAAGAAGCAGCAGTGGACCGACAGCAGCCACATGAATTACAAGATGTTTCCCGTTGAAAGGGAAAAGCTGCCGAAGATTGTCAGGCCGTCAGAGATACTCGGGTACATCAGCAGGGAGGCATCTGAGAAGTCGGGGATACCTGAGGGGCTGCCCCTCATTGCTGCTGCTGCCGACAAGGCCTGTGAGGTACTGGGCTCGGGTGTCATAACACCTGACGTGGCATGCCTCTCCTACGGAACAACGGCCACAGTGCAGACGACACACGCGAAGTATCACGAGGTGATACCATTCTTTCCGTCATATCCCAGCGCCGTCCCTGGCTATTACAACACCGAGGTGCAGATCTACCGCGGTTACTGGATGATAAGCTGGTTCAAGAAGGAGTTCGGGCTGAAGGAGATACAGATGGCAGAGCAGACCGGGAGTCATCCGGAAGCCTTTTTTGACGCCCTTGTTGATGAGGTGCCCGCAGGATCTATGGGCCTCACGCTGCAGCCCTACTGGTCGCCCGGCGTCAAGGTGCCCGGTACTGAGGCCAAGGGTGCCATCATCGGGTTCGGCGATGTCCACACGAGGGCTCACGTGTACAGGGCTATACTCGAGGGACTTACATATTCCCTGAAGGATGGTCTGCTCCGGACTGTCAAGCGGACCGGGGTGCCGGTCAGGTCGGTTGTTGTCTCAGGCGGAGGGTCGCAGAGCAGGCAGGCCATGCAGATGACAGCTGATATCTTTAATATGGAAAGCAGCCGGCCGCATACATATGAGACCTCCTCGCTGGGGGCTGCCATAAATGCTGCAGTTGGGATGAAGTTCTTCAAGGATTACCCGGAGGCGGTGAAATCAATGACAAGAACAGGCGAACAGTTTGTGCCTGACAGCAGGAATGTGGAGATCTATGCACAGCTGTATGAGAAGGTTTATACAAAGATGTACAGGCATCTGCAACCTCTCTATGAGCAGATAAGAAATATTACTGGTTATCCTCAAAAGATCTGATTCCTCCAGGTGGCCCTTCGATCCTTCTGCGGAGGCCCGGTCGCGGCAATCTTTTACTACGATCTTTACTCGGAAGTCCGATATCACAGTAATGTTACTTCGATTCTCCCATCAGGACAAGTCCCGGCTGTTTTTAATTCGACCTATCCAAGGAAGCCTGCTATCATACAATTTTTACTTCGATCTTTCCGCCGAGGGCCAGTTTGTCACCGGCAATTATAACCACAGACACTATCTGAGGATGTCCCAGGGCTTGCTCAGCAACCTCATGTACCATTCCTTCATTCTTAACCTGGTTGCACAAGGCTGTGGCGAAGGCGTCGGCCTCCGCTCCCGACCGGCAGCCTGTCATACATGCGTCAGCCATGCCAAAGCTGAGTGAATGTCCTACTGTGCCTGAGGAGCAGCAGAGCGACAGCGGGGTCTGCTCCGGTTTTATCTGCAGGGCGATTTTCTCTGACAGCGGTGAGTCGCCGGCATGAACCGCCACGGAGACAGGCGCTGTCAGCTTCATGAATATGTCGCCTCCGTTCTCAACTATCACCTCGTCAGCCTCATATTCGGCAAGCAGGTCGCGGCAGACATATTCCGCCATGGCACCGGCCACCGCGCTCATAGGACCTGTGCCTGCCTGCATGGCTGCCTCGCTCATGGCTGTTATGAGAGAGTGGGTGCCACCAGGGGCTACCACCGGAGTCAGGGAGTCACGAAACTCAGGGTGATTCGCAATATGCTTATCAAGGATTTTGCGGTAGCATAGGATACGGTCTATTGTGAACCGTTCGGCCTCCTTCCGGTAGTGCTTCTTATCGATTGCCACCCACAGGTCAGTCTCCATGTAAGCTGATCTGAAGCTGGTCCAGCGACTGTTGCCCATGGCTTCACGGTAGAGGCGAGGCTGGTATGACGGGCTCTTAGCCAAGGTCTATTGAGAAGAGCTTGAGTGGACAGGCGGTGAGGCACAGCTCGCATACCACGCACTTTTCCGGCTCGAACGCGAGTTCAGATGTCTTCAGTGTCATCGTCAGCGCCCCGGAGAAACAGACGGCAGTACAGGCGCCGCAATGGATGCAGAGATCCTTACGGTAGGTGATGGTCCGGTCGATGGGCACACACTCCACGTTCTTCTGCTTCATGTATTCCATACCCTCCTTCAGTATCTTCGCCGGTGCGGTCATCTCCATCACCAGGTGGCCTATCTTGCCGGGTGATACGTCAGCCTTGACGATGTTCACCATTATGTCAAACTTCCGGATAAGGTTATATGTTATGGGTTCGCCTGTAGCATCAGGCGGGAAGGTCAGCACAAATCTCCTGCTTTTCATTCTCTTGTAGTTAAAGGTTAAATTCTGATATCCAGGCTGTTCAGCCCGGTGGTCTTCCGGAAGTGTTCGACCGGCTCCGTGATGAGGAAACGACCGGCGGTGATCTCCTCCCTGAGAATCGCCGCTATCTCGCGGGCCACCCTGACACTTGACAGGGGTGCTGTGCGTATCTTCCGGGTGTTGAGGGTTATCTCGCCGGAGAAGAGCGACTGGTAGTCTATGCGACCAAGTATACCGTTTTCGGGTGCTCCGTAATCTATGATATTCGTTTCGATCTGGCTGTTGCGCACCATGACCCGGCGGGCCATATCCTCATCAAGTATAGGGATGGGTATTCCCACGCCGACGAACATTGAGACACCGTATTTCTCGAAGTAGGCGGCACGGATGAAACGCGTGATCATCCGTGCCGCATCGCCTATCAGGGCGAGGGTGGCCGAGTTACCCACAGGAATGCCGTGACTGTTGACAGGCTTGCCCGTGTTGAACTGTGTCCCGTGCCATGCCACATAGCCCGTGGTGCCACCGAAGAAGATGCGAGTACCGATGCCGATTGTGCGCATCTCAGGGTCGTTGAGCAGGGGGCTCAGCTCGCCGGACGTGGAGAAGTTTGCGTTGCCGAAGTCAGGCAGAAGAGTCCCCATATATGTGTATTTCATCTTAGAAGTGCTGTTCACCGCCACGTTATAGTTCTGGTAGGCATTGCGGGGGTTGAACATGATCATCTCATTGACTGTCTCCTTGTTGATATATGTCTTTACCTCGGTGCGCGGATAGCAGTCGGTGCCCTTGCCAGTGGCCTGAAGGAGCACGTCCTTTCCTGCGATCAGCTCTTCAATGACATGAGCCCCGCCGTACTGGTCATGTGGCAGGGCGGTCTCGGTGGCACCGAGGTAGGCATCAACGGCAGCAATGCCTCCGTAGGCAGGAACGTTATTGAGGGTGATCTTCTCCATTCGCATGGCAGGCGAGGTATGACCGAAGTTGATGAACATGCCCGACGAGCACATAGGCCCGAAGGTGCCAGTGGTAACAACATCCACTTTGCTCATCACTTCGGCCGGTGAGCTCTCACGACCCATGGCCGAGACCTGTTCTGCGGTCAGCACCACAGCCTTGCCACTGCGGATCTTTTCGTTGATCTCCTCAATCGTTCTTTTCTTCGACATAACAGAAATTATAAAGTAACTTTAGCCTTTTAAAAAATAAACTCCAAAGATATGCGCAGATCCGTTATCGCAATCGCTGTACTTACAATTCTTTTCTCTTCTTGTGTACTCCAGGATGATCGTGCTATTGAAGTCATGACTTTTAACATCAGGTTTGATAATCCAGGTGACAGCGCCAATGCCTGGCCTCACCGGGCAGCAATGGCTGCCGGGTTTATAAATGATCAGATACCTGATCTTCTAGGCATGCAGGAGGTGCTGTGGCACCAGTATGAATACCTCGACTCTGCCCTGACAGGCTACGGGTCGGTGGCTGCGGGCCGTGATGACGGTGTAAGGGGAGGGGAGGCCTGCCCGGTCTTCTACAGGCTTGGCAGGTTTGAACAGCTGGCGAGCGGCACCTTCTGGCTCTCTGCCACGCCGGATGTCCCGGGGTCAATCGGCTGGGGTGCAGCACTGACCCGCATCGCAACATGGGTCCGGCTGTATGATAAGACCGTGAAGGACACGCTGTTATACATGAATACTCATTTTGATCATATCAGCGATTCCGCACGGGTGATGAGCTCGGGGGTACTGCTGGGGAAGGTCAGGGAGCTTGCGGGGGATAATGATTTTGTGGTGACAGGCGACTTTAATGCGAGGCCTGAAAGCCTCGCGATATCAAGGATGACCGAAGGGGGATTTGCGGTTGATTCATATACAATCTCTGAGACACCGCCGCAAGGTGAGAGCTATACCTTCAACGGATGGAGTGATGTGCCGGGTGAAGGGCGGATCGATTATATCTTTGTCAGGAACGGGATGAAGGTCTCATCTCATGTAACGCATCGGGTGATTGAAGAGGGTGTCTTCATCTCGGATCACTGGCCGGTGGTGGCGAAGGTAAGGCAGTCGGCAGTAGGCAATAGGCAGTAGTGGTGTAGTCCTCAGTCAGCAGTCCTCAGTCCTCAGTCGGCAGTCTGACAATGCCTAAATAACGTTGAC
>DCSU01000133.1:2625-5197 GCA_002325785.1 Bacteroidales bacterium UBA1458 | reverse complement strand
TTCGCCGTTAAGGTCAATGAGCTGAAGCAGTTCTCAACCTTGCAGGAAGTCAATGAATTTATTAAGGGAAACGGCTATCGGATGACCACTGTTGGTGGGGAGATCTACGGGACACCGGAGGAACTGCTTGAGCAGTCCGCCACCCTTGCTGAGATCCAGCCGGTTGAATTTACCGACGGTATATATGAGATACCCTCGTGCTTCTATGAATTTACCCTCAGGTATAACCAGCCCGACGGGAAACAGTATTCAGGTTTCATTGCAGCCAACGCCGACAAGATTTTTGAAAGCACGAACTTCTATAATAAGCAGTCAGGGCAGATGTAGCCTGGCCGCATCCCTCTCACCATACCCGGAAATTTCGCTATCTTTGAACTTACGCCGCAGGAGAAAATCTCGCGGCACACCAAATTATCCGGCAACAACTGCATGGCAATGAAATACGAAGACTTTATCATCACCTCCCTGGGCAAATGCAATGTGGTATCACCCCTTAAACAGGGTCAGCGGACCACAAGTCCCGTTTATAAGTTCATTAACGATGATGAACGGGTCATCTATGACGTTACCGCTGAAAACTATGACCATTGCAAGATGACCGGCGAAATCCCCGTCTCATTTGAAAAAGCCGGACCGAAAGAGTCAATATACTTCGAACCTGCAAAGACCAAGGTGGGCATAGTAACATGCGGAGGACTCTGCCCGGGACTCAATAACGTCATTCGCAGCCTCGTCAACCAGCTCTATTACCGTTACGGCATCAAAAGGATACTTGGCATAAGATACGGGTATGAGGGACTGATATCCGAATATAACCACGAGGTCATCGAAATGACCGCCCCCATGGTCAGTGAGATACACCTTTCAGGCGGAACCTTCCTGGGAACGTCGAGGGGCGAACAGGATGTTGAAAAAATGGTGGATACCCTGGAGATACTGAACCTCAATATTCTCTTCTGCATCGGAGGAGACGGAACCCTGCGCGGCGCACATGCAATCTATGAGGAGATACATAAAAGGAACCTTAAGATCTCCGTTGCCGGTATCCCGAAAACAATTGATAATGATATAGACCTGATACAGAAATCGTTTGGATTTGAGACAGCGTTTTCAATTGCCAACGATATAATCAGGAATGCGCATAACGAGGCGCAGGGAGCATACAACGGCATTGCACTTATTAAACTGATGGGGCGCGACTCCGGATTCATAGCCGCCAACGCTGTGCTGGCCATACAGGAAGTAAACTTCGTCCTTATTCCTGAAATCTCATTTGATCTCTACGGTCCCGGCGGATTCCTGGCTGAACTTAAAAAGCGTCTGGAAGAGAGACATCATGCAGTAGTGGTTGTGGCTGAAGGAGCAGGACAGGATCTGTTCGAATCAAAGAACCGGGAGATAGACGCGTCAGGCAATATTAAACACCAGGACATTGGAATATTCCTCAAGGACAAGATAAAGGCAGAGTTCAGTGCCCTGGGATTTCCCTATTCACTGAAATATATTGACCCGAGCTATATAATCCGCAGCGCGCCGGCCAACGCCAACGACAGTAAGTTCTGCAACCTTTTGGCACAGAATGCAGTGCATGCGGCGGTGGCAGGCAAAACGGACTTCGTTACAGGGTATTGGAATAACAGTTTTACACTCATGCCAATTCCCGCAGTGGTAGCCAAACGCAAGAAAATTGACGTGGAGGGAGAACTGTGGTGGAACGTGCTGGAAGCCACCGGCCAGCCTATCAGCATGAAGAATTCCTGATCAGCAGGAAGGAGCAGCAGCCAGTCGCCCCGGCCTGCCTCATCATTGGCCATTGCCTGTATTATCCCTCTCTATAGGATCCATGGATTCTGTAACCAGTCGCTCCTTGTTGCGTTCGCTGTGCGGAACAGTGATCCTCTCTCCGATCTGCTGCCTCCACATGGCATAGTATAGCCCCTTTTTGCTCAGCAGCAGGTCATGGGTTCCCTCCTCAATGATCTTTCCCTTTTCAAGTACATAGATGCGGTCAGCATGCATGATGGTCGACAACCGGTGAGCTATCATAAGGGTAATCTGCTGCTTCCCGGCAGATACCTCCCTGAGCGTCTTGGTGATCTCTTCCTCGGTGATGGAATCGAGCGCCGAGGTGGCCTCGTCAAANNATCAGGGCCCGGGCAATGGCCAGCCTCTGCTTTTCGCCACCGGAGACCATCTTCCCTCCCTCCCCGAGGAGGGTGTCAAGCCCTTTCGGCGAGCTCTCCACCAGCCTGATGGCCGAGGCTTGCTTCAATGCTTCATAGATCTCTTCATCCGTTGCCTCAGGCTTGACAAACTGCATGTTCTCCCTTATCGTGCCCGAGAAGAGCTGAGTATCCTGTGTGACAAACCCCAGCTGCCGGCGCATCTGATTGAACCTGATGTCACGCGCAGCGACATCATCATAGTAGATAGTGCCTTTAGTAGGGGAATAAAGTCCTACCAGGAGCTTGACCAGGGTCGACTTGCCACAGCCGGAAGGTCCGACGAAGGCAATTGTATCGCCCCTGACAGCCCTGAAAGAGAGGTCCTCGATGGCATCGGTCTCGGCCTT
>DCSU01000133.1:0-2609 GCA_002325785.1 Bacteroidales bacterium UBA1458 | reverse complement strand
CCGGCTCCTCAGGCCGGTACTCCGGCTCCTTCTTCATGAGTTCATTGAATAGCTGCAGCGAAGCCTCAGCCTCGCGGTATGTGAGGATAATGCTTCCAAGATCCTGCAGGGGATAGAGTATGCGTGTGGAGATGAACTGCATGGTGATCAGTTCACCTGTGGTAAGCATGTCACGAAAGATAAGCCAGAGGAGAATAAAAAGGATGGATTCCCTCAGTACAAGTAAAACGGAACTCTGAAGGAAGGTCAGTGAGCGTATCTTCTTGACCTTGGTAATCTCAAGGTCGAATATTTTCCTGGTGAAGTTCTTCAGGCGCCTGATCTCAGGGTAGGTAAGGCCCATGCTCTTGACCAGCTCAATATTCCTCAGTGATTCGGTAATTGAGCCACTCATCTTATTGGTCTCCTTAACTACGGAGCGCTGGATGGTCCTTATCTTCCTGCTCAGAAGCCCTGTCAGCCCGCCGAGAAGGACAACCCCTATCAGGAAGACAGGTATCAGCAGCCAGCTTTTTGTGACTGAATACCAGATCAGGAATGCAATACCAACAACTGTGGTGAAGAGGGTGGAGATGAACGAGGTGATAAACCTCTCGTTGTCATGCCTCACTTTCTGGAGTACCGATAGCACATGACCGCTGCTGGTTTCTTCAAACTCGTGGTAGGGAAGGCGAAGCGTTTGTCTCAGGCCCTCATCGAAAACCGATAGCCCGAACTTCTGAACCACCAGTCGGGTGACATATTCATTGAAAGCCCTGGCCAGTCTGGCCAGGAGGGCGATACCTACGGCAAGTGCAAGAAGCCTGATGGCTCCGCTGATGAGCTCATGCTCGGTCCGGCCCCCGGTATTGACAGCGTACAGGTCAATGATCTTCCCGAAGATGATCGGGTCAATGAGGTCAAGCACCTGCGAAATGGCCGCGAGTCCCATTGCAAGGAACAACAGGCCTTTGAACGGTTTGAGATACTTCCAGATTATCTTCATTCAAACAAGGTTGGCTCCTTTATGCCGGTTGAAGAAAGGAGCTCTGAAAAGCGATGTTTATGCATTCGGCCTAAATGGCAGCCGAGAAGGTGTCACCCTGGCTCATGTCGCCCGTCTGCCATCCCTTGCGGAGCCAGCTTGATCGCTGCGCAGCTGTTCCGTGAGTGAAGGAATCGGGAACAACCCGTCCCTGGTATTTCTTTTGAAGCACATCATCGCCGATGGATGATGCCGCATTCAGGGCCTCTTCGATATCACCCGACTCTATGGAGTTGAACATCTGGCTGGCATGATGCGCCCAGACGCCGGCAAAAAAGTCGGCCTGCAGCTCAAGCCTGACGGTAAGCTGGTTGGCCCTGACCTCACTCAGACGCTGACGCTCTGACTGCACCTCATCAAGAATACCCATCTGATTCTGTACGTGATGACCTATCTCATGGGCAATTACATAAGCCACTGCAAAATCTCCCTGGGCTCCGTATTTTGTCTGAAGATCGTCACAAAAGCTCAGGTCAATGTATACCTTTTCATCGGCAGGGCAATAGAAGGGGCCACTGGCGGCTGTTGCATAGCCGCAGGCCGACTCCACCTGATCCCTGAAGAGCACAAGCGTGGGTTTGCGATAGGTGGCGCCTGACTCTGCAAAAATCTTACCCCATACCTCCTCCGTATCAGCCAGTACAACAGAAACAAACTGCGCCATTGCGTTCTCCTCCTCGGTGGCTTCAACCGGACCTGAAGTTTGTGTTCCTGAACCACCCTGATTAATGATGCTCGACGGGTCGCCGCCAAGAAGATAGACGAGCAGCACGATTACCAGCGTTCCTATCCCACCTCCGACAACCTTGGTGCCGGTACCCATACCCCTGCGGTCTTCAACATTGCCGCTCCCGCGACGTCCTTGCCATTTCATATCGTTATGCTTTTATCTGTTTCAAAATTAATAAAACGAAAGATACCAAATCATCTTAAAAATCGAAAGTTTAGCCGTGAACAAATCCATCTCCATCTTGTTTAGTGTTTAAAAGATCTTAAACATGAAAACAAAAGCATTTGTATTAACCGCATTAATTTTCAGTTTCTTAACAATAAATAATAAGACTATGGCACAGGGATATACTTTTCCGGAGCTTCCGTACGCTTACAATGCACTGGAGCCCTATATTGACGCTCAGACAATGGAGATTCATTATACCAAACATCACAGGGCATATTTTGACAATTTTATAAAGGCAGCAGGCGAGGCTAAAATAGACAATCTGCCTCTTGAGGATATTTTTGCAAGGGTAAGCACATACTCCGCGGTGATCCGCAACAACGGAGGAGGTTTTTATAACCATAAGCTCTTCTGGCAGGTTATGGGACCGAACGCCGGAGGCCAGCCTGAGGGCGCATTGATGGAAGCAATCGTAAAGACTTTCGCGTCATTTGACCTGTTTAAAACCGAATTTGAAACTGCAGCCAAGACGCAGTTCGGAAGTGGTTGGGCATGGCTGGCTGTTGATGCCAACGGTAAGTTGTTCGTCTCACAGACACCGAACCAGGATAACCCGCTGATGGATGTGGCTGCCAAACGCGGCAAACCCATTCTGGCACTTGATGTATGGGAACATGCTTATTATCT
>DCSU01000048.1:4981-5190 GCA_002325785.1 Bacteroidales bacterium UBA1458 | reverse complement strand
TTCTGACAAGGTGAGATTACATCAGGCAAGTCCGGAATCTTTAGCTTCATAGTTTCATCAGCAACCGAGTTATAAAGGGTTAAAAAACTCAATGGTCCGGCACTCATGGCTCTTACCAGCTCCTCTCTCCCCATGGTTTCGTCAATAAGCCCTGCCATGTAACCACCGGCAATATAGAAGGCCCGCTCAATCACTCCTGTCTGCCATGC
>DCSU01000048.1:0-4925 GCA_002325785.1 Bacteroidales bacterium UBA1458 | reverse complement strand
GCGTTGGGGAAGATGTGGCGGGCAGAATATGAGACATAGGTAGCCATTCCTTCGTTTAACAGAAAATCAAGAACAAAATCAAGAGCCTCATTCTGAAGCTCATAATCGCTTCTGTATGCTATGGTATTTGCAAATCCGGCATGGTAGATCTCATGGACGAGAATATTCATTATTACTGACGGATCACAGTTNNGCGGTGAGTTCACGTTCATTAGTATCCCCCCGGCATGTGCAAATGCTGCAGGCTGAATATCAGAGATGAGGTAAACTGGAAGCTTAACAGGTGGAGCTTCAGGTTGAAGAAAGGAGCTGATATGTGGAAATCCTCTTTCGCGAAGTGCGGTGCTCAGACCAATGAGTTCCCGTGATGTGACAACAGCTGGCTGCAATGCCCTCTCATTCGCATTGAGAGCTGCAACCTCCGTAACTCTTTCAGTCCACTCTTCACGGTTCAGGTTCATCCGGTTGTTGCGACCAAACTGTACGGCCAGCACGTAAGCGCGGTTGGTCGCCCATAATGAGTCAACATTGCATAGAATCTCATCAGGATGTGAGTAAACAGCATCGATTGCGGAAGTGTCAAAAACCACCTCCGTTTCAAGGCAGAATGAGGTATGATCACGGTTTACTGCCGATTGTGAATAAGCTCCTCCTGCATGTAACAGAAGGATAACTACGCACGAAAAAACTGAACTTGTTTTCATAGCTCTCGCGTTTTGAATAAAAGACAGGGAAAGTCATGATTATGCTGCATCAACAACCGGGACATCAATGGTTTAATCACAATGCATAATGGCTACCCGGTTTCATTATTAACATTGATGACTATTCAGCAGAAAGCAGTAAATTTGATCGAAGATTAATCCACCGGGTTATGACACGGAAATATGTAATTACAATTGGCAGGCAGCTCGGGAGCGGCGGGCGCGAGATCGGGCAGAAGCTGGCAGCCCGCCTGGGAATACCTTTTTATGACAAGGAACTCATAAGGATAGCCTCGAAGGAGAGCGGACTGAAGGAGGAGTTCTTCGAGAGAGTGGATGAGCAGAAACATTTCAGCCTGTTCCCCGGACTGCTGGGCATCAGGACTGCAATAACAGATGACTTCTTTTCCAATTATTACCTGAGCAACGAGACACTGTTCAAGATTCAGAGTGATGTGATGCGCAGGCTGGCAGAGGAGGGATCATGCATCTTCGTGGGCAGATGCGCCGACTATGTAGTCAAGGAGCGGCGTGACAGCCTCAATGTCTTCATCAGTGCCGACATGGATGACCGTATCAGGCGCATTTCCGAGAGTCATAAGATCACGGACGGCAAGGCCAGGGACCTCATTGAGAAGACCGACAAGGGCCGGTCAGGCTATTACAATTATTTCAGCGGCAAGACGTGGGGAGCTGCCGAATCATACCACCTCTGCATTAACTCATCACTTCTGGGTATAGATGAAACCGTGAACCTGCTGCTTCGTGTGGCGAGGGAGCGGTTCGGACTTACACTTGATCATCAGTGAAGATCTGGAATTCTTCGGTTTCACTTTAGAATGTCCTGCCCTGATCATTGTATTCAGAACGATTTATTTTATTTTTATCCAAATTCATGTTTCTATGGAAAGGATAATGGGAGTTCTTGCACCGGTCGTCATTATGACCGCGGTATTTATTCTGAATGCTTATCTTCCCGCCAGACAGGTTGCAGGCTACATTACAAAGCCCGGTACATCAGAGAAGATGAAGTACCGGATCAATGGCATCCTGGTCTTCTTTGTTGTGGTTGCAACCTGGTTTTTACTGGGGAGAACCGGGATTGTTCCATATGACTACCTGTACAATTACAGGTGGTACGGACTTGCAGGAGCATGTATCCTCGGCCTGATATTCACACTTGTACTGGTTCTCCCCCGCCGGGCTGTACGTACGTCGTTCGCCGCTGATCTGTTCCTGGGAAGGGTGGAGAATCTTCAGGTTTTAAATGGCAGGGTTGATATTAAAATGTGGCTCTACCTCGCCGGAGCCATCATGCTTGAGCTCAATGTTCTGAGTTTCACATCCTGGCACCTTATGCAATACGGTGATGCCGCATCACCCGGGATAATACTATCTGCAGTACTACTGACATATTTTGTTACTGAATATCTCCTTTTTGAAGAGGTTCACCTCTATACTTATGACCTGTTTGCCGAGAGAATAGGCTTCAAGCTCGGGTGGGGATGCATCGTGTTCTATCCATATTTTTACCCGATAGCACTGTGGTCTACAGTGGAACTGCCTGATCCGCATACTCCTTTATGGCTCCTCCTGATCTTTACTTTCATCTTCTTTTCCGGCTGGATACTGGCACGTGGCGCAAACATGCAGAAGTTCTTTTTCAAGCGCGATCCGCAAAGACCTTTTCTTGGCATCATGCCGGAGAGTATTGGCGACGGCAACAAAAGACTCCTCGTCAATGGTTTCTGGGGCATAAGCAGGCATGTAAACTACCTTGGAGAGATACTGATGGCCTCGGGGATAATTCTCTGTACCGGTTATCCGGGGCTTATCTGGCCCTGGCTCTATCCGCTATACTATGTCCTGCTCCTCTTTACAAGGCAGCATGATGATGACAGGCGCTGTGCAGCGAAATACGGGGAGCTGTGGGCAAAATATAAAAAGAGGGTCCCATGGCGGATCATTCCACACATCTGGTAGTTTAAAAAACCGGCCTTGAAAATTCCATTAAATACCGTAGATTTTCCGGGTATTGTCGCCCATGATTAGCACTGCTCTTTTTCGCGGAAGCATCCGCAGCATAAAAAACGAAGCTGCCCTGTTTGCCCTGCCGGGAATAAATGAAGGTTTTCTGCCCAGTCGCCGGAAGCACTCAGTCACAACAGCCTCAGGCTGCATCACCGCTGGAGCAAACAGACCGGCCTTTGCAGGCCGGGAGTTGAGGTAGCCGGGGGTTGCCGTGGCCCCGGCGCAGCAGGCTATTATATCTACGCCCCGCTCCTTCCATTCATACCAGAGGCTTTCAGCCAACACCCTGTTGAAGGCTTTGGTGGCCGCATAGGTTGCCAGGTATCCACTGCCCTGCAGTCCTGCCATTGATGACATAAGTAGAACGGCACCTCTGCCCCTCTCAAGCATCCTGCCTCCCAGGGCATGCACCAGCTTCATTGGAGTGATCATATTCACCCGGGCGGCCTGGCAGTGGCTATCCAGTGGATGATCAACGAAGGGACCGATATGGGAAAGTGCGGCATTGTAAACCAGGATAGCGGGCTCCGCTCCGTCAAGAGAGAGCATGATATGTTCGGCGGCATCTTCTTCAGACAGATCGCATGCAACGCACTGGGACTTAACTTTATAACATTCAGCCAGTTTGCCTGCAAGTGTCTGAAGAGGCTCCATCCTTCGTGCAATAAGTATCAGGCTGAAGCCCTGAGCGGCCAAGAACTCNNGAAGCCCTGAGCGGCCAACAACTCGGCAAATGCAGCTCCTATACCCTCGGATGCCCCTGCTATCAGGGCTGTGTCTCCGTACTTCGTTTTTAAATCCATATCATAAATATATTATTTACCGGATTTCGATTGCTGCACAGGTACAAAATATTTGTCCGCCGCCATGAAAATTATCAGATTGGAGATAACCTGAACTTTAATAAATAAAAAAGTCCCGCTGGTTAGGCGGGACCAAGGTCATTAAATGTACATTATATTGTTAACTATGCAAGTCTTACATTAACGGCATTTAATCCTTTTTTACCTTCCTGGAGGTCAAATGTAACTTCGTCATTCTCCTTGATCTTGTCGATCAGTCCGGTTGAATGGACAAAATACTCTTTCGATGAGTTGGCGTCTTTAATGAATCCAAAACCTTTGGACACATTGAAAAATTTAACAATTCCTTTATTCATAAAATTTGATATTAATTTGCGTGCAAAGGTAAATGAGTTTTTGAATTATTGAACTTTTTTTTCAGGAATTTAGAAAATATTTGAACGAAATATGTAAAAACCCCGTCATTTTCTCCAGAATGCCCTGGTGAAAAGAGCTGCAATGGTGAATATCTCAAGGCGGCCGATGATCATCAGAAGCACCATGGTGACCTTTGCCGTACCGTTGAAATGCGCATAATTGCCAAGGTTTCCGGAGGCACCGAGCCCGGGTCCCACACATGAGATTGCAGTTGCCGATGCACCTGCGGCCTCCTCGGCCGGAATGCCGGAGATGAGCATGATGATCATACCTGCGATGAAAATGATTATGTAGAGCTGGATGAAGACGGTCATGAGGCTGTTGATGCTGTCAGGCACCACCTGACCGTTAAGCTTCACAGGCATGATGGCATTGGGGTGCTGAAGCCTTACAGTTACATTGCGCAGGTTCTTGAGTGCAATGAGGTGCCTGGCCATCTTGATACCGCCGGTAGTTGACCCGGTTGACCCGCCTGCAAAGATCAACAGGAAGATCAATACGAGGGCTGTTTGTGGCCACAGGGTATAATCAGTGGTGGCAAAGCCCGTGGTGGAGATGGTTGAGATAACCTGGAAGAGCGAATGACGGAATGCCTCTTCAAACGACCGGCCCGTGCTGAAATAGAGAACCAGAGTCACAAAAACGACAGCTGCCGTAGTGAAAAAGATATAGAACCACAGCTCCTCATTAGCTTTGACCCTTGTGAAGTTCCGCTTGATAATAAAATATAAGACCACAAAACTGGCAGCTGAGAGGAACATGAAAAAGGCAATGACGTACTGTATAAATGCCGAATAATCTGAAATACTGGTGTTTTTGGTAGAAAAGCCACCAGTAGCTACGGTTCCGAATGTGTGACAGATACTGTCAAAAAGGTCCATGCCCCCTGCTGTCAGGAGAATAATCTCAGCTGCAGTTATCACCAGGTAAATCACCAGTACGGCCTGCGCTACGGATTTTGTGCGTGGAA
>DCSU01000120.1 GCA_002325785.1 Bacteroidales bacterium UBA1458 | reverse complement strand
TGCCTATTGCCAACTGCCTATTGCCTGGTAAGACTGCTGACTGAGTACTGGGCATCATGCCATAAAAGAAAAGGAGGGAGTTTAAAAGCCACCCTCCTTTTTGTTTGTTTAATGCCTTCAGACTATTTGCCTGAGGTATACCAGGAGTTCTGGATGAGCAGGTCATTTACCTGCATCTCCCTGAAAGGTATCGGGAGTATAAGGTTTCCTGCATCATAAGCATCAGTTCCTATATTCATCTTCCACCTCTTCAGGTCATGCAGGCGATGACCCTCCCAGCATAGCTCGAGGTATCTCTCTTCTCTTATCTGGGCTTGGGTGACAGGTGCAGGATAGGCAGTTGCGTTTGCCCGTCCGCGGATAAGATTTATATCCTCCGTCGGTGTGTTCGGGCCTACGTCTGTTGCCGGGTTCTCAAAGTTGGCCTCAGCCCTGATGAGATACATCTCAGCAAGCCTGATGAGGGGTATGTTCCTGTAGTAATCGCCCCACTTTGCAGTGTTGATACCTCCGTAATTCAGAATCGTGCCAACACCCGTGTAATACATCATTGTAATATCACCAATGACGTCTCCCTCCTGTGTGTCCTCCTGGTACATTCCACGCAGATCTGCAGGGTCGAACCTGGCGAGGAATGATTCCTGGATCTCGTAATCGCCTCTGCCTGCACCTGCAAGAGAAGCAAACATTACTGTCAGCCAGCTGGTTTCAGAAGTGGCGTTCTTTTGAATTGCAAAGATATCCTCTGTTGAATTCTCTGAATTATTAAATGCCTTCAGCGGCGTTTCTGTTAGCTCGAAGAGTCCGCTTTCAATCACTCTGTTTGCTTCGATGGCTGCCTGGGCGAAATTGCCAGACTGCAGGTGGAGTCTTGCAAGGACAGCGCTGGCTGTCATTGATGATCCATATACTCCGTTTTCATCAGGAAGCAGATCGCGGGCTGTAGTGAGGTCCTCTGTGGCCTGATTGTAGCACTCCTCAACGGTGTTTCTGGCTACCGTTACGACATCATCGACCTCCTTTGTAGGCGTAAATACTAGCGGAATGCCAGGTTGGTTATTAGCCTGGTTAGGTTCATACGGCAGTCCGTACAGCCTTGTCATCNNAAGCTACATCTTTCGTCGGAGTAAGAACAATCGGAATGCCCAGCTGGTTATTGGCCTGGTTAGGCTCAAAGGGCAGACCGAACAGCCTTGTCATCTCGAAGAGAACCCATCCTCTGAGGAAGAGAGCTTCACCCTTCACAATATCTTTATCCCCGGCGTCAAGCAGAGCAAGAACATCCTCCTGTAACAGGTTATTGCAGGTATTGATCAGCTTATAGGCCTGAATCCATGTAGATTCAACATAACTATTTGTAGTTGTGGCCTCCTTATTTATGAATTCACGCGGTTGCGTGTAGGTACCCATAAACAGCATATCTCCTGTGGCGGCATACAGCTCGCTGTACTCCTGGAAGTAGGAACCAAAAATGGTTGAGCTGCTGGCCTGGAAATAGGCTCCCACCAGCGCGGTTTTAATTTTATGAGGGGTTGTCAATGCATCCTCAGCCTCTATTGACTGCCTGGGTTTGATGTCAAGCTTTTCAGTGCATGAGAAAAGCATGGTCAGAACCGGAACAATCAATAACCATATTTTGAATTTGCTTATCATATTTTTCATGACTATTGGTATTTGGTGTTAGAATGAAAGGTTTATACCAAGAGTATAGGTTCTTGCCTGCGGTGCAGTATAGAAGTCATATCCCTGGATAATATTGGTGTTCTGGGTAGAACGGCCGGCACCTGTGTAGTTCACTTCAGGATCCCAGCCTTTGTATTTTGTCAGGGTGTAAAGATTCTGTACGCCTGCATAGATCCTCACCGATGACATCTTCAGTCGGTCAGTCAGTGACTTGGGAACAGTATAACCCAGGTTTACATTTCTGAACCTGATATAAGAACCGTCATAGAGGTACCTGCTTGACACCTTCGTTCCGTTGCCATAGCCAAGGCGTGCCTGGGGCACATCCGTGATATCGCCCGGATTCTGCCACCTGTCCATCTGATCGATTGTCTGGTTGTCAAACCAGTCGCCGTTGGCAGACTGATAGTTTCCGGCACCGTTATAGATCATGTTACCGTAGACGAAGCTGATCAGTACATTGAGATCAAAACCGGCAAATTCGAAGTAGTTATTAAAGCCGCCTGTGAAATCGGGGTTTGGTGATCCGACTACCTGCGGAGATGCCAGGTTAAAGTTGTTTGTTGTTTCATCACTGTCAGCATCGATATAGTAGAGGGCGTCACCGTTTTCCGGGTCAACTCCTGCATACTTGACAATTTTAAACACTCCGATGGGCTGGCCTTCAATTACATAGTTGATAGCATTGGGAGTAATCTCCGGTCCGTCTATACTTATGATCTTGTTACGGTTGAATGCCAGATTAAAGTCTGTCGTCCAGATGAATTTGCCTGCCAGGTTATTTGAGTGGAGTGAGAATTCTATACCCTTGTTCTCCAACTCTCCCACGTTGTTCCAGACACCTTCAAATCCTGATGTGGCAGGTAAGGTCCT
>DCSU01000018.1:596-11006 GCA_002325785.1 Bacteroidales bacterium UBA1458 | reverse complement strand
AGACCGTTATAAATATTGATGGTGCGTTTGCGGGTATTGTCATAGATCAGTTCACCCTTAAGTCCCACCCAATGCCTGTCAAATGACGGAGCCACGAGGCTGGCCTGGTCAGTTGACTGGATGATATAGTTGTCATACCTGTATGTGAGAGTCCCTTTCAGGGCCATGACAGCGCTCAGTGGTTTTCTGAGCGACATGTAGGTGGTATAGCTTTTTATCTTGTAATAGCTGGTGTCATTGTAACTGTCGAACGACTGTTTGTGGAAGATGACCTGTTTGTCGAATTTGCCCCTGAGGGCTTCCAGGCTGACCAGGTATTCATTGCTGTCGAAGTTGCCGGAGAACCTGAAACCACCTGTAATGCGGTAGTCCTCAAAGAGGTCAATCGTACCTATTTTAAGGAGCAGGTTCAGGCCGGGGTTGAAATAGGGGGCACCGCCGTTGTATGCCTGGTAGGTATTGTTAAGGAAGTTGAAATCGATCTGGGCGGCTGAATAGTTATTATAGAACGCAGGTCTGTATACAAGGGCATCAGGCATGGGCATACGTGAGGTGTCGAGGTCAACATCCATGTAATCCTTCCTCCATTGAAGCTCATAGAAATTCTCCTTTTCCTTTTCAAAGACATAGTTACGGAAGTCTATGGGTTCGTCAGCTGCGTAGTATTCGTAGAGAGGCTTTTTCAGTGTGTCATTCATCCTTGCGCGTTCGGCCAGAAGGCGGTCTCTGAGCTGGTTTATGCTATCAGCAGCATGCAGCATGGCAGTCTCCTCGGCACGCCATGCGGTGGTTTTGACATCTTCGGTTCTGACAGCGGGAAGATCGGTGGAAGAGCCGGTGAGAAGCCTGTAACGGCCATCGTCAAAAATCACTGCAGCATCCTGTCCGCCTCTCCTGTCAAAGGCCTCCAGGTTTCTCGGGAAATCAGTTGCCTGCCGGGGGCTGATGAAGTAGCTGTAATGAAGTGCGGTATCAATGTAGGCGATAGCGCTGTCAACGGTGGCGTCATAATAGTTTATTATGCCATTGCCGTTGCCCAGGAATCCTGTTGAGGCAGCTGAGGCGCCGATAGGTTTAAGGTGGTCATTGAGAGTGCCGTCACCCAGCCTGGTCAGTTGTCCGTTGCCTGCCCTGAGGTCATAGGTGAAGAGATTATATGTCAGCCCGGTGCGCTCCTGCGGATCGCCTCTGTTGGAAAGCGTGTCAGCCAGCCTGTTTGATGAGAAGATTATGGTCTCATCTCTTCCGCTGATGAATGAAGGGTCACGGTCATCGGCCACGTCAAAGGTGATCCTCTCATTGGTTCCGCTGATGATAGTATGAACATAGATATCAGTCATACCATTGATCACCGCTGACACGACAAGCCTTGACCCGTCGGGGGAGTATGAGAGAGAAAGTACTTTCTCAAAGAATGGCATGGTACGGTGTTCGAATTTCTTCTCCCCGGTGCGGAAGAAATAGAGTTCCACTCCTCCCTTCTCTTCGTTGGTAAATGTCAGTATCTGTCCCCCGGGATGCCATGTCAGGACCGGGTAGGAATGGTCAACTGACTGTTCAAATTTGGGTTCTATGGTGAACAGCTTGTTAGTTTTGCCGGTGGCCGAGTCATAGAGCCATATCCGTCTTTTACCCCAGTCGTTTGAAACCCATGCAACCTGGCGGCCGTCAGGTGACACCTTGACGGTGGTGAAGCGCTCAAAGGGCTTAGATTTTTTTAACTCGGCCGGGCCGGAGTAGTTCTCTCCGGGTTTAACAGCATAATATTCTTCATAATAACCCCTCCAGTCGCGGTAGGTATCCTTGATACTTTTGCCCAGCCCGTAAAGGAAGCCATCCTCAATATTCTTGTAGATCTTTGACAGGTAGATAATATTGGGAATAATAGCGTCGCCGTAAGTATCGCCGATAAATTTCCAGAATGAATGACCTGCGTAAACCGCCTCCTCATATTCGAGGTTGTCAAGGTTCTTGTATCTCCCGTTTTCAAAGCCGTCCCTGACGCGATTGTCAGTCTCGCTCTCCCACCCGTATGCAACATAGTTGATCAGTCCCTTGATGTACCAGTCGGGGATCTGGATCTGAGAGTTGCTGGTGACCCTGTCCCGCACATCGGCGTTGTACAGCATCTCATACACCACAACCTCGGCTACTGCAGAAGCGATGAGCCTGCTGAACTCCTCGTGGTCGCCATTGAACCAGAGCATCACCTTGTTCTTGATCACCCGGCTGTATCCCCCCACGTTATAGTCATCTTCCGCAGAGATAAGCCCGATGTTGCTCTGCCTGAAATCGTTCTTCTTGTTATAGACTATGAGGATAAGCCGTTTGTCAAGCGTATAATCAAAATAGTCTTCTATCTCATTGAGCTTCTCCTCGGCCACCTTGCAGGCATATTCAGCCACCTCACGGCCGAATTCCGTATAGTAGCAGTCCATCTCGTCAAACCTGAAATAGGTCCAGTAGAAGTCATTGTACTGTATCCGGTTTTTGCCGAAGGTCATCTGCATGCCGTTATAGAACTGGCCTGATGCCGGGGAGGCCAGCATGAAACCCAGTATTACGGACAGCAGTATTAAGAGTTTTCTTCTGCTCATAAGCCAAAGCGGAACAATCTCACCTGTTCGATCAAAATCTGTTCCAAATGAGATGATCCGAGAGACAAAACTAATCGATAAACCAATAAAAAAGCAGGGGCTTATCGAATTTTATTATTTTTGGTGCTTAATATCATGCAATATATATGGCTTGATCTTTGTTATGTGATTGAGTCAAACAACTTTTTTCGGGGTTAGCCGAAATTAAAAAATATTATTATGAGAAGGAGTTTAGTAATATCTGTTTTAATGATTTTGGCAGCAGGACTTTCAGCCCAGCCGAAACTTAATTTTGCCAGCACGCGTTATGATTACGGGTCAATTAAGGAGGAAGCCGGCAAGCAGGAGGCAGTTTTCAATTTCACCAATACCGGTGATTCAGTGCTTGTGATTACCAGGGTGCAGTCTTCATGCGGATGCACTGCTTCAGACTATACGAAATCGCCTGTTCCTCCCGGAGGGAAGGGTTTTGTCACTGCCGTCTTCGATCCGCGCGGTTACAACAGTCGTTTTGCCAAGAGCATCACGGTCTATTCCAACGCCAAGCCGGCGGTGACGGTTCTGATCATTGAAGGACAGGTCGTTCCGCGTGAGAAGACGACAGAGGAGCTCTACACCTTTGCCGTAGGACCGGTGAGGTTTGAGTCAAACCATCTGGCCTTTACCACAACTAAAAAGAGCGAGAAAAAGATAAGGGTTATGCCTGTCATCAATACGTCCAAAGAGCCTGCCACTATTGAGTTCGAAGGACTGCCGGCTCATCTCTCTCTGAAGGTAAGCCCTGCCACCATCAAACCCGGGGAGAAGGGTCTTATCGAGGGAACCTATGACGCAAAGCTCAACAGCAGTGCATGGGGCAATGTCAATGACCTGGTTCGCCTCAAGGTTAACGGCAAGCCATTGCCCAATATTTACCTGTATGTCTCGGCCAATCTTGTTGAGGATTTTTCAGGGCTCACCAGCCAGCAGCTGGCCAGTGCTCCTGTCTTCAAGCTCGATTCCAATACGGTCAGTTTCGGAACTATTAAGCAGAATACCTCTGCTGACATTGAGTTTCTCTTCACCAACAAAGGGAAGAGCGATCTGGTGATCAGGCATGTAAAGTCGGGTTGCGGATGCACCGCCCTGATGCCTACCGAGAATGTCATCAAGCCCGGAGCAAGGGGATCTATAAAAGCAAAGTTTAATTCCGGCGGGTACAAGGGACAGATCTACAAGAATATTTTTGTATACACCAATGACCCCAAAAATTCAGAGGTGATGCTGATGATCAAGGGAGAGGTTCTTGTAGAAGCGGGAGCGGATAAGTAAGGTACGACACCCGGGTCACTAAAACAATGAACAGGGATAAGCGGTCAGCCGGAGCACTATCGGTTCAAAAGGGGGTTACACAGCCTCCGAGCATCAACCCTGACATGTTAAACCGTCTCAGGAAAAGCAGGCGGAAAAAACTCAGTGCAGACGATTACGCAGATGGTATTCTGCGGGGTGACCGGACTATTCTCAGCCAGGCGATAACGCTTATAGAGAGTTCCCTTCCGGAGCATTATGACATTGCACAGGCTGTGGTGGAGCTATGTCTGCCCGCCAGCTCGCGGTCGGTCAGGGTCGGCATCACGGGTGTCCCCGGCGCCGGCAAGAGCACGTTTATAGACACCTTCGGCACCATGCTCACGCGTTACTACGGAAGGCGTCTGGCAGTTCTGGCTATTGACCCCAGCAGCCAGCAGAGCGGAGGCAGCATCATGGGTGACAAGACCCGCATGGAACAGCTGAGCGTTGACCCGGACGCCTTTATACGGCCGTCACCTGCGGCAGGCACACTTGGAGGGGTGGCGCGCAAAACACGCGAATCAATAATACTGTGTGAGGCCGCAGGGTTTGATACCATCCTCGTGGAGACAGTGGGAGTAGGCCAGTCTGAGACAGCCGCACATTCAATGGTCGATTTTTTCCTGGTGCTGATGCTTGCCGGCGCCGGCGATGAACTGCAGGGCATCAAGCGAGGCATAATGGAGATGGCTGACACAATTGTCATCACAAAAGCTGATGGCAGTAATGTACAGAAAGCGGAGATGGCAAGGGTGGAATACAAGAATGCCCTGCATCTCTTTCCCCCATCACCATCAAGATGGAGCCCGAAGGTCATGACCTGCTCCTCGCTGGAGAAGACTGGAATTACTGATGTGTGGGAGACAATTCGCGATTATGTGAGTGTAACCAAGAGTAACGGATGGTTCTGGGAGAGAAGGAGAGACCAGGCAGTGACGCGTATGCATGAAACAATACTTGACACTCTTAAGTTTTCATTTTACAACCATCCTGATGTAATTGCGCTGCTTCCGGACCTGGAGAGACAGCTTCGCGAAGGCGAGACAACTTCCTATAAACCGGCATCTATCCTGCTCGACAAATATTTCGCCGGCAACAGGTAATACCCAAATATTTCTATCTTTGCACCTTCGAAAAATTAATGTGTTTATTGTAAAACCACCTCAGATGAAAAAAACAGTTATCCTTTTTTTAGTACTGGCCGTTGCTGCATCATGTGCCAGGGAACCTAAATTCAGAATCACAGGCACCATTGACGGTACTGAAAATGCAACCATCATTCTCCAGAAACGCATTGCCGGAGGCTATGAGGTAATCGACTCGGCAATGATCGAGAACGGTACCTTCACCATGGAAGGCGTCATCGGGTATCCCCAGATGGTGAATCTTGCCATCAAGGACAAGCGCGGCGGGCTGAATTTCTTTCTTGAAGACGCAGACATAACCATTAACGGCCATGCAGATTCTCTGTATCTGGCATCTGTCACCGGTTCACAGACACAGGGTGAGTTTGATACCTACAAGGCAGCTTTTGACGAGTCCAACACAGAGATGTCAAAGATCTATGACAGCTACCGTGAAGCACGCATGTCAGGTAATGAAGAGCTTGCCGCCTCAATTGAGAAGGAGCTTGAAGCCCTGGATGCAAAACAGAATGAGATGAAGAAGGAGTTTATAAGAAAGAACCCATCATCATACGTGACCCCCATCGTTCTCAATGAACTGTCATACACTCTGGAGGCTGGCGAGATGGAGAGTCTGCTGGGTGGCCTTGACACCACGCTTAATAAGGTGCAGGCTGTTGTTGGCATGAAGGAGCGACTCGAACACCTCAAAGCCGTGTCAACGGGTCAGAAGGCTCCTGATTTTACACTTAATGATGTTGATGGGAATCCGGTTTCACTATACTCGAAGCTTGGCGGCGATACGAAGCTTCTGCTGGTTGATTTCTGGGCTGCATGGTGCGGCCCCTGCCGCCAGGAGAACCCGAACGTGGTCAAGGTTTGGAAAGAGTACAACAAAATGGGTTTTGACGTGTTTGGCGTCTCACTTGACCGCAGTAAGGAAGACTGGGTGAAGGCAATTGAAGACGATCAGCTCACATGGACCCATGTCTCAGACCTGAAGTATTGGGATTGCGCACCAGCGAAACAGTATGCTGTCAACTCCATCCCTGCAAACTTCCTGCTTGACAGCAACGGTGTGATAGTTGGCCACAATCTGCGTGGTGATGCACTGGCCGCCAAAGTAAAAGAGTTGCTTGAAGCGAAATAATTAAAAAAAATAGTTTAATTTAGGAAGCCGTTGGGGTATCTGCTCCAGCGGCTTTTAATTATTCTAAATGTAATGGCAATGAGCAAGAAGGATGAATTTTTCAGCCACATAACAGGCGGGTATACCTGCAAGGGTGATTTCATTATACTTGGCGGCGCAATGCTTGACGGCGAGCCGCTGGCTGATGCGCACATTAAGGTTCCGCTGAAAACCATGAACCGTCACGGACTGATAGCCGGTGCCACAGGTACCGGAAAGACCAAGACGCTGCAGGTTTTATCTGAGCAGCTTTCTCTGAAGGGCATACCCTCACTGGTCATGGATGTCAAGGGTGATCTCAGCGGTGTGGCAAAGCCGGGAAAGGAGAATGCGTTCATCACCGACAGGCACACGAAGATAAATCTGCCATATACGACTATGGGTTTTCCCGTGGAGCTTCTGACAATTTCCGAACAGGAGGGAGTCAGGCTGCGAGCAACGGTATCAGAATTCGGTCCGGTACTCTTCTCACGTATTCTCGACCTGAACGATACCCAGTCAGGCATTGTCTCAATCATATTCAAGTATTGTGATGACAATAAGCTTGGACTGATAGACCTGAAAGACATCAGGAAGGTGATACAGTATCTTCAGGGTGAGGGTAAGGCAGAACTGGAGAACGAATACGGGGCAATGTCGCCGGCTTCTACTGGCGTCATACTCCGCAAGATAATCGAACTTGAGCAGCAGGGTGCCGAGAGGTTTTTCGGAGAGGAGTCTTTTGACGTCATGGACCTGATGAGGAGAGACAGCAACGGGAACGGTTATATAAACATCATACGCCTTACAGACATACAGGATAAGCCCAAGCTCTTTTCAACCTTCATGTTGTCACTGCTTGCAGAGGTTTATGGCAGGATGCCTGAAAGAGGCGATCAGCCCAAGCCTGAGCTGGTGATATTCATTGATGAGGCCCACCTCATCTTCAGCCAGGCCAGCAAGACGCTGCTTGAACAGATTGAAACTATAGTCAAGCTTATCCGCTCCAAAGGTGTGGGTGTCTATTTCATCACGCAGAACCCCATGGATGTGCCTTCGTCGGTTCTGGCGCAGCTTGGCCTCAAGGTTCAGCATGCACTGAGGGCGTTTACCGCCGCTGACCGGAAGGACATCAAGCTTACTGCGGAAAACTTTCCCATCTCCGAATGGTATGATACTGAGAATGCACTCACCTCACTCGGCACGGGTGAGGCCCTGGTGACAGTACTCAATGAAAAGGGAATACCAACGCCCCTCGCTGCCATGATGGTGCGTGCCCCGATGAGCAGGATGGATATCCTGACCGCAGAAGAGATTGAGTCTATAAACAGGTCATCGCAGCTTGTGACCAAATACTCGAGGGTTGTTGACCCGGAGAGTGCGGCCGAGATGCTTGAGAGAAAGATTGAGTCAGCAGAACAGAGAAGAAGTGAGGCTGAGGAGAGAAAGGCGCGCCAGAGGGATTCAACATGGCGCGGGAGTACCACAACGGCACGCCGCAGAACGGCCACTCATCCGGTGGTGAAGGTTTTGACATCCGCAACATTCATCCGCGGCATGATGGGGATACTGACCAGGGCAATGAAATGATTTAGTGTTTAACCAAATAGTTAAATTATGAAAACAAGGATTCTTTCAGTGATTGCAATTCTAGTATTGACGGCAACTGCGCTTGAGGCGCAGGTCAATTTCGGTATTGTAGCCGGTCCGAACTTCCAGAACATGGTTGGCAAGGATGCTGACGGTGACAAGATCACAAACGGTATGATTATCGGTTTCCATGCAGGCGTGAAGGCCACTATTCCCGTGGCAACTGACTTCTACTTCCAGACAGGGCTGCTTTTTTCTCAGAAGGGTTCGAAGAATAATTTGTTTTTGTATGGGAAAAAAGCAGCCAGCGAAGATTACTACAACAACACCCGTATTTCCTATCTTGAGCTGCCCCTCCATCTGTTGTACAGTCCGGAGCTTGGCAACGGGCGTCTGCTACTCGGCTTTGGGCCCTATGTTGCTTACGGTATCACAGGCAAGCAGACCTATACCTATGGGAGCCGTGAAGAGATAAAAATACAGTTTCAGAACGAGATTGAAATGGATGAATACACACCTGGGGATGAGGTTTATTTCCGGGGTTTTGATGCCGGTGCAGACATATTTGCAGGCTATGAGTTCGCATTCGGGCTATATGCACAGTTAAATGCGCAGCTCGGGTTGCTGAATATTATTACTGATATAACCGAGTGGGATTATGATCCTAATCTAAAGAACACTGGGTTCGGCGTGTCTGTGGGTTACAATTTCTGATCCGCCGCAATCGCAAAAAAAACCGTTCGCATGACGCGAACGGTTTTTTNNATTTTCGATTGTCGATTTAATTAAATTCGCAAATCGCAAATCGCAAATCGCAAATCGCAAATCTCTTCAGAACCCTTTCAGCTCCATGAACACGGTGGGTATAAGGAGAAGGAACCCGAGAACGAAGAGTAACAGGATGAATGGCAGCACCCATCTGAACCACTTCTCATATGGGATCCTCGCCACGCTCAGCACACCCAGCAACACACCCGAGGTTGGAGTTATCATGTTTGTAAAACCGTCACCAAGCTGAAAAGCAACTACCGTTGCCTGGCGCGAAACACCTATCAGATCAGAGAACTGTGACATCATTGGCATTGTCAGGGCAGCCTTGGCTGACCCCGATGGCATGAAGAGGTTTATAGCAGTTTGCGTTACGTACATCATGCTTACTGATGCCATCCTTCCCATACCCGAGATTGATTCCGAGAGCCTGTAAAGGAGTGTGTCAATGATATTTCCGTTCTGAAGAATTATGATAATCCCTCCGGCAAGTCCCACAATCAATGCAGCCGACTGTATATCCTTTACTCCGTCGAGGAACAGCTTCGTGATTTTGTTGGCATCATAGCTCATTGCCGCTCCGGTTGCCAGTCCCATCACAAAAAAGAGTGTGGCTATCTCCATTATATACCACCCATAGCCCATAACCCCGGTGATAAGAAAGAGGATTGTAAAGAGGAGCAGGTCTATTACAAAGAAGTGAACCGATTTCCGGAGTGTTAACCATCCGGTTAAAGCGAATATTCCGGTCAGGACGGGTACGGCCGGGATTTTCAGCTGACCCTCTCCAAAGGAGATGGATGATACCGGGTTGAAGACAGAGAAAATGACCATTACTGCGGTTAGAAGAACATAAACAACCCATGCAGAGGCAGGGGTATGATACTGGATCTTCAGTTCCGTCTCTGAATGCAGCTTGCGCCAGTAATCATCATCCTCCCGGACGGGAGAACGGGACGGATCCTTTTTTATTTTACGGGCATACCGCAGTATGTATGTGAACCCAACAGCGCTGATTATTAACCACATGAAGAGTCTGTACTCCAGTCCTGAAAAGAGTGGCAGGTCTGAAAGTCCTTGTGCAATGCCAATGGTGAACGGGTTTAGGAATGCTCCGGCAAAGCCCAGGGCGGCAGCAACAAAGCAGAGAGAGACACCTACAATGGAGTCATATCCCATTGATACCGCCAGGGGGACGAAAATGATTGTGAAAGCGATTGTCTCCTCGCTCATGCCGAACACGGCACCGAAAAAGCTGAACATGGTCATGATGACCAGGAATATCAGGTTATCAACGCCTATCTTTTTTATCAGGCCCCTGTTGCCCATTCTGCCTGTGAAGCGCAGGACCGAACCAATAGCCACATCAATGGCTTTGCTTTCGTTCATGATCCAGAAGGCGCCGCCGATGATGAGAATAAATACGATTATGTCTGCCTTGTCTACGAAGCCGTCGAAGAGTGCGGAGAAGACTTGCCAGGTCTGGGGGTTTTTATCAGTATAATGGAAAGAGCCGGGTATTACCACGCTGCGGTCGATGCCGTTAACGCTGACGGTCTCTCTGTCAAATGCACCTCCGGGAATTACCCAGGTCAGCACCGCGCAGAGTATAACTATACTGAAGACGATAACGTAAGTATGCGGGATCTTCCTGAACACACGTATTGGTTTTATCTGTGCAAAATAGTAATTAAAGTCGAAAGTCTGTAAAGTCAAAAGTCTTATGGATTTGCGATTTGCGAATTTAATTAAATCGACAATCGAAAATCCGAAATCGAAAATTCCTCTACTGCCTGATCGGACTGCCAACTGCCATCCCGATCCGCCAGCC
>DCSU01000018.1:0-591 GCA_002325785.1 Bacteroidales bacterium UBA1458 | reverse complement strand
TACCAGTCATCCGGTATAAATAATAATAAAGTGTTTTACATATCCTCTTTCAGACGCCGAAGACGGCAATCTGAAAACAAATATATAAATAATGGCTTCCGCAACAGGCTGCCGGCAGGTCAACTGCGGTATATTGCCGGTGAATGGAGGAAAATTCCCTCCGATCAATAATTGCTGGCTANNCTCAAACTGCCGACTGAAGACTTCCGGGTGAATGGATTACCAGAGATGGTGAACCAGAGGTTTTATATCCTCTTCGTAGATCTGCCGTATGGCTGAGAGCTGTTCTTCTGTCAGTGGATGGAGCCCTGCAGCATCAAGGTTTGTCCTGATCTGGTCCGGTGATGAGGCGCCGGGAATGATGCAACTCACCTCCTCATGAAGGAGGATCCATCTGAGGGCCACATGAGCCAGTGGCGTGTCTTTCGGGAAGAGCTCCTTCAGGCGCGCTACCGCCTTCAGGCCGGTTTCATAGGGAACACCCGCAAAGGTCTCGCCCTTGTCGAACATCATCCCGTTCCTGTTGAAGAAGCGGTGATCTCCGGGAGCGAACCTGGTATCAGATGCGAATTTGCCTGAGAGCAGACCGCT
>DCSU01000044.1 GCA_002325785.1 Bacteroidales bacterium UBA1458 | reverse complement strand
CCATTGTAGGCCTGGTGATAGTCCTGACCTGGGGTAAAGAGAAGTAACAGGACTCCCTGATCTTACCATCTGCCATTATGGTGAAACAAAAACCCCGCTGACAGATTGTTCCGTCAGCGGGGTATCTCTTTTAACGGATTTCATTGATTATCCGGCACCTGGTTCTCTGTTGCAGGAATGACAAGGCGCATGTCAGGCATGGCGAAAATCACTCCCTTGTTTGCCTGTTTCAGTTCCTGGACCGAAAGGCCGTATTTCTTTGCTATATCGGCGAGTGACTCTCCCTTCAGCACCTTATGGATCCTCTTCTTCTCAGGCTGTGCCTTCTTGGCCTCAGGCTGAGTGGTGGCAGCGGGGCCCTGAGCGACCGTCTCCGTCTGTTGTCCGGCACTGCCGGCCTGTGACGTTGCCTCCGGCTGTTTTGCGGCAGTACCGGCCTGTGATGCCGGAGCCGTCTGATAATCTGTGACAGCCGTTTGCTGTCCTGCTATCGGCTGCGTTATGTTTCCGGGGGTTTCCTTCACCTCTGCGTTAACCTTCGCAGGCTTCGCCGTTTCAGGCGTTGCAGCCGGACGATTACCAGCATTGGCAGTCCTGGTTTGGACATTTGCCGGCGGCGCAGCAACCTCTTCCTGTGCAACCATTGATGAGGCCACCGGGATCTTCAGGACCTGCCCGGCCTGGATGCCTCCCGCAGGTATAACATTCTCACGGTCTATATCCAGGATCGTTATCCTGTATGCCTTAGCTATGGAATAGAGTGTCTGCCCCTTCAGCACCTCATGCATGTAATAGTTTTTGCCATAGTAGACTATCTTTTCCCCTGAAATACGTATACCTGTAGCCGGATCATATGACGGTCGTGCACCGGAGGCAACAGGTTGAGCCGGCCGCGAAGCAGGCTGTGTCACTGTACGCGCTGACGACTGTGTCTCAGAAAGGTCCTCACGCGAAGGGATTTTGAGCGTCTGACCTTCCTGGATGCCGCTGGCCGGGATCACGTTCTCACGCTCGATCTCGGATATAGGTACCCTGTAGGCTTTCGAGATCGAATAGAGGGTCTGATTTTTCAGCACCTCATGCACGCGGTAGACCTTGCCTCCGTAAATCATTTTTTCATTTGATACATCAACCGGCACCTGGGCGCTGACGGCGGCGGGTAGTATCAAAGCAAACACTAATGCTAAAACAGGTAAAATTCGTATTTCCGACATAAAAAGGGCGTTTCGTCTAAGGCAAAGGTAATATTTTGCATATAATTGAAACCACTGCTCAAATAAAGTTAAACATAATTATGTGCCGGTTGTTATATTTCTCAGCAAACCCGTATTAAATATCTCAGGATGAACCATACACGCAGGATGACCAGCATACTCAGGAATGAATACCATGGCGGAGGCATCGATCTGGGCAATTTCGCCGAGGATCCGATAGTGCAATTTGAGCGATGGATGGAAGAGGCTATCGGTAGTAATGTGAAGGAGCCAAATGCAGTTCATCTTGCAACTGCAGACGCAACCGGCAGGCCATCGGGAAGGATCGTCCTTCTCCGCGACTTCAGTGAACGTGGTTTCTCATTCTTTACCAATTACGGAAGCCGAAAGGGCGATGACCTCGAACAGAACAACCAGGCCTCGATGACATTTTTCTGGAGTGAACTGTACCGCCAGGTCAGGATTGGTGGCCGAGTCTACAAACTACCTGCAGATGAATCAGATGCATACTTCAGAAGCCGTCCCCGTGAGAGCCAGATAAGCGCAGTGGCGTCACAGCAGAGTCGTATCCTGGAAAACAGGGAGCTGCTTGAAAAGAGTGCCGCCGAAATTGATGAAAAATACAGGGATCGACCAGTGCCACGACCCGATGACTGGGGTGGTTACTGCCTCTCTCCCGAGTATGTCGAATTCTGGCAGGGCAGGGAGCATCGCCTGCACGACAGGCTACAATACATTAAAACTGATGGTGGCATGGCGTGGACCATACGCCTGCTGTTCCCCTGAGAAGAACCGGTATCAACTGCTGAACTGCAGCTCCGTAAGAGTTTTGTAGAGCCCGTTGCCTTTTGATAGCAGCCCTGCATGAGTGCCCTGTTCAACTATCCTTCCGTCACTCAGGACAATGATCATATCGGCTTTCCTGACTGTTGAAAGCCGGTGAGCTATCACCAGTGAGGTGCGGCCTTTCATCAGCTTCTCAAGGGCCTCCTGTACCAACCTCTCAGATTCTGAATCGAGCGAGGAGGTTGCTTCATCAAGTATCAGTATCCTGGGGTTCTTAAGCACTGCCCGTGCAATGGCAATACGCTGCCGCTGGCCGCCGGAGAGCTGCACGCCCCTCTCTCCCACCACGGTTTCCAGCTTGTCTGGGAACGATTGAATAAAGTCCCACGCGTTGGCCTGCACTGCTGCATCGATGACCTCCTCCNNACCCCGGCGCCCGGCCTGCCGTAAGCAATATTCTCGCGAATGGTTCCACCGAAGAGAAAGACATCCTGCATCACTACCGCCATCTGTGCCCGCAGAGCCGTCACAGGGAACGTGGCACTGTCACGTCCGTCGAACAGGATCTGCCCGTCGACCGGGTCGTAGAACCTGAGAAGAAGCGATGCAATTGTCGATTTGCCGGCACCACTGGGCCCCACNNAACTCATCGCGAGAAGGGTATCTGAAACCGACCCTGTCAAACGTTATCTGCCCGTGAAGTGTATGTGAAGATTCAGCCACATAACCCGGATCAATCGCTTCCGTCTTCTCATCGAGGATCAGCAGCAGGTTCTCCGAGGCTCCTATCGTCTTCTGCAGCCGGGTGTAGACACCTGCCATCCCTGCAATGTTCCCTCCAATGAATCCTGAGTAAATGACAAATGAAAAGAGCTGCCCGGCCTCCATCTGTCCGCTGGCTATCATCGTTGCCCCTCTCCAGATGACTGCCGCCATGGAGACAAAAAAGCCCAGAACAATGAATGATACTGCCGCCTGGTACTTGCCTCCCTTTATGCCGATCCTGGCCACCTCCTCGGTCTTGTCGCGGTAGCGCCTGCTTTCGAAAGCTTCATTGGTGAAAGCCTTCACAT
>DCSU01000056.1:33069-40923 GCA_002325785.1 Bacteroidales bacterium UBA1458 | reverse complement strand
CTACTGCCTACTGCCTACTGCCTGGACCGGGTATTGGCAAGAGTAACGCCTACGAGCCTATCATACCGCTTAGTGGGGTCCCGGAAGTAGGTGAGGATAAGATAATCATTCTCTGTCTCCCAGTGGCTGCCCTCGAAAGAGAACCCTTCCGGACGCATTTTGCCCGTCGGCACAAAAGCATACTCATAATTATACCATCCCTGCTTGAGAAGCATCGATGCCTCATAGCATCCCCTGGCAGCATTCCATGCCATCCTGTTATCAGGCCCGTATGTCCATCCGGTGAAGTCACCCGCGACATAGACCGAGCCGCCCTTCAGCTCGTTATAGGAAGGCAGTGTGAAGTATACCTGCACGTAGTCGGCCTCCCTGTCCGGGTCATTGCTCTCCTCCATAGCCACAACATGCTTCCCGTTGAAGTCCTCATTAAAGAAATAGGGTTTGAACTCCCTGTCATCGGAGGGCAGCAGGTAAGCCTGGTAGAAGCCGTTCACATAATCGATGGCCCTCACGTTCTGCCTTGTCTGCCTGATGGTCTTTATGTCGAAGTACCTGAATTCATTTCCTCCCGGCATCAGAGTGTTGTCTGACAGGGCGTTGAATTCAAGCGTGTTGTTGCCTACAAAGTCGGGACTGAGGCTCATTGCTGCCCTGTCCCATCGACCGTTCTGCATCACGGTGAGGGTTACCTGGCGGTAGGGGTCGGTCACCCCGAGGCCTCCGGTGTTCACGGTTATCTCCGGTTGCTGGTGTGTGTCTGTTGCTCCCGGTTTCATGGGCCTGTGGAAGACAACCTGTGCTGAGGTGCTCCCCTCACTCACGAAGAAGCGTCTCCTGAGCAGGGGAGAGTCAGGCTCACCGGGAGACCAGACGGTGAGAATATAATTGCCTGATAACAGGAACCTGACTTCTTCATTTGGGAGACTCAGTGAATAATTGGTATAATTGACCTTTGTATTGAATGAGGGCATGTATCCGGTGATCTGGTTTTCCTCGAAACCCTCGAGATAATCGCTCTTGAACAGATCGCTCTCGTTCCAATCGCGGTCACAGTGTGTTATGCTGTACCACAGCGTCCCTCCTTCGCCATCAATGACATCGAAGTAAAGGGTTATCACCTCACCTGTGCCCTGTTGTACGAAGGGATAGGCCAGTTTCCGGCCATCCTTCTCGAACGATATGCTCTTAACATTCGCGGCAGCATATTCAATGGAGGAAAAATCCCGGGAAAGGGAAGAAAAGGTTGAGATAAATAGAAATGATATCGATAAACTTAATATTTTTATCCCGGTTAATTTTTTAACCATAACTAATATTTCCGGCTAAAGTACAAATATCCTGCCGCTCTCTGAACAAGATTAAAGGAAAAGGGTTATGTAAATATTACAATCTTCTGTGAATATTTTAACAATAGAATATAATTGTACTTAAAAGGAATTGAGATATTCAGAATATGTCAACACTGATCAGATTACGTAAAGGATTAAACATCAGGCTTGCCGGCAAGGCGGAGAAGATACTCCTGCCGGAGGTAGCCGTGACCCGTTTCGGTGTGAGGTTTGCCGATTTTCCGGGTCTGGTAGCCAGGCTTGAGGTTCAGGAAGGCAGTCCGGTTAAAGCCGGCAGCGTGCTCTTTCATGACAAGGCCTTCCCCGAAATTAAATTTGTCTCGCCTGTCAGCGGTGTAGTCAGGGAGATTGTCCGGGGCGACAAGCGGATTCTACTGGAGGTTGTGATAGACCAGGAGGGAACGGAGAAGGTCGACTTCGGAGCGGCTGATCCTCTCAGGCTAACCCGTGAAGAGGTGCGCTCCAGGCTTCTCAGCTCCGGGATGTGGCCTGTTCTGAGGCAGCGGCCCTATCACATTGTGGCCCGCCCGGATTCGGTACCCAAGGCTATCTTCATCTCTGCCTTTGACACTGCGCCGCTTGCACCGGATCTTGACTTTGTCATGGCAAATACTCATGGCAATTACCTGCAGACCGGTATCAATGTTTTGTCACGCCTCACCGACGGTAAGATACATGTTTCGCATGATGCTGAGGGTTCGAGGGTTGCCGGGCTGAATAACCTGCAGAATGCAGAGTTCCACCGCTTCACCGGTCCGCATCCGGCAGGCAATGTGGGGGTACAAATCCACCATATTGACCCTGTTGCCAAGGGCGAGGTGGTGTGGACAGTTGACATCCAGGATGTAGTGGCCCTGGGAAGGCTATTTACCACAGGCTTCTACGACCGTGAGCGCATCATTGCACTGGCAGGGAGTGGCGTCATTCACCGCAAGTATCACCGTATCAAACCGGGCGCCTCTGTGAGCGCAATCCTGAAGGCGAACTTTCAGGAGGGCAAGCAGAGAGTCATAAGCGGTAACGTGCTCACCGGCAAGCGGATCACCCCCGATGGCTCATTGGGCTTCTATGACAATATGCTGACAGTGGTGCCCGAGGGCGACACCAGCGAGTTCTTCGGCTGGGCTACACCGGGACTCAATAAATTCAGCTACTGGAGGACCTTCCTTTCAAAGCTCCTGCCCGGGAAGGAATATGACCTGAACACCAACCTCCACGGAGGCCGCAGGGCATTTGTTGTAACAGGACACTATGAGAATGTCCTCCCGATGGATATCTACCCGGTGCATCTGCTTAAGGCAATCATGGCGGGCGACATTGAGCTGATGGAGAACCTGGGCATCTACGAGGTGGCCGAGGAAGATTTCGCACTGTGTGAGTTCATTGATCCTTCCAAGACCGAGATACAGGAGATCATTCGTAGCGGGATCAACATGATGATTAAAGAGATGAATTAATTTAAGGAATGAGCCTGCTATGAATTTCCTGCTTAAAAGAATGAAAAAGATAGAGCCCCTTTTTGAAAAGGGGGGCCGCTTTGAGAAGCTGCATTCTGTCTATGACGGATTTGCCACCTTCCTTTTTGTTCCTGACAAGGTGACCACAAGAGGCGCGCATATCAGGGATCATATGGACATGAAGCGAACCATGACCGTGGTCATCCTGGCGCTGATGCCCGCGCTGCTGTTCGGCTCCTATAATATTGGGCTTCAGCACACCAGGGCTTTCGGCATTGTCGACTGGACGCTGATACAGATGTTCTGGTTCGGGTTCCTGAAGCTGCTGCCGCTGATCATCGTCAGTTACATGGTAGGGCTGGGCATCGAGTTTGTTGCTGCCCAGATAAGGGGGCATGAGATCAACGAGGGTTACCTCGTCACCGGGATGCTGATTCCGTTGATTATGCCTATTGACGTGCCTCTGTGGATGCTGGCCGTCTCCGTGGCCTTTGCAGTCATTATAGGCAAGGAGATTTTTGGCGGAACCGGCATGAACATTCTTAACCCTGCGCTGACGGCGAGGGCCTTCCTATTCTTCAGCTACCCGGGATGGATGACGGGCGATAAGGTATGGATTGAGGGACTGATGAGTGGCGGTGGCCTTGACGGGTTCTCGGGCGAGACACCCCTGGCGCTGGCCAAGATGGATGGCTTTGACCAGATGCCTTCGGCGATGGAGATGTTTATCGGAACCATTCCCGGATCGGCGGGAGAGACCTCCACCGCCGCAATACTCATCGGAGCATTCATACTGCTCCTGACCGGTGTGGGCAGCTGGCGCATAATGCTCAGCATGACCCTCGGGGCACTGGGAATGGGACTGCTGCTCAACGCCACCGGCGGGAACGAGTATACACAGATGCCGGCATATTACCACCTCATCATGGGCGGCTTCGCCTTCGGAACGGTCTTCATGGCCACCGACCCCGTGTCGGCCGCACAGACTAACACCGGAAAATACATATATGGCGCACTGGCAGGCATACTGGTTGTCATCATCAGGGTCTTCAACCCGGCATATCCGGAAGGGACAATGCTTGCGATACTTCTGATGAACGTCTTTGCCCCGCTCATTGACCATTATGTGGTGAATGCCAACATCAGGAGGCGACTGAAGAGAGTACAGAGAGCTTAACAACAGATGAGATGAAAGATTTCAGCAACAAATATATAATGACATTCTCGGTGGTGATGGTTGTCTCCGTCGCCATCCTGCTGTCGCTTACGGCCTTGCTCCTCCAACCCAGACAGGCGAAGAATGTGGAGGTGGAGAAGAAGATGAATATACTCTCCTCCATAAATGTGATTTCAACAAAAACCGATGCAGTTGAGATGTATGATAAATACATAAGAGAGAGCTATGTCATTAACACCGACGGTAAACATGTTGAAGGAGTTGACCCCTTTACAGTCTCCCTCAGGGCAGAACAGAAGAAGCCCCTGGAAGAACAGTATCTGCCGGTATTCATTGCAGTACCTGACAGCGGTGACACTCTTCATATATTCCCTCTTGAGGGCAAAGGTCTCTGGGG
Organism: Bacteroidales bacterium UBA1458; assembly: GCA_002325785.1. GTDB lineage: Bacteria > Bacteroidota > Bacteroidia > Bacteroidales > VadinHA17 > SR-FBR-E99. The sequence continues at coordinate 36,543 of DCSU01000056.1, read as the reverse complement.
CCCGATATGGGGATATGTGTCACTTAAGTCCGATATGTCTACAATTGCCGGGGTGACCTTTGACCACAAGGGCGAGACGCCCGGCCTGGGAGCCGAGATCAACACCACGGAGTTCGAAAGCCAGTTCGTTGACAAGGCCCTCTTCAGAAACGGATCATTCGTTTCTGTAATGGTTGTCAAGGGAGGATCGCAGCCCGGAAGCATGAGCGAAGTGGATGGAATCTCGGGGGGTACCATTACCAGCAAAGGCCTTGAAGCAATGGTGTACGACGGGATCATTAAATATGAAAAATACCTCAGCCAAAACAGGAAGTAGATATGGAAAACGTTGAAAAAGAGCCGCTCTTCTCGGCAAAATATAAAAAACTGATTACCAACCCGCTGGGGCTTGACAATCCAATTACCGTACAGGTGCTGGGCATCTGCTCAGCCCTGGCCGTGACCGTCAAGATGAAGCCTGCCATAGTGATGGCGATCTCCGTCACTGTGGTTGTTGCTCTCTCTAACATGATCATCGCATTCATGCGCAAGGCGATCCCAGGGCGAATAAGGATCATTGTCCAGCTGGTTGTGATTGCCGCACTGGTGATTATTGTCGACCAGTTCCTCAAGGCCTTCGCCTTCGATGTCAGCAAACAGCTCTCGGTATTCGTGGGACTGATAATAACAAACTGCATCATCATGGGTCGGCTTGAGGCCTTTGCCATGAGCAATGACCCCTGGCCCTCATTCCTCGACGGAATAGGCAACGGCGCCGGCTACGGCCTGATACTTATCATTGTTTCCTTCTTCCGCGAGTTTCTCGGCAGCGGGAGCATCATGGGCTACCCGGTGATGGAGAAGCTGGGGTTGTACAACTTCGGATATGAAGATAACGGCTTTATGATACTGCCGCCCATGGCCCTCATCACCGTGGGGCTGATAATCTGGGTCCAGCGCAGCCGTAACAAGTCACTCCAGGAAACAAAGTAGCACACTATGGAAAACCTGATTAACATATTCGTAAAGTCGATTTTCATCGACAACATGATCTTCGCCTACTTCCTGGGTATGTGCTCATACCTGGCTGTTTCGAAGACGGTAAAGACATCCGTGGGACTCGGTATCGCAGTCACATTTGTGCTGATAATCACGGTACCTGTGAATTTTCTCCTTGAGGAGTACCTTCTCAAGAAAGGCGCTCTGTCATGGCTTAATGAGAGTTTTGTCACGCTTGACCTGAGCTTTCTCTCATTCATAATGTTCATTGCAGTAATTGCATCAATTACTCAGCTCGTTGAGATGGTGATTGAGAAATTCAGTCCTTCACTCTATAACTCTCTTGGGATATTTTTGCCCCTTATTGCCGTCAACTGCGCCATCCTCGGGGCCTCGCTCTTCATGCAGGAGAGGGAGTACGAAACTATTGCAGAAGCAACAGTCTTCGGACTGGGATCGGGTATCGGCTGGCTTATGGCCATCGTGGCCCTGGCAGCCATAAGGGAGAAGATGCGCTATTCAAACGTTCCTGCACCCCTGCGCGGACTGGGGATCACCTTCATCCTGACAGGATTGATGGGAATAGCATTTATGAGCTTCCTCGGTATCAAACTTTAATGTAATCCTTACAGAAATGATATTAGGTTTATCAATTGCAGGCACTGTTTTAATAAGCGTGGCAATATTTGTGCTGGTGATGATCCTGCTGGTGGTGGTGCTTCTCTATGCAAGGCAGAAGCTTACCCCGCAGGGCGATGTGACGCTTAAGATAAATGACCGTGAACTGGTAGTATCCCCCGGCTCGAATGTGCTCTCGACCCTTTCAGGCAACGGTGTGTTTCTTCCGTCAGCTTGCGGCGGCGGCGGTACATGCGGTATGTGCCGGTGCCAGATCACAGAGGGGGGCGGATCAATACTGCCAACGGAGACAGGCTTCTTCACGCGCCGCGAACAGCATGACAACTGGCGCCTGGGATGCCAGGTCAAAGTGCGCGAGAATATGACAATCAAGGTTCCGGAGGCTATTCTTGGTATTAAGAAGTGGGAATGCGAGGTGGTGTCAAACAGAAACGTCGCAACCTTTATCAAGGAATTCGTGGTGAAATTGCCGGAAGGCGAAGACCTGCACTTCAAATCCGGTGAGTATATCCAGATAGATGTACCGCGTTATGAGGTCGACTTCCGCAAAGACATCGTGGTGGAGGAGGAGTACCGTCCCGACTGGGACAAATTCGATCTCTGGAGCCTTAAAGTGAAGAACACCGAGGAGACATTCAGAGCCTATTCGATGGCCAACTACCCGGCAGAGAAGAACCTGATCATCCTTAACATCAGGATAGCTACACCACCTATGGACAAGAACCGCAAGTGGATGAACGTACCGCCGGGCATATGCTCGTCATATATCTTCTCACGCAAACCGGGTGACAAGGTTATGATCAGCGGGCCCTACGGCGATTTTCATATCAAGAATACGGAGAACGAGATGGTTTATATTGGCGGCGGTGCCGGGATGGCCCCGCTCAGGTCACACATATTCCATATGCTCAAGACAATGAAATCAGGCCGGAAAATATCATTCTGGTACGGCGCCAGGTCTAAGAGAGAGATCTTCTATGAGGATGAGTTCATGGAGCTGGAGAAGAAATTCCCAAATTTCAGTTTCAACATTGCACTCTCCGAGCCGCTGCCTGAGGATAATTGGACAGGCTATACCGGGTTCATTCACAAGGTGTTGCTTGATAATTACCTGGGCAAGCAAGAGCTGCCGGAGGAGATGGAGTATTATATCTGTGGTCCTCCCATGATGAACTCAGCCGTCTTCAACATGCTTGACAACCTCGGCGTGCCGCAGGAGAGCATTGCGTTTGATGATTTCGGGGGTTAGGCAGTAGGGGGTAGGTAATAGGCAGTAGTGAAGGCAGTAGTGAAATTTTCGATTTCAGATTTTCGACTATGTCCGCCCACTGGCGGATTGTCAATTTTTTGCAAATGCAAATCGCACATGTGCATATGAACAGCCCATTCACAAATCGCAAATCGCAAATCCTTTCCGGACCTCAGACCTCAATTGAATATATGAGCAGATATATTGGAATTTTAGCAGTAATACTGGTTGTGAGCAGCTGCACTCCGCAAGCGGAATATGCTGAAATCAACGGCCTGACCCAGGGAACAACCTATCACATCGTGGTTGAGAAGAACCCCGGTATCGATATTATGACCCTGCGACAGGATATAGAAGATCTGTTGACCGGAGTTGATAATTCTCTTTCAATCTACAACGATTCGTCAGTCATCTCCCTCATCAACAGCAATCAGAGCGATCTCACCGACACCCTCTTCCGCGAGGTATTCATGGCATCATCGCTGATATCCGAACAGAGCGGAGGTCTCTTTGACATAACCATCGGTCCGCTCGTTAAATCGTGGGGATTCGGCCCTGACGCTCTTAATCGCTTTGATGTGACCATGCTCGATTCGCTGCAGGCGCTG
>DCSU01000056.1:0-33058 GCA_002325785.1 Bacteroidales bacterium UBA1458 | reverse complement strand
ATTGATGTCAACGCCATTGCGCAGGGCTACACTGTTGACCTGGTGGTTGATCTTCTGGCCCGTCACGGGATTGATGAGTGCCTGGTTGAGGTGGGAGGCGAGGTACGCACTGCCGGCGACAAGAGGGGCAAGGGCTGGCATGTGGGTATTGATACACCCGAAGACGGCAATTATATTCCAGGCGCCGATCTTCAGGCAAAAGTGAGGCTTGACAACAGGGCACTGGCCACCTCGGGCAACTACCGCAAATTCTTCATTGAAGATGGAATAAAGTATTCCCATACAATTGATCCCCGCACCGGTTACCCGGTGAGACACACCCTTCTCAGCGCAACGGTCATCGCGCCGGACGGAGCTACGGCTGACGCCTGGGCCACGGCATGTATGGTGGCAGGTACTGAGGCTGCCATCTCCTTCATTGACAAATATGATATTCTCGAGGGTTACCTGGTCTTCTCAGATGAGAAGGGAGAGATGCAGAGCTGGATGTCGGAAGGGCTCCGGGGCCTTATTGAAGAGCGTTAATCCTCGCTCATGGTGCAGCCACAGCAGGCTCCGCTGTCAACAGGACTGCACCCCAAGTCGCTGTTCTGCGCACAGGTGATACCCCTTTTTCGCATCTCCTTATTGTGACCTACATGGGTATCAGGAAAGCGTCCATTCGGCTTTAACAAAATGGTTATGGCCATTCCTGCGAGGGCTATCGCTAAGAGTACAGCAGATATTATGATTAGTTTGAGTATCATTTTTTCCTATATTCCTATTGCAAATATAAACAATACAGTAACAACAGGTGGCACCTCTTTGTTCTTCGCCACTCTGAGATCAATGGCGTGTATTCTGGTCAGCAGAGGATATCTTCAGAAAAGAGGGCTGCCATAATCATGAGCACTTGATTTCAGTTCCCCTCTTCCTCCCTCAGCAGTTCCCTGTCTGCCACGTCAGCTTCGTCCTGCACCCTGGCCAGTTCCTCAGGGGTGTATCGTCTTATCTTATAGTTGACGGCAGCAATGAAGATGCTCATGAAGGGACTGATAATATTAAAGAAGCAGTATGGCGCATAGGCCCAGGTGGAGACACCGAGCACGCTCGACTGCGTTGCGCCGCAGGTGTTCCATGGTACCAGCACTGAGGTGACGGTGCCTGAGTCCTCGAGGGTCCGGCTCAGCAGCTCGGGCTTGAAGCCCATGTCCCTGAACTTCTTCGCATACATCCTTCCGGGGATTACGATAGAGAGGTACTGGTCTGATGCTGTAATATTGAAGAAGAGACAGGTGGCCACTGTTGACCCGACCAGCGTGCCGGCATTATGGACGAATTTCATCAGCCTGCCGGTGATGGTTTTGAGCATACCGCATGCCTCCATAATGCCCCCGAAGACCATGGCGCAGATGATGAGCCAGACGGTGTTGAGCATCCCGGCCATGCCCCTTGTCTTCATCAGCTCGTCTACCGAGAGATCGCCCGTGGTGACGGCCACGCTGCCGAACATGGTCTTCGTGACGGCTATGTAGGCCTCTTTGATGAATGATCCGCCTGTTCCCGCTATCTCCTCCAGGATATGCGGCTGGAAGATGATTGCAAATATGGCTCCCAGCAGAGTACCGGCAAGCAGTGAAGGCAGTGGCGGAACCTTTTTTACAATAATATATATGAGCATGGCAGGCACAATGAGGAGCAGTGGTGTGACATTGAATTTGGCCTTGATGGCTGCCTGCACTGCATCAGCGTTTGTGGCTACGGTGTCAAGATCAATGGTGAACCCTATTATCAGGAATATCAGCATAGTGATGGCAAGTGACGGCGCTGTTGTAATGACCATGTACCTGACATGGGTAAAGAGGTCAGTGCCTGCGACCGCCGGGGCCAGGTTGGTGGTATCGGAGAGGGGCGACATCTTGTCGCCGAAATAGGCTCCGGAGATGATGGCTCCGGCGATCATCGCTTCATTGAATCCCAGTGCCTTGCCAATACCCAGCAGGGCGACGCCGATAGTGGCTACGGTTGACCAGGAGCTGCCGGTGGAGACCGAGACTATTGAGCAGATGACCACCGCAGCGAAGAGGAATATCTTCGGATGGAGTATCTCTAGCCCGTAATAGATCAGCATCGGCACCACCCCGCTTATCATCCATGTGCCAGCCAGTGAGCCTATCAGAAAGAGGATCAGGATGGCAGGCATGGCCGTCCCGATGCCCTTGATGACCCTCTCGCGTATGTAGAGCCATCGGTAACCGAGGCTGACTGCGATGACACCCGCCACGGCAGCGGCCATGATCAGCGCTATCTGGTTGGCCCCTGAAAGAGTGTCGTCACGGAAGTACTTTACATTGAGCGTCAGGAGTATGATAAGCACCACAATAGGCAGCAATGATTGCAGCATTGACGGTGTTTTGATTTTTCTGGCAGACATGAAAAGTTTATGGCGTTGGAATGCGCAATTTACTATTTTCCGCGATTTTTCTTGATTTTGAGCTTAAAAGTTATTACTTTGTTCGGTTGATTTAAGGTCAGATGAGCCAATATCCTGACATATTCAGCATCAATCCCGAGGACAAGATCCCGGGGAAGGGCAGGGTCCTGATCTCAGAACCTTTCCTCACTGACCGTTTCTTTAACCGGACGATCGTTTTCCTTACAGAGCACACCGCACAGGGTACAGTAGGGTTCATCCTCAACCGTGTCATTGACCTGATGGTCAGCAGCGCCGTAGAGGGATTTGACGGCTGGGATGAGCATCTCTCCGTGGGGGGGCCTGTATCGCCTGACACCCTTCATTACCTGCATACCCTGGGGTCAAAGGTGCCGGGCAGCGTAGCCGTCATACCGGGCATATGGTGGGGAGGAGAGATCGATGCCCTGCGTAACCTGATAGCCACCGGCACGGTGGGACGCGACCAGGTGCGATTCTTTCTCGGATACTCGGGGTGGGAGAAGGGACAGCTGAAGAAGGAGCTGAATGAGAACTCATGGATGATTGCAAGGGTACCCGCCGAGGTGATCATGACCAGCCGCGGCAACGTATGGCGCGACGTGCTTCGCTCACTTAACAACAAGTATCGCATCTGGGCAGAGTTCCCCGAGTCGCCGGAGCTTAACTGATACCCTTTTACATTGTGATTTCACCAGGGAATAACTGACCCTGCATTGCGTTGTGATCTCTCCGGGTAAAAACTTATCTGATTTCACCAGGGATTGCAGGAGCTGATTCTGCCGCTTTTCAGTGCATTATTTTGAAAACCAGTTCGCGCAGGAGATCGCCGGCGTCACTTCCCGCCTCGCCGAACCCCTTCGCCTTAAGATCGTACGAACGGATCAGGGTGATGATGTTCATGCAGGCCCCGACACTGTAGAGGGTAGCGGCAGCCTTGAAATCCTTGACGTAACCCGGATAGGTCTTCAGCATTGCTACCACGTTGCCATCCGTCTTGTCCTTGATACTGTGATAGATAAGTACTCTGCTGAAGCTGGAGAAGAGGACCGGGAAGATCAGCGGTATGATCTCCTTCTTTGAGTGGGTGGCGTAGTAGTTGACCACGCGTGCAGCCTTCAGCGGGTCACGGTAAACGATGGATCGCCATAACTCATTGGGAGTGTAATCTTTACTGATACCGATGCCGGCCTCTATGAGTTCGGTGGTGATGCGGGGATTCTCCTTCGGGAGCGAGATGATTAACTTATCCAGCTCGTTGGCTATCTTGCCGAGGTCATTCCCAAGGAACTCGGAAAGGAGCCTCGAAGCATCCGTACCGGCCATGATACCTTTATCTGTCAGATAACGGTCTATCCACCCCGGGATCTGATACTCCGGCACCTTCTCGGATTCGATGTACCAACCTTTTTTAGAGAGGGATTTATAGAGCGATTTCCGCTTGTCAAGATCCTCGTATTTATATGCGATGACAAGGATGGTGGAGTTCAGGGGATTATCAACATAGACCAGAAGGTCGTCTATCTTCTTCAGCTTCTGTGCCTCACGAACAATAACCACCTGCTGGTTGGCCATCATTGGGAAGCGCCGGCAGGTTTCAATAACCTGTGTGACAGTCACATCGAGACCGTATAGAACGGTCTGGTTAAAGTCTTTCTCCGACTCATCAAGCACATTGTCCTCAATGAAATCTGTGATAATGTCAATATAATAGGGCTCTTTCCCGGCAAGGAAATAGACCGGTTTATATATCTTGTTACGAATGTCCCTGATTATTTCCTTGTAATCGGCAGCCATCAGAATCGCAGATGTTTTACAGAGATACCGTTATCCTTGATCTCCTTCAGCGCCTCAATACCGATGCGCAGGTGCGTATCAGTGAACTCGCTGGTCACCTTATGATCGCTGGCCTCGGTCTTTATGCCCGTGGAGATCATCGGCTGGTCGGAGACGAGCAGGAGGGCGCCGGTGGGTATCTCATTGGCGAATCCTACCGTAAAGATGGTGGCAGTCTCCATGTCAATGGCCATAGCCCTTGTCTTGACAAGATACTTTTTGAACCTGTCATCATACTCCCACACCCGGCGGTTGGTTGTATAAACGGTGCCTGTCCAGTATTCGAGGTTATTCCTGACTATGGCTGCAGATACTGCGCTCTGCAGTTTGAATGCAGGCAGGGCAGGTATCTCTTGCGGAAGGTAATCGTTTGAAGTCCCGTCACTCCTGATGGCGGCTATGGGAAGAATTAAGTCGCCGAGTTTGTTCTTTTTCTTCAGACCCCCGCATTTGCCCAGGAAGAGCACTGCTTTTGGCTGAATGGCACTGAGAAGATCCATGACGGTGGCTGCATTGGGGCTCCCCATGCCGAAGTTGATGATGGTCATACCATCGGCAGTGGCGGTGGGCCAGTTCTTATCCCTGCCATCAACCTCTACATCATGCAGTTTGGCGAACATCTCGACATAAAGCGTGAAGTTGGTGAGGAGGATGAAGCTGCCGAATGAATCGAGCTCCTTGCCCGTATACCGCGGCAACCAGTTGTTGACTATATCTTCTTTCGTTCTCATGATCTCCGGTACTGATTATATATATTTGCCTTTCATAAGGGTTACCAAAAATACAAATTAAGTTGAAACCGCTGAAACTGCCTCCATGTTCATTGCGCATAAAAGAGGGTCCGGGGGGAAAACTCCTCTATGACCCTCTGAGGAGGAAGTACGTGGCTTTTACTCCTGAGGAGTGGGTGAGACAGCATTTCGTCAGTTACCTTACCGGCTATCTCGGTTATCCGCCGGGGCTCATCCGCATCGAAGCCGCGTTCAGGCTTCATTCAATGCTGCGCAGGGCTGACATACTGGTGCATGACCGGACCGGGGAGCCGGTTATGATAGTTGAGTGCAAGGCGCAGCAGGTGAAACTCAGCCAGGAGGTATTTGACCAGGTCATCAATTATAACTTCAATTACGGTGTCAGGTACCTGGTGGTCACCAACGGCATTGATCACTTTGCCAGCAAGATCGATACCGAGGCCCGCACTTTCGTCCTGCTCGATCATATTCCTGATTATGAAACTATTACACGATGTGAGCCATGACCGATGTGACCTGCGCCCTGATACGCAATGATGATGGACTGGTGCTGGCGGTACGGCGCGGTCCTGCAATGGACAATGCCGGCAAGTGGGAGTTCCCTGGAGGGAAGACAAAGCCGGGGGAGGATCATGAGGACTGCATCATCAGGGAGATAGGCGAGGAGCTGGGCATCTCCGTCATCATCGCCGGCCGGCTTAACACGGTTGAGCACGATTACGGCAACAAACAGATAAGGCTCATCCCCTTCCTGTGCGATACCCTTGCACCAAAACCGGTGCTTAGCGAGCATGATGAGTACAGGTGGATGCTGCCCGGCGAGCTTGTAACGCTTGATCTGACCGCGGCGGACATACCGGTTGCAGTGCAGTATGCAGCTGGGCACAGTGTGTCCGTGGCCGGGGAGCCGGAAAAGCAGGAGGAGCTGCCGGATACTGAGACGGGTGATGAACTGGCACTCATGATGAGCCGTATACACAGCACGGAGGAGATCACCATGGTGGCCCGTTCTGCCGCCGTCAATGAGTCGCTGCTGTCTCAACTGGTGACACTGTCATCCAGTCCGGTAAAGAGGGTGGGGTTTATGTCCTCATGGGCGCTCTCCAAAGTGTCTGACATCAACCCGAAGGTGATGGTCCCATTTCTTGCGATGATGATTGATGCCCTGCCCGGCGTGCCTAATGAGAGCGTACAGAGATCATTCATGAGGATAATAATGAAGAGCGATATTGGCAGCATCCCGGAGTCGCATCATGCGCGACTGATAGAATACTGTCTATCTGCTTTGCGTGCCGTGAACGGACCGGTGGCACCGAAGGCATACGGTATGGAGATCCTCGCATCATTCTGCGAACGCTATCCCGATATGATAAATGAGGTAGTAGGGGTGGTGCAGTTGTCTATCACCGACGCCTCCGTGGGGATGAAAGCGGCAGGAAGGAAAGTCATCCAGAGATTAACCAACAGGATATAGGAGAATTGTCGATTTGCGATTTGAGATTTTCGAATGGGCTGATAGAATTTTTGATTTGCGATGTGTGATTTGCGAGTGGGCTATTGGAGTTGATAATTGCAATGTGCGATTTAATCGACAATCGACAATCGGCAATCGAAAATTCTTTCGACTTTACTGACTTCCGACTATTTGACCTTTATCGTCTTCCTTATCCAGACCGTCATCAAATCCAGTACCTCCGGTGAGAAGGTTTCCTCAATGATGGCATATTCAGTGATTGCACCTGTCTCTGCATGCTGAAACAGGTGATTGAGGCCCGGCAGTGATACTGTTTTTACCTTCCTGTTTCCGCCTTTTTTCGCTGCGGCCTTAATGGCTGGCAGGTTTTGCTCGTGGTTTACCTGTATATCCTTATCGCCATTCAGTGCCAGCACCGGACACCCGACTTTGCCCCAGAACTGCGCCGGGTCAGTGGCCAGAAAATACTTCCACCATGGGTTATTCGTCTGCACCAGAGCCTGCGCAAATCCGGACATCTGTTCCCTGCGCTCTTCAGCCGTCAATCCTTTGGCGTCAAGCTCCTCATTGTACCATTCCATCGCCTCTTTTGCCACGGTGCGCTGATCGTCACCGGCTATCACAAATCTGAATATGTTCCTGAGCATATGAAGCTGCTTCTCAAGATCCTCATCAGACATCCCGGAGACCTTGAAGAAATCGATATTTTGCTGGATAATGGCATCGTGCCCGGTCACTCCCGGCCCTGCCAGGGATATGACGAATGCGATTCGGCCGTTCCGTGAGGCCACTATCGGAGCAATAACTCCACCTTCACTGTGGCCTGCAAGCCCGATTTTATCCGGGTCTATCTCCGGCCGTCCTGTGAGGAAGGTCACGGCTGCCTCTGCATCACCCGCGAAGGAGAGTGTGGTTGCCCCGTTGACATTGCCCTTGGATCCGCCAACACCCCTGTCATCAAATCTCAGGACGGCAATCCCGTTCCGGGTCAGGTGATCGGCTATCACCTTGAATGGCTTATGATTGAAGATGGTTTCGTCACGGTCCTGCTGGCCCGAGCCTGTGATCAGCACCACGGCCGGAAAAGGTCCGGTGCCCTCTGGAAGGGTAAGCGTTCCGGAGAGGTCAAATCCCTCGGCGGTATTCCGAAAGGTGACCTCCTCCTCCCGGTACGGATAGGGAGGCTTAGGCTCCTGCGGACGTGTATATGTAGTTGGTGCAAGGGTGCCTCGCTTGAGGTCAATTGTATACATCCTGCCTAGCTGTATCCATGTTCCGGTGATGAGAGTATCAGCACTGATACGGCCNNTGCATCCAGGTCCCGGTTATGAGGGTATCCGCAGTGATCCGGCCTGCATAACGTCCTTTGATAATAGGCGCTTCAACGAAGAGCGAATCTCCTGCCAGGGTCACCCTGCCGAGGGGAATACCTGTGGCATTCTGGTCCGGTGAGTCCAGTGTCGCTTTAATAGTATCTGCCTCAGTCATTGTGAAGTTGAAGACCATCCGGAGATCCATGCCTGACTCCTTCAGCCTACCTGACCAGGAGCCATCAATGTCGCTGAGTGAAAACTGTCCTATTGCCAATCCAACCGACAATACCATTAATACAATCATTAAAACTGTCCTTTTCATCTCTTCGTTTTACGCTAACTCCAAAAGTAGCCAATTCTGGTTATATTTGAGTGCTGAAAATGAATTTATGAAGACAGTAGATACACGCGGTCTTGTATGCCCCGCCCCACTCATAAAGACCAGGCAGGGACTGACGGAGGCCTCTCCGGATGAGACCGTTCAGATCTTGATTGACAACCCCACCTCCCTCAGTAATGTGAAGAGGTATCTCGCTGACAACAAGCTTGAGTTTGCCGTCAGGGAAGAGGGAGATCTGGCGATTGTTACGGTGACACGTGGGGCAGGTGGCGAGATCAGCATCAACGAAACAGAATACTGCACCACAGATATCCCGCAGGCGCCCTCCGGCAGCAGGAATACGGTGGTGGCTATCACCTCTGAGAGGATGGGCAGCGGCGATGACGAGCTTGGGACAAAGCTGATGGTATCATTCTTCAGGACCCTGGTGTTGGTTGAACCGGCGCCGGCTTCCGTGGTTTTCTACAATGCGGGGGTCAAGCTGGCCCTGGATGATTCTCCGGTGCTTGAACACATTAAGGAGCTTAAAGAACGGGGAACAGGCATATACCTTTGCTCAACCTGCATTAACCATTTTGGAATCAAAGACCGGCTGCCCGTGGGAAGCTTCAGTGATATGTACCAGATACTGAACCTTCTGAAGGATGCAGATCACATTATTCGTCCGTGAACCGTGATATTAAGTTTAACCATCACAAATTGAGGATCCATGCCATTCGATCTTCTGACAACGGTAGAGACAGGAGGGTGTTCGTCAAAGATACCTCCCCGACAGCTTGAGGAGCTGCTCGCCCGGCTGCCATTACCGGTTGATCCGAAGATCCTGGTGGATATCTCAACACATGATGATGCCGGGGTCTATAAGATCAGCGACCAGATGGCCCTGGTGCTGACCACCGATTTCTTTCCGCCGTTGGTGAGCGACGGGTATGAGTTCGGGCTAATAGCTGCAACAAACTCAATAAGTGATATTTATGCCATGGGGGGTACGCCTCTCCTGGCACTTAACATAATGATGTTCCCCTCTTCGGCAATTCCCCTGGAGGTCTACTCTGAGATCCTTCGCGGCGGTTACGACAAGGCGCATGAGGCAGGGGTGAGCATCATTGGCGGGCACAGCATTGATGATTATCCTCCGAAGTACGGACTTGCGGTCATTGGCATGGTGCATCCCGACAGGATCATCACCAATGCCGGGGCCAGGGAGGGCGATGTGTTGATCCTTACCAAGCCATTGGGGACGGGTATCATACTGGCGGGGCACCGGTTGAAGATGACGACACCGGAGCAGCTTGAGGCGGTAAAGCTTCTGATGATGAGGCTTAACAACGAAGGGGCGCGGCTGATGCAGAAGTATAACGTCAGGGGTGCCACGGACGTCACCGGCTTCGGCCTTGCAGGCCATGCTTTAAAGATGGCACGAGGGTCTGGCGTGACCATGACGCTGAATATGAGTGCCGTACCGCTGGCTGATGGTGCTTATAGCCTGGCAGAACAGGGTTGTATTCCCGGTGCAGCCTTCCGCAACCTCGATTACACCGAACGTGAAACACGGTTTGCGGAGGGTCTTGACTATAGCCTGAAGATGATTGCACATGACGCACAGACCTCGGGAGGACTGATCATGGCAGTTGCTCCGGAAAAAGCGGGAGAGCTGCTTGATGAGCTGCATTCATCCGGCCACCCGGAAGCCGCGGTTATAGGAGTGGTTGAAGCAAAGGGCGACGCAGCGCTGGTGCTGCGGTGAAATCAAACGGGCAGGGCAATGATGAACTCTGTACCGCCGCCGGGACGGGTCCGTACTGAAATCTCCCCTTTGTGCAACAGGATGGCGTTCTTAACGATGGCCAGACCCAGTCCGGTACCTCCGCTCTTACGCGAACGGCCGTCATCCACCCTGTAGAACCTCTCGAATATTCTTGGCTGGTGCTCCTCGGGGATACCCGTGCCGTTATCTGAAAAAGAGAAGGTTTGGTATCCAGTTTCGCCGGGGAGACTCCTGAGGGAGACGGTGACATTTTCACCTGCATAGTTGACGGCATTCTCCATCAGGTTCTGGAATACTGAGACAATGAGCGACCTGTTGCCGCTGATGGTGATGCCGGGATCAAGACCCACCTCAACGGTTATCTTTTTCTTGTTGATGGACGTTTGCAGGTTGTCACGCACCTCGCTGATCACCTCAACCAGGTTAACTTCCTCGAAGGTGAAGCTGCTTCCCGTCTCATCAAGCTTGTTCAGTGTGACAATATCATTGATAAGGTCGGTAAGGCGTGTTGACTGTGACAGAGCCTTCTCAAGAAAATACTGTTTCTTCTCTTCATCAAGATCTTTGTTGACCATCATCGTCTCAAGGTAACCTTTGAATGATGCGATGGGCGTCTTAAGCTCATGTGCGATGTTCGAGGTCATCTGCTGTCGCATGGCCTTGTTCTGCTCGGTACGGGTGATGTCGGTCACAACAATCTCGAAGCTGTCGTCATTGAACAGGATGCACCTGAGGCCGAAGTACTTTCCGGCCTTTTCAATGTGAAACTCTGTTGACGGTGTCTCCTGCTTCCTGGTACCTCCTCCCTGGTGGTTATCAAGAAAGGATATGATCCGTGCGAAGAGAGGATGCTCTATGAATCCTTCCGGCGTAAGGGCATGTTCTCCTGTCAGGGCAGTGAGAAACACCACGAAATGGCTGTTGGAGAGAGTTACCTTCCGGTCTGCCGAGAAAAATGCCACCCCCTCGTTCAGCACATGGAGGTGCCTGAAGAGTTTCTCCTTCTGCAGTGTCAGCTCAGCAGTGTTGCGGGCCAGGTTATTGTAGATCCTGACGATCTCCTTACCTGTCTCGCCGATCTCGTTTTTTGGGAAGATTATAGCCGGGTCATTCCCTTCGCCGCGGCGGACCCTTGCGGCAAAATCGCGAAGCATGGTGATACTCTTTCCCATCTGCCTTGTCACAACTGCCAGCAGGACCCATATGAGTGCAAAGACTATGGCCATAAAGAGGAGGAAAAAATGTTCCCGCTTCAGGAACCCCCTGATGTTTATATTATATTCCTCGGCCAACCTGATATAATAGTTGTTGAAATACCTCGACAGATAGTAATAATCCTTACCGGTTGATTCTGATTTACGCACTGCGGTGCCATAGGGAGAATTAAGCGATTTCATCACTTCCGGCCGGCTGAGATGGTTCTCCATCACCGACAAGTTATCTATAAAACTGTCATATAGTACTTTACCGTCTGTTGCGATGACGGTGATGCGCAGATCGGGGACAGGTATCAGTTTTAAGATAGAGTCGACGGGCCTGAAGTTTCCCGAGTCAGCCAGTGCGTTGGCTTTAATATAATTATCCACAAGCTCTGACATATCGTTCAGCCTGGCGTCAAGGGCATCGATCCTGATCTTTTTCTCCCGGTAGTACTGAAAGGCCAGGACAAGTAGCGTGAAGAGAAGGAATATACTGAAGTAGTATATGAATAACCTGTGTCTGTAGCTTTTAATTTCTGTCATGGCACGCTGGTTTCATTCGCCAAAATAGTATCCGTAACCCGATTTGTTTTTAATCATTCCACCCCTTTCGCCAAGTTTTTTCCTTATCCGGGCTATGGTTACATCCACGGTACGGTCTGTGACAATCACCTCATCGCCCCATATTCTGGAGAGGATCTCATGCCGGGGAAATATTTTTCCTTCATGGCGGATGAAGAGTGAAAGTATCTCATACTCTTTGCGTGTAAGCTCCAGTGGCTTGCCGTCGGAAAAAATCAGTTTGTTGTCCGTATCCGCAGTGAAGACACCTGCTGCGGTAGTCATCGTCACCCGGGATGGGGCTGATCTGCGCAGTATGGCTTTTACCCTGGCGGTCAGCTCCCTGACGCTGAACGGCTTTGCCAGGTAGTCGTCGGCGCCGAGGTTAAAACCTGTGATGCGGTCGTTCTCGGTATCCCTGGCAGTGAGGAATATTACAGGGGTAGTCAGGGAGAATTCCTTGCGGATCTTCTCAGCAAGCTTGAAGCCGGAGATGGGACCCATCATCACGTCGAGGATAAACAGATCATAGGAGGCGAGGTTATTCCGAAGGGCCTCCTCGGCGGAGATGCATGTGTCAACGGCATAGCCTTCACCGGTGAGGTTGAATGAGAGGATCTCAAGGATGTCTTCCTCATCATCAACAGCCAGAACTTTCTTTTTTTCGCTCATACAATAATTTAACCCCTACGGGGTAAGATTTGATTTTTGTTTTCTTCGCCTGCAACAGTGCAACCCCCCCCGATAAATCGGGGCAAGCTCTACGGGGTAATTATTAATTCTTCTTTCCATTGTCGGATTAGAACTTAGCCTCGATATTAAGCCCGATGGTGCTGACCAAGTCTGACCCGTCAGATGCAGGTATATATCCCATAAAGTTGGGTGATATTCTGATATTACGCACTGGAGAGAACTCAATTCCTGCAAACAGGTATGAGCCGTCCCTGTCGATGTTCCACGGCTCTGTTTCCTCTTCGGGAATCACTGAACCAATGTTGTCATACCTGGCAAACAGCACTACCCTGTCTGCCAGCCTCACCCTGGTAAAGAGGCTTAATCCTGAGTAATTATTGCCATCAATCTTCAGATGGTTATTCTGCCTCATGTATTCGGCTCCTGCCGTGAAATCCGGTCCGGTCCATGCTGCTATGATACTCGCTGTTCTCTGCATGCGGCCTGAAGGCCCCATCAGGTCATAATAGGCACGTATAATGAAGTTTTCGACAGGCATCAGGCTGGCGCCTGCTGTGAACTTCACGGTTCCGTTGGAGGCAAGGTCCTTGAAGCCTCTTCCGTTAATCAGGGCGAGGTCAAAGGTCACCTTCTCACCGGCATTGAATTTTGTCATGACTCCCAGGTCTGCAACCTGTATCATCCCCGCATAGTCTATTGGAGGCCTGGCTAAGAATCTGTAGCCCCATATCTTTTCCGTCACCGATATCTGCTCGATGCCAATGAGTCCGCCGCGAATCAGTACACGGCCATCGTCATACTGGATAAATGCATTTCGCAGGTAAGCCGAGTAGATCGTTTTTCCGTTGATGACTTCGGTGGTACCGTCATACATTATCCGGGTTGATAACTTTTCTGAGAAGAGGTAGTCGAATCCAAGAAAGGAGCGTGTGACCTCGAATGCAGCGTTGTTCTCACCGCCTTCGAACGTGGTGTGATAATTGGCGAAAAGCATTCCGAAAAGCTTGCCCCCCGGCTTGAAATCGTCACTCTCCTGGGAAAGGGCTGCCACAGATGTCAAAACCAAAAAACCGAGGGCAGATGATAAATACTTAATATTCATAAGAATAAATAGTTGAAGGTTTGACAATACAAAAATCTTTCACTTATGTTACATCCGGATTACACAAATGTTACAAAGTTGTTACAAACATAACATTTAGGCCTGACACACAAGGGGGTAAAAAGACTGAAAAGGCTCTCAGTGTAAATCATTAACTTTACGGTATGAAAATTGAAGTCAGAGTCATATTATGAAACATATACTACTTACACTGGTATTGACGGCATTTTGCCAGGTGGTCTTGCCGCAGAGCGTTATAAGCCCGAATTACGGGCTAAAGTCACCACTGACGGCAGAGGTAACACGGGTTGATTTTAACCAGGATGCCACGGTTGTCTGGCTGACCATAATGAGCGACATCAACAACGCGTGGTTCTGTATTGACAGGAATACCTTCCTGGTCAGGCCTGACGGGATGAAGCTGAAGCTTAACGGTCTCAAGGGGTTGCCGTACTGTCCTGCCACCTACAAATTCAGGCGTCCCGGCGAAAAAGCTTCATTCTCGATGACTTTTCCGGCCACGGGAATGCTCCCTTGGTTTTCGGTAGTGGAGGAGTGTGTCGGTGGCTGTCTCTCGGTCAGGGGTATCGTTACTGATACAGTCCTGAATGAAAAACTTGATATGGCATATTCGCATAGCGACAGGGGAGAGGATTTGTCAGCATATAAGCTCCTTAAGGAGATCATAGATGAGACGGATTCCCTTAACCTGGGCATTGAGGGGTCTGTTTACACTTCACTTATCCTCATCGATCACAGGCTGGGTAGGGAAGAGGCAGCCCGGTCATGGTACAACAGGATGATGATCTCCGATACGCCCGACCTGGGGCTCTATCTTGAGACCCTGAGGATTCAGGGAATAGAGTTCTGATAACGCACCGGAAATGCGGGTCAGGATATGCTGCCTGGTCTGGCAGGTCAGGGTCTAAACTATGATCTTTTCGTTCTCCCCGTCCCAGAAAATCTTTTTATGGTGCTTGTATGAGAGCGTACCCATATGGGCGGTCATGGCCTCCTGGAATCCCTGGTCAATATCACAGCCTGGCTGTGTGCCGTTCCTGATGGCTTCAAGCCACTCCCTGAGATGCAGGTGAGTAGTGTCTATCCTCTTGCCACCCAGGTAAGTGTAGAGCAGTCCCCTCTCGGCAAAGTACCTTTCAGTGGCAGAGGAGACCGCATCAACGCNNCTTCTTGCCGGGGAAGTAGGAATAGACAGGCTTGCCTGGCTCTATCACCTTCTCGGCTATCCGTTCAGCATATCTTGTTGACATTGCGTCAGGATAGATGGTGATGGTGTCACCTATCTCCATGTATCCGTCATGACCCATGATCCGCTTGCCCCTGGACATCTGGCTGGCCAGGGTTGCAGAATAGAGAAGCGACATGTTCCTGTCCGGGAACTCAAACACCGTTGTCAATACATCGGGTACGGTACGTCCGTCATTGAAGTAATAGATACCGCCAGTGGACATGGCTGAGTGAGGTATGCCCAGTTGCATGATCTGGTTGATGGCATCATATTCATGGGTCAGCAGATCGCCCGACAGTCCCGTGCTGTAATCCCACCAGCATCTCCAGCGGAAGAATCTCTCAAGGCTGAAGTCGTGCCACGGGGCCTGTCCGATAAACTGCTTCCAGTCAATTGTGTCGGGGCTGGCATCTTCATGTATGGGGTATACCCATGCACCGTTGGGGTCATTACGGTTGGTAGTAACCTCAACGAGAGTTACCTTTCCGAGCATATTTTTCTGCAGTGCCTCCCGGGCTTTGATGTACGATGAGGTCTGACGTCCCTGATGACCCAGCTGGAAGACGATGCCGGATTCCCTGACAGCTTTTCTCACCTCATAGGTCTCCCCGACGGTCCAGGTGAGTGGCTTTTCACAGTAAACATGCTTTCCTGCCCTTGCTGCTTCTATGGTCATGGGCCCGTGCCAGTGGTCAGGGGCGGCTATGATTACCGCATCGACGTCAGGTGAGGCGATCAGATCCCGATAGTTCAGATAGCGCCGCGGCATGTCAGCTATCCTGGCTCCGGTACCTTCACGGTTCAGATTGCCTGCCGTTACGCGGGCCATCTCACCGTAGGTGTCGAAGATATCACACACGGCAGTGATACGTACGTTCAGGGCCTGCTGCTCCATGAAATCATTGTAGCGGGTGTCATTCTCATTGGTGGCAGCAGCGTCTCTCCAGTCATCTATCAGTGATGGATGCACGAACCCCAGCGCCTGCACCAGCTGTTTGCCCCGTATGCCGAAGCCTATAATCCCGATCCTTATCTCCCTGCTGCCCGGAGGAGGTAGAGTATAATCAGCCTCTGCCGGGGACATCCCCAGTTCCTCCGATATCAGTCGGTTGATCTTATGCTCATAGTGAGATTTGCTTATGGCACCGTAGGCAACCGCCCCGACAACGGGAACGGTAGCAAGTCCCTTCAATGCATCACGCCTGGAGATCTTTCTGCCCCCGGACACTTTGCTCTTTCTCTCTTCATTCATGGTTTTGATCCTTTCGTCTGAAAAATCGTGCCAGCCCTGCTATGTGCTCCGTGGGAAACAGGGAGAGCACACCCAGTGCGAAAAACTCAATGGCGACCTTGTCTATAATGAAATAATTTCCCTCTGCCGGCATCGAGTATGTTATACCGGGGAAGGGGGGATGGGACAGGTAGTAGAAGATCAGCATCACCATCCCCGCATATGAAGCCCAGCGACTTAGAATGCCTAATAACAGACCCAGTCCGATGAGCACCAGGCCCCACTCATTCAGGAAATCGGTAACGGACAGTATCCGTTCACCGGAGGCCATGGAATGAAACAGGGTCGAGAAAGGCCCGCGCGAATCCAGCAGGTATGCTCTGGCAGACCAGCCGCTGTCAATTACTTTTACCAACCCTTCATAAAGAAAATGCCACCCTATGGCAAGTCTGAGCAGCACAAGCCATATGGCCTGTCTATCGGTAAGGTTTTTCATCTGTTTTAAAAATCAGGCACAATGTTAATTATTTATGGAATGATTTCAAAGGGTTGAGGGTGATCTGCCCGTATTGTTTTCTGATGCCTGAAGAAGATGATGGACGGGGTATCAGGGAAAAACTCCGTTAAACAGGCACGAGAGGAAGAAGGTTGTTGTACCTGATAGACTGATGCTTTTTGAAGGGGCATAAAAAAAAGAGGGTGTCGTAGAGAACACCCTCCTGATTTTCATAGGTTGGTCAGTTTAAAAATGGAGGTCGACGCCAACGGCGACTACCCAGGTATTCTTGTTGAATGTCTCGGTAAGAGGAACGAGAAGTCCTGAGCCTGTCATGGGGCGGCTGTAGCTCTTTTCACCTTCCTGGTAGATTGTATAGATGCCTCCGATGTTCAGGTCGATCATCGGGGTTATCCTGAATCCCAGGCCACCGCCGAATGTGTTGGTGTTGAGGCTGTAGCTCAACTCATCCTGATAGTCGAGGTTGACACCTGTGCTGGTACCCGCATAGGCAACGCTTGCGCGGATGCTTTTGGTAAAGCCGTATTCAACGCCGAATGCATACTCCAGGAAATTCTTGTCGATCATGTCGATCTCCTTGTCGGCGCTGCCGTCATAGTCAATGGCCTGGTCAAAGTAATAGTTAAAGCTTCCTGTGAACATGAACTTCTCTGTGGGTCGGATCTCTGCTCCGATTGACAGCATGGCTGGCATGTCATTGATACTCTCTGCCTCGTCGGGGAACATCGTTATAGGTGCGCCTGTCTCGGGGTTGATGCCGGTGGTAAAGTCGGATGTTGTCTCGTTGATGACTCTCAGTTTGGTTTTGAACTCATATTTGATACCTACATTTACTATGTCAGCGAATGTAAGGTTGACGCCAATGATAGGGGTAATTCCTGAGCCTGTCTGGAGTACATCGGCTTTCTGGTTCTGCATCAGGGATGAGGTGGCATTGGCCTGTGCTATCTGTCCGTTAAGCGTGGGGGTTGCAGCTGTGATGGTTCCGCTGATCTGGGTCAGGGTCAAGGCCGGGATATTTGCAGCCGGGACGCCAATAGCTCCCAGACCGGCTTCAATACCTGCTCTCTGAACTGCGGTGAGGTATCCGAGGCCTTCAGCCTGAGCAAGGGTCAAACCACCACCGCCACCTGAGATGATGGGAGCCACATTAGTGGGTATGGCAACAATGCTGCTGAGCTGCGATGCAACGCCTGTGAAGACGGTACTGGCAGGAATCCATGTGCCGCCCATATTAAGCTCAATGGTCTCAAGCTTGCCCTCATAGGTGTTACGTGCCATGACGTAGCGGGCACCAACGGCAACTGAGATGATGTCATTAATCTTGTATGAGATGTTACCATTGATGCCGTAGAATACAGATGAACCAATAAAATTGGTCTCAAGCCTGTAATCCTCGGCACCCTGTGATGCAAGCAGAGGTACGAGATCAGCTATCGGCATTTCGATCATGGCCAGACCTTCATCATATGTTGCGCCGCCGCCGCCGCCGATAGGATTGAATGCTACAGAGAGAGCCACTTTACCGGTGTTAAATACCCCATAGATGCTGGGGAAGAACGGTGCGCTGACGGTTCCTACATATTCTCTGTCGGGAGCACCATGAAGATAGGGATAGGTTGTCATTACTGATCTTCCCTGCCCGATGATCTGGTTATTGATTCCAAAATGAAAACCTGGGGCCATTTTTGTAAGGCCTGCGGGATTGTAATAGACAGCATCAACATCTGTGGAGGCATTTCGGCTTAGCAGTCTGATGTACTGCGCACTCTGGTTGGTGTTAGTTACCAGTCCACCGGCAAGGAGAGATCCGGTGATAAGGAGTGCGGAAAATGCTGATAGGATTTTTTTCATGAGTTTCGGTTTTAATTACACATTTTGCGTTTCACTGTGCATCTTTTTAAAAGTGGCCTAAAAGTATGAAAAAAAATAATATATGGAACTGCAGGCAGGTTAAATAGTGAAATGTAAGGCTCCTGGCAGGTATAAGAGGCAGGTTTTCAGAAGATATTATTACTTTTCTCTCCTTACCAGTGTCTTTGGTGCTTCCGTGGCAACCGCTCTTTTCGTCGAATCTCGCACGATGAGGTCGGTTTTTATCACCACGGTTTCCGAAGCTATGTTCACGTCGCGGTCTTCAATCTGGCGTATGAGCATCCGTGCAGCGGTCTTTCCCATCTCGAAAGCGCGGTCGTCGATGGTTGTCAGCGACGGTTCAATGATGGTGGAGACGGGATAGTTGCTGAATCCTGCCACGGCAATGTCTTCAGGTATTCTGAGGTTACTCTTCTTGATCATCTGTATGGCCCCGATGGCCGTATAGTCGTTGGCACAGAAGATGCCGTCAGGTATATCCGCCAGTTTCAGAAGCTTCCTGGTGCACCTGGATCCCTCTTCATAGCTCAGATCGGTGGCGCAGCACACCATATTTGGGTCGAAGGGGATGTTGTATTGCAGGAGGGCAGCTTTGTATCCTTCAAGCCTTGATGCGAAGATTGATGTTGTCTGGCAGCCTGCGATATGGGCAATTTTTTTGCAGCCTGTAATAATAAGGTGTTCCGTCACCCTGAAGGCAGCATCGAAGTCGTCAATAATTACCTTGCTTGCCTCAAGGTCATTGCTCACCCTGTCATAGAAGACCAGTGGGACCTTGAGACTGTTGAACCTGGTAAAGTGACTGCAGTTTTGTGTTTCCAGGGCGAGACAGGCTATAATGCCGGCCACCATGTTGGTCTGCAGGATACCGGTGATAGCTACTTCCCTTTCAAGGGAATCTTTCGACTGGTATATGGTTACGTTATAGCCCATCTTATAGGCTATCTCTTCAACGCCGCTGATGACGTATGAATGGAAGGTGATATCGATTCGGGGCACGATCACCCCGATCATGTTGGTTTTTCTCCGGCGGAGATTTGATGCCACCGAGTTTGGAAGGTACCCTAGCTGCTTGGCCAGCTTCCATACCTCCCTGGTTGTCTCTTCACCTATACTTGGGTTATTGTGCAATGCCCTGGAGATGGTTGAGACGGAAAGGTTCATCCTTTTCGCGAGATCCTTGATTGTCACTCTTATGCCGGGCATGGTATAAAGTTACTGATATTTAAAAATGCAAACGTTTGATTAACATTGCGAATTTAAAAAAAAATATGCACAGGAACACAAAAAGCCATTAAATATCAATGGGAGAGAAGAATATGTATCACATTTTGCGACTCTTATAATGTCTGCCTGACCTGGTGGCGAAGGGAAAATGTTAAAATTTCATATTATATGGCAAAAATTTACGCAAACGTTTGCTTTTTGAGTTTTAAAGTCATAATTTTGATCTGTAAGGCTAAGGTCAATTAAGTAAAGTACTGAAAATTAACTTGATAACTTTAAACCGATCAACAAAACCGCTCCCGGGCACTTTGAGGATGCTTTCCGGGAGCAGGTCTGTGTCAGGATTTAAATTAAACCCTAAACAATCAAAATTATGAAAAAAAAGCAAGTGAACGTGCTCTTCTGTCCAGAAATGGGCTTGAAGAAACCGGTTCTGCTGTCAGGGTTAGTGATTATGCTCTCAGTTCTGCTGACATTCAGCGCTGCCGCATCATCAACCCTCGCTTTGCAGCAGAAAAGGGTCACGGGGAAGGTCACCGATGCAACTACAGGTGAACTGCTCCCCGGAGTGACCATAGTAATTAAAGGTACCACTACGGGCGTGGCTTCGGACCTTGACGGATCATATGTCGTCGATGTCCCGTCAAATACCACCGTGCTTCAGTTTACCTCCGTCGGATATGCTTCGCAGGAGGTAACCGTAGGCTCAAGGACCGTCATAGATGTGGCAATGCAGGCTGACGTGACAATGATTGAGGAACTGGTAGTCATAGGTTACGGCTTCAAGAAGAAGCGCGACCTCACCGGTTCAATCTCCTCCATCAGCGCAGCAAATATTGAAGACACTCCTGTCAAGGATGTCCTATCGGCATTGCAGGGACGTGCCCCGGGTGTCTTCGTGACATCTAACTCAGGTGCCCCCGGCGACGGCATTACAGTCAGGGTCAGGGGATACTCATCACTGAACTCGGGAAACGACCCGCTCTATGTCATCGACGGCGTACCGATTGAATCAAGCAGCATGACCTCACTCAACGGCTATGACATGCACGGCCTCAACCCGCTGTCAGACATAAACCCCGGGGATATAGAATCAATTGAGGTCCTCAAAGATGCCGCCTCTACAGCTATCTACGGATCAAGAGCAGCCAACGGCGTGGTTCTTATAACCACCAAAAGAGGCAAGGAAGGCAAAGCCACCGTCAGCCTCAACTACTTTAGCGGCATAAGCGAGATAACCCGCAAACTGGGCGTCCTCAATGCAACACAATGGCGCGAGGTGATCATCGACTCTTATAAAAACCTCGACAGGTACAACAATGCCGTCACACCTACCGAACCTCACTGGACTGCAATTGACTCACTCAACCCGATGAATAGCGGGGATGTCGACTGGCAGAGCGTGATGTACCGCAAGGCATGGCAACACCAGGTGGAACTCGGCGTACAGGGTGGCACAGAGGCTGCCAGGTATGCATTCAGTACATCCTACCTCGACCAGGACGGTATCTTCCTTGCATCCAACTACAAGAGAATCACCTCAAGGTTAAACACTGACTTCAAGGTCTCTGACAAACTGACTATAGGGCAGAATATCTCCTTTACCAACGGCAAAAACAACAGGATCAATGCCGGCGGTACCGGTAACCTAAGCCTCGTACAGTCAATCCTTGTCAGGCCCCCGGTATATTCACTGACCTATCCCGACGGATCACCCATCAATTATTTCAACGGGAAGAGAAACCCTGTAGGCATGGCCGAGGAGTGTACACACCTCAACGTCTCAAACCGAGTCATCGGGAACCAGTATCTCGAGTATGATATAATGGAAGGTCTTATGTTCAGAACAAGCTTGGGCATAGATTACATTACGATGAAGGAAGATGAGTTCTATCCAACCACAGTCGACTACCGCGCAGGTTACAACTGGGGTTCGGTAAGGGCCCGAACAAACTTTACATGGGCCAATGAGAACTACCTTACCTATAGCACGACCATAGCTGATGCACATGAGATATCTGCTATGGCAGGGTTCAGCATGCAGGACTGGAGGATGGAGACTACAGGTCTTGACGGACTCTATTTTGCAAGCGACAATATCAGGACACTCAACGGGGCAGGTACTATCTCGAACCAGGCTGTCAACCGCACTGACGAACACTCGATGGTCTCGTATTTCGGCCGACTGTCATACAACTACAAGGGCAGGTACATCGCTGAAGCCAACCTCAGAGCTGACGGATCATCAAGATTCGGTGCAGAGAACCGGTTCGGCTACTTCCCGTCAGCCTCCGCAGCATGGAGGTTCTCAGACGAATCATTTGCCGACGGACTGGGTTTCCTGACAGACGGTAAACTGAGATTAAGCGTAGGACAAGGCGGTAACGAGTCAATACCCAATTATGTATCAGGCGGTGAGTTCTCAATAGGAACCAACTACCTCACATATTCGGGCGCAGCTCCTACAGTCATGCCTAACCAGGCTCTCAAATGGGAGGTCACTACACAGTATAACCTCGGGATTGACCTGTCTATGTTTAACAACAGAGTAAGCTTCGTGGGCGATTTCTACATCAAAAATACTTCCGATCTGCTCTTTGCGGTTCCAATTCCAGAAACAACAGGCTTCGGATACATCACCAGAAATATCGGTGACATATCAAACAAGGGGATGGAATTTGCAATCAACACCCATAACTTCGACGGCGACTTCCAGTGGACCACCAGTTTCAACATCGGGTTCAACAAGAACACTGTCGTCTCACTTCCTGAGGACGTTCTTACAAACGGATATATCCAGAACGGGACTTATCACATCCTGCAAGAGGGCGAATCAATCGGCACATTCTACGGATGGAAGTTCCTGGGTGTCTATTCCAGGGATGAAGACAACGTCAATGCAGTGAAGTTTGGTTCCGCAACCGGAAAAGTATTCAAGGGCGGTGACATTATCTGGGATGACGTCAATGATGACAATATCATCAATGACCTCGACAAGCAGATCATAGGCAATGCCCAGCCGATCTTCGCCGGAGGTTTTAATAATGATTTCTCTTATAAGAACTTCGGACTCAACATTTTCCTGCAGTTCTCCTACGGCAATGACATCTACAGCCACCTTAACAACATGAGGAACTGGGTGTTTGCCTATAATAACGTCTCCACCGATGCTCTCAACAGATGGAGGGAGCAGGGCGACGTTACCGACTATCCGGCACCGGTGCGCAATGACCCGATGAGAAATGAATATCTCCGGGTTTCAGACAGGTGGATTGAGGATGGCTCATACATGAGAATCAAGAATGTTACATTCTCCTATACGCTTCCCACAGCTATTACAGGCAAGGTGGGCATAAGCAGGCTCCGGGCATACGTCACCGGTCAGAACCTTCTGACATTCACCCATTACACGGGGTATGACCCTGAGGTGAACTCATACAGCGGTCTGCAGGTCGGTGTTGATGAAGGCGCCTATCCTCAGAGCCGTACGGTAATATTTGGTGTCAATATGGAATTTTAAAAACAGACGGATATGAAATTAAAATATATCAGGACAGTTTTATTGGCTATCGTACTGCTGCAGGTCACTGCCTGTACCGATATCCTTGACAAGGATCCCGTCAGCAGCTTCTCAGCATCAGGGTTTTACAAGACCACCGCTGACGCACAGGCTGGAATATACGGGATCTATGATGCTGCACAGTCAGTCTTCAGACTTAATTTTTGCTACTGGGGAGAAGGAAGGGCTGACAATGTCCAGACCGCACAGTCGGGCGAATCTCTTGTTCTCAGTTCGAACAACCTCACAAACACAGCCTCATCGGCAGACTGGACCGCTCTCTATACAATGATCAGCAGGGCCAACTATGCGATAGCCTACATTCCAAATGTATTTGAGGCGGATGATGTTGCAGGGCAACGACTCCTCGGGCAGGCTTATGCCCTCAGGGCATTGGCTTATTTCTATCTTGTAAGGGTATGGGGCGATGTGCCTTTCATAACTGAACCTTACACATCAGGTGATCAGGACATCTTCGTCGGAAAGACTGACAAGGAGATTGTTCTTGACCAGGTGGAGGAGGATCTGCAATATGCCGCCTCAAACTGCATTGAAAAGTTCAACAGTAACAATGACCGGATAATGTTCACCAGGGGATCTGCCAACGGACTGCTCACACAGGTATATATGTGGAGGCACAAGTACACAGAGGCACTTACTACATCCAACCTGGTAATGTCAAACAGCCTTTACTCACTGGTACCGATAGCCGACTGGGGCAAGATGTTCTCAAACAGCTATTCCAAGGAGAGTATCTTCGAAGTAGGTTACAATGACACTGAGACAAATGGTCTCCGGACACTCTATGCCGTAGGGTCATATGCCATCTACACCCCGTCCGTCAAATGGAAGGAATCAATAGAAGAGGGTGACCTCAGGGAAAACTTCGTTTATGATGTGGTTCCTGCCGATCCCAAGGCTATATGGAAATACCTGGGACAGGGTGTGAGCGATGAGATTGCAACCCCTGCAAAACAGAATATTGTTCTTATCAGGCTTGCTGACATCATGCTTCTCAGGGCAGAGGCGCTCAACCAGATCGGAGGAGAGGCAAACAAGACAGAGGCACTTACCCTTCTCAATACTATCAGGACAAGAGCCGGCCTTGCACCCTTCGCCACCGAGGNNGCTGATGCTGTCACAATGTACGGAGACCTGGAGTCGGCTATCCTTCATGAAAGGTCTGTTGAACTCTGCTTCGAAGGTCACCGCTGGTTTGACCTGGTCAGGACTGGCAAGGCTATCTCGACCATGGGCCCGATCAATGGCCTGAGCGACGAGGATAACCTCGTATGGCCGGTACATCAGAATTCTCTGAACAAGAACCCGAACATGACGCAGAATTCATTTTATAACTAGTTGCTGCTGAGAATCATCAAAGACACGAAAAATGAAAAAGAATAATATAACTTTTCGAAAGTTGCACCTTGCAAAGGTGTTGCTTCTCCCCCTTACACTTGCTGTGATGTTCGCATCATGCGAGATCCAGGAGGACTATGAATACGTATATGGTAATCCCGGTGGCAAGGTCAACATGACAGCCTGGGAATTCATTCAGACAACTGATTCACTCTCCCTGATGGAAGAGGCAATCACCGCCACAGGGCTTCAGAGTCTCTATTCCGGAACCACTGTCCGGACCTTCATAGCTCCAAGAAACAGCGCTTTCAGGGCATTCATGAAGACCAACGGATTTACGGATATTGGAGATATTCCTCTGGATGAGCTTGAGCCCGTCCTTAAATATCACGTTGTGAACGCAAAGGTGATTTTTACTGACCCGGAGCTGCTCCAGAACGACAAGCCCATATCATATCCCACAGAGAGCGGAGCTGTGATGTTCCTCTCTCACAATTCCAGCTATCAGGGATTGATCAACCAGGGGACAAAGAAAAGCTGGACAATTATTACATCAAACATTGAACCGACGAATGGGGTGATACATGTGACGGCAGATATCGTCTACCTGTCACTCTGATGCCGGTCAACAGATAGAAGGTCAGTTTTAAGGTTGAAGATCAGATGGGTATTCCACATTGGTGAATGGAGTACAGAAAGGAATTACCCATCTGATTCTTTAAAAACCTTCTTAGCCTGTAGTGTTTTTANNTTTTAGAACCTTCTTAACCTGTAGTGTTTTTACTATTGGACCGGACGCCTGTCCGGGCAGAACTAATGATTAATCACAATGAGGATTAACAGATACAAACACCTTAATGTAAACGTTTTCCCGACGAGGCTGGAGATGGGTCGTGCTGCCGGAAGGGATGTGGAGGAGCGGGTAGAAGCGTTGCTTAAGGTTAAGGATGAGATAAGGATGGTATTTGCAGCCGCTCCTTCGCAGAATGAAATGCTTGATTACCTGGCAGGCTCTGAGGTTATTGACTGGAGCAGGGTGACAGCCTTTCATATGGACGAGTATTTAGGCCTCAACGGCGGGGCAGACCAGCTCTTTTCCCTCTATCTCTCACGAAGACTTTTCAATAAGGTCAGGATGAAGAAGGTCCACCTGCTTAACGGAACTGCTGATTCCGAAGAGGAGGCAGGGAGATATTCATCGCTGCTGACGGAAGCGGCAATTGACATCATATGCCTGGGGATAGGAGAGAATGGCCACATTGCCTTCAATGATCCTCCGGTGGCTGATTTCGGTGACACCAGTATTGTCAAGAAGGTCAGCCTTGACAGGGCCTGCCGCATTCAGCAAGTCAATGAAGGCTGTTTCGCTACCCTTGATGAGGTGCCGAAAAAGGCACTGACACTCACTATCCCTGTCATCTTTAATGCATCGCACCTCTTCTGTGTTGTTCCCGGAACAAGTAAGAGAGAGGCAGTGTACAATACACTGAACGGTCCGGTTACTACTGCATGCCCCGCATCGGTGCTGCAAAAACACCCCGACTGCCGGTTTTATTTCGACAGGGATTCTTTCGGAGAAGTGTAAAAGTGTTATGTTTAAAGAATGAGCAGAGGAAGACGAAGATTCTTAAAAAACATGGTTACAGGCACGGCCGGTGTTGCGCTGGGGGGACTATTTATTAATGCAGCACCGGCAGATGCCTTTAAACGGCTTTTCTTCAACCCGGTATCAGGAGACTCGCCCATCTTCCCGTTCCTGAAGTATGTAACCAGGTATAATATAGGTGAATACATACCAAAGGACCAGGGGGGTAAATTCATTCAGATGGCACTCATCCATTCTGAGGAGGATGAGAAAATAGTGGCTGCCGTCAGGGGAGGACTTATCAGGGAGGTTTATGGCGAGCCAATTGGCTGGGCCAAATATGAAAAATCCGAGATCGAGAAGAGTGTCTGGCTGAACAGATTCTATTTCCTTCCTTCATTTGCCAGAATGTATCACCTGACAGGTGACCGCAGCTATCTTGACGATATGATGAGAATCATAAGGCAATGGATAGCCGATAATCCGCGCCTGCCTGACTCGCACCGCACTACCTATAACTGGAGAGACATGCAGGTGGCATGGCGCTCAATACATTTCTCATGGTGTTATTACCTGGGAGAAAAGGGACTGACCTCTGAGGAGAAGAGTCTCATCATTGATTCATTGAAGGAACATGCTCATATCCTGATAACCGGTTTCGGAGAGGCTAAACTGAATGAGTTCAATCACCAGTCGCACGGCGCATTGGCTATGCTCTATCTCGGTGTTCTCTTCCCTATGCTGGATGAGGCCGCGCAGCTGCAGAGCAAGGCAGTGACCATACTGAACCATCACCTTGACAAGGCATTTTATGCCGATGGTGGCAACGTGGAGCAGATGTTCGGTTATTACCCGTTTGAAACACATCTTTTCAGGGATGCCTTCCTTCTCTGCACGGCCAACGGCCTCGAGCCGCCTGTGAACTCGCTCCCGATGCTCCGCAAAATGGTTCAATTCCTTTCTGCAGTTGAACGGCCTGATGGAACGGTACCGCAGGTTAATGACTCCTACGAGATGCCAGTGCAGCCTACCATTGATACAGTGAATGAAATCCTTGGTGCCATGGCTCTGATTGGAAAGAGAGAGTCGGTTTATTTCCCTGACACCCAGGTGGCGGTGATGAGGGACAAGGATCAAATCGGATGGTATCTGCTTGCCAATCCTGCCTCCGTCATAGGAGCACATGCCCATGCCGGAAGGCTGGGCTTCGAGATGTGGCACGCCGGTGCCCCGCTGATTATTGAGAGCGGATGCTGCAACTATGATGACCCGGCACTGGTGTCGTGGTACAGGACAACCAGGGCCCATAATACGGTTGTGATCGATGGCCTCACTGAGACCGCCACGTCATCAAGGCTGCTCTGGGTGCCCCGAAGAGAGACACCCAACAGGATTACATCGTGGGAGCCGGACCAAGACCTGTCATACATGGCAATGATCTCACCACCGGAGGAGGTGACCAACTCATCTGTCCGGTGGACACGGGCAATTACCATTGTCAGCGACTCCGTTGCTGTCATAAGTGATACCTTTGAAGCTGAAGGTGAACATAATTATGAAATACTGCTCCATTTCCCGCCGTCATCGGTCACTGTTGACCAGTCGCGGAAAGCGCTGACAGTAAAATCAAAAAGTGTAACAGAGGTGTTAGCTGCAGACAAGGAACTGATAAATGAGATAGGACTTTCCACCGGCCTGGTAAGCATCAGCGGCATCAGCAGGGAGGCACCGGTGGCTTCATTCATGGTTAAAGGCACAGGCACCGTTCGTTCACACCTGATTGTCGTTCCATCGACAGGAGAAACCGGCACACCGAAGGTGAAAATCAGTAAAAAGAGGGAGAGTATCCTCATCAACGTAAGGGGAGGTGATGGCAGCAAGTGCAGGCTTTCAATCTCAGACAGAGGTGTCACCCTGGTAAAATAATCGGTATGATTAATTGAGGTGAATTTTAATCATTAAAGCAGATGGGCATAAAAGCGATCTATATTATTCCGGTGGTGCTGATTATTCTTGCAGGTTGCCGGAATTCCGCACCGGGTACACCGGCTGAGCAGACTCCCCTGCAGATGACAGGGAGTCAGTTCGGAGTAAGAGGATTTCATGTTGATATGCGTATTCAGGTCATGACCATGCCGGCTCTCATGGCCCTGGCAGACGAACTTGCCGGATTTGGTATAAACACTCTTGTGATGGAGTGGGAGGCATCATACCCTTACCTTAATAACGCAACCATCTCTAACGAGCTGGCCTACACAAGGGAGGAGATCGCTTCATTCATTGACTATTGTGAGGAGAGGGGAATAGATGTCATACCGCTGCAGCAGTGCTTCGGACATGTTGAATATATTTTGAGGCATGACCGGTATAGCGCCCTGAAGGAGGACCGCAAGGATATATCTCAGCTGTGTCCAATGGAGGCAGAGGCTGACAGTCTTCTGTTTGCAGACCTTTTTGCCGATATGGCCTCAATGCATAAGTCGGATTACATTCATATCGGCGGCGATGAGACATACCTTCTGGGACACTGTCCAGATTGCTCCCTCAAGGCTGCCACCGAAGGCAAATCCAAGCTCTTTGTTGACTACATGAAGATGATGTGTGACATCATCATAAGCCTGGGAAAGAAGCCGGTGATGTGGGCTGATATACTTCTCAAGTATCCTGAGGCTGCCGGGGAGATGCCTGATGAGACCATATTCATAGACTGGAACTACGGCTGGAAGACTAATTACTTTGGTGACATCACTGCCCTTCAGGAGCAGGGATTTGAATTCTGGGGTTCTCCGGCTATCAGAAGCCATCCGGACAACGCTTACCTCACCTGCTGGGAGAAGCACTTTGACAACCAGCGCGACTTCATACCGTACGCACGGGAGGCAGGATATACAGGCGTGGTGATGACTTCATGGTCCACCTCCGGACTGTATGGCTTCCTGTGGGACGTCAACTATGAGGTGATGGAGCTGGAGCAGATACGCAACACCTATCCACTTTCCGGTTTCAGGATCCTTCTGGCATCCTATGCACAGGCTCTTAACCAGCTTGAACCGATTGATCCCCATGATTTTGTTGTCAAATATGCCGGTGAACGCTTCGGCCTGACAGAGGCTCAGGGAGAGCTTTTATGGGAGACACTCACCATCCCTCCTGAACTCATTGTAAACGGCAAACCTGCCACCTCTCCATCAATCAGCGCCATGCTGGAAACCGTAGCCGCAGCCGTTGCGAAGATGAATACCCTTAAGCCGGTGAGGAACAAAGATGAGTTTGAACATCTGAGACTGATGCTTGACATCAGGGAACATTATCTGGCGTTCAAGGAGGCTGAAGCCCGCTTCAATTCGCCCGGTTTTACAATTGATGACAGGGGAAGTATTGTCGCAGACCTGGAAAATCTTATCAAAGAATCAAAGACTCTTGACAGGAGGTTTGCCAGGCTTAACAAAGGTTTTATATATGATACGGAGATTGCCGAACAGAATTTGATAAGGAACCGGAAACTGATTCTGCTTCATGAGAGGCTCACCGGAAACAGGACATTTTAAAATGGGAGGCAGGCTGATGCGGTTTTTGTTGCTGGCAGCGTTCTTCGCTTTATCTGCCGCAATGGTCCAGGATGAACGTACCAGGTTTTTTCCCCGGCGCCTGGAGTACGTTGATGTCATGCCCCCAAGGGAGAAGGTCTGGCTTTTTGTGCTTGCCGGACAGTCGAATATGGCAGGCCGGGGCGTTGTTGAGCCGAACGACACAGTGCCTCATCCACGTATCTTTTCGGTCACTCCGGATAAACGCTGGGTGGTGGCAAAGGAGCCCCTGCAGCAATACCAGCCGGCGCTCACCGGCCTGGGACCGGGACTGGCGTTTGCCAGGGCTTTGATTGAGGAACTTGACGATAACATTTATATTGGTCTTATACCCTGTGCCGTTGGCGGCAGTTCAGTCGGCAACTGGCTCAGTGATTCGCTCTACAACGGTGTAAGATTAAAGAGCAACTTCACTGACAAGCTGCTATGGGCCAAAGAGTACGGAACGGTCAAAGGCATCATCTGGCACCAGGGGGAAGCCGATGCCACTGCCGCGAAACTGCCCCGATACAAGGATGACCTGACACTCCTCTTTGATTACTTCAGAGGGGTGGCAGCGAATGATGATCTCCCGATAATAGCCGGTGAGCTTGGCATATTCCCGGGTGTTGAGAAGAACAGGCAGGAATACATGATTCTGAATGACATCCTCCTCGAAGTATCGCGGGAAGATACGGACATAGCTCTGGTTCGCTCATTCGGCCTCAAGGCAAAGGATGACAACGTGCATTTTGATTCCCGGTCGCAGCGTATCATGGGGAGGAGGTATGCTTCCGCCTGGCTGTCACTCAATCATAACATAAACAAGTAAAACCACCGACATGCAGCTGATAGACTGGATAGTACTCGCATTCTATTTTTTGTTGCTAATTTCTGTAGGCTTCTGGGCATACCGGAGGGTCAACAACTCAGCCGATTTCTTCACCGCCGGCGGCAAGCTGCCGTGGTGGCTCTCGGGCGTATCTCACCACGTATCAGGATACAGCGGTGCAGTATTCGTTGCCTATGCAGGGATCGCCTACACCAACGGCCTGACGATTTATATCTGGTGGGCATGCGCTGTTGCCGCTGCCACCTTTCTGGGGGCGCATCTTGTGGCTCCACGCTGGGCCCGGTTGCGGATTGCCACCGGCATACAGTCGCCCACCGAGTACCTCCTTACCCGGTACAATCTTAATACCCAACAGCTAATAGCCTGGTCGGGTGTCGTCATAAAAATCTTTGACGTGGGAGCCAAATGGGCTGCTATAGCCATTCTCCTGAATATCTTCGCCGGAACCTCATTCCTGACCGGTATCCTCCTCGCCGGCTCTGTCTCTCTCATCTACAGTACGCTGGGGGGCCTGTGGGCTGATGTGGTGAACGACTTTGCCCAGTTCATTGTGCAGCTTATTGCCGGGATAACAATGTTCGTGATCGTACTGACAAACCTGGGCGACGGCGCTGCAGGGTTCCTGACGCTGTGGGACAGGCTTCCTGATTCGCATTCGGCTGCCTTCAGTGATCCCTACACCTGGCAGTTTCTGATAGCCATGGTGATCATTGACTTTTTCAGTTACAGTGGTGGTACATGGCACCTGGCAACCCGCTTCATCGCCTCTTCGTCGGGGCAGGTGGCCAAAAAGGCAGCCACGCTATCATCAATCCTTTACCTGTTGTGGCCTATAGTGCTTTTCTTCCCCATGTTCGCTGCTCCACTGTTCCTCCCTGACCTGGAAGACCCGACGCGTTCTTACGGGATGCTCGCCATCAAGTTCCTGCCGGCAGGTCTGGTAGGCCTCGTGATGGCTTCGCTCTTTACAAACACCCTATCAATGACCTCTTCGGATGCAAACACCATCTCAGCGGTCATTACACGCGATATCCTTCCCCGTTTCATCAAGGGCTTCGCTGACTATCCCAGGAAGAAAATATTGCTCTTCGCCAGGATATCAACCTTTTCCTTCACCGTACTGACGATCATTATCGCCATCAATGCAGAGAGTTTCGGAGGTGTTTTCGGACTTATTGTTTCTTGGTTTGCAGCTCTTCTGGGCCCCATCTCCATACCGATGATCCTGGGCCTGTTGCCTGCCTTCCGCAGGTGCGACAGCCGGATAGCTATAATATCCATCATTTCTGGAATTGCCGCATTCATTAT
Source organism: Bacteroidales bacterium UBA1458 (assembly GCA_002325785.1). Classification (GTDB taxonomy): domain Bacteria; phylum Bacteroidota; class Bacteroidia; order Bacteroidales; family VadinHA17; genus SR-FBR-E99. Next base: position 1,260 of record DCSU01000056.1, on the reverse strand, counting down.
AGTTAAACTTATACCGGGAGCATCACTTGCACTGGAGGTAGGGATTCCGCTCTTTACCTCATTAATATTGTATATTGTAGCCGGATTGCTGATCAGGAGAGAGGTGCCCGAGCGTGTTGACACACTGATGAGGTCACTGAAGAAATAGAAAAAACATTATCACATGGCTACAAGCGAAACGGTTATATTCGGACGCAGTTATCTGAGCGGGGAACCGGTAAGGGTGGAACTTGCAGGCGGTGTTATTGCAAGCATCAGGGAGGTCACTGAAAAAGCCATCGGGGAGACTGCTGAAAAAAGCGCTGAAGCCTCCTCCGACGGAAGGTTTTCAGATTACCTGATTGCCCCCGGACTGACTGATCTTCAGGTCAACGGTTATGCCGGATATGATCTCAACACCGATCCGCTCCTTCCCGAAACGGTAAGGGACATCTCCGGCAGGCTGTGGAGCGAAGGGGTAACCACCTTTTTCCCGACCATCATCACCAACAGCCGTGAGAACATACTCAGGTATGTGCGTGCCATAGCCGAAGCCCGTCGCTTGTTTCCGGTGGCCGCAGCGGCTGTGGGAGGCATACATCTTGAGGGACCCTTCATCTCTCCTGAGGCTGGCGCCCGGGGAGCACATCCGGCTGAGCATGTGCTGCCGCCCGACTGGGATCTTTTCTGCCAGTGGCAGGAGGCATGCGGGGGTATGATACACATCATTACCCTCTCACCTGAATGGCCAGGTGCTGCTGATTTTATAAGGCGGGCATCAGAGAGCGGTGTGACAGTGGCCATAGGCCATACTGCAGCCACACCCGAACAGATAAGGGAGGCCGTGGCAGCCGGTGCTACCCTCTCTACTCACCTGGGCAACGGATCGCATCAGATGCTTCCCAGGCACAAAAACTACATATGGGAACAGCTTGCCGCGGATGAACTGTTTGCAACCATGATATCCGACGGCTTTCATCTCCCTGACGCGTTGATGAAGGTATTCATGAGGACGAAACCGGGCCGGATGATCCTGGTGAGCGATGCCACCGGCCTTACCGGGATGCCGCCGGGAGACTACAACACACACATAGGAGGGGAGGTAACCCTCACCAGAGCAGGGAAGCTACATATGAGAGGGAACCCGGATATGCTGGCCGGATCAGGCAAGTCGCTGCTGCACTGCGTGGAGACACTGGCCTCGAAAGGATTGGCGACACTGGCCGAAGCCCTCGATATGGCCGGCAGAATCCCTTACCGGGTGGCTGGCCTGCCGGGCGA
>DCSU01000042.1 GCA_002325785.1 Bacteroidales bacterium UBA1458 | reverse complement strand
CGTGAAAACATCTTCCCCGGTAATTTGTTTATGTTTAATCCCGTTGCTAAATTGTAATTGTTTTGGACATACGCAAAAAAATAAAGTCGCTGTTCAATCCCCCGATGTACCAGGGATGGGGAAACACGAGGCGATACTTTGAAGGCTGGTACTTTAAGGTGGTCAACGCTTCTGAAACAGAGGCCTACGCCTTTATCCCCGGAATAGCAATGGAGGAATCCGGTGAAAGCCACGCATTTATCCAGCTCCTCGACGGTAAGGAAAAGAGATCGGAATATTTTTCATTTGATGCAGGAGCATTCTTACCTTCCTCCAAAAATTTCGAAGTATCCATCGGCAATAATCACTTCTCCACGGGGGGTATAAGGCTTGACCTCCCCAGTGTCACCGGAAGCCTGGAGTTTTCAGGTGTTGTTCCCTGGCCTAACCGCTGGTACTCGCCAGGGATTATGGGGCCCTATACGTTCGTCCCGTTCATGGAGTGCAATCACGGCATCGTAAGTATGGACCATAGCCTATCAGGCTCGCTAACCGTCAACGGGGAATTGATCGACTTCACCGGCGGAAGAGGATACATTGAGAAAGACTGGGGCCACTCCTTCCCGTCAGCCTACATCTGGATGCAGTCGAACCACTTCAGCACACCTGGCATCTCGTTCAAAGCCTCGGTGGCTAGGATTCCCTGGGTCACCGGCAAATTCACCGGGTTTATTGCGGGGCTCTGGCTTGGCGACCGGTTGTACCGTTTTACCGAGTACAACAGAACGCGCCTAAGCAGTCTCTCTGTCACAAGCTCTGCCATTGAGTTGGAATTCAGAAACAGTAACAGCATCATCAGCATCTCAGCCCCGGTTGACAAACCGACAGCACTCGCGGCTCCGGTGAAAGGCATGATGGGCGGGCGAATAGAAGAGAGCATGACCTCTGTCATCAGCCTCACGCTGACTGAAAGAAGCACAGGGCGGATCATCTACACCGGCGAGGGAAGAAACGCATGCATCGAAATATCCGGCGACATCCAATCACTCTCGCCGCGATGACCATCTGTCTACCTTTTCCTGTTAATTGTTGTTAAAAAATTATCAGCCATGACCTTTTAAATATCTTTGCGGCTATCCTGATTAAGACGCAAACTATATGAAGCCACAAATTATTCCCCGATTGCTGATAACATTATTTACTGCCCTGGTTTCAATTGCCGCTGTTGCACAGGATCCGGTAAAGGAACCGGCATCGGAACCGTTAACAGAACCGGCATCGGAACCGGCACCCGACAATCTCCGGGAAAATGCGGTCAGGTTATTTCTCGACTGCAACAATTGCGATTTGAGCTACACACGTCAGGAGATTCCATGGGTGAATTATGTACGCCAGGTTCAGGATGCCCAGGTGTATGTGCTCGTTACCAGGCAGAACTCGGGAAATGGAGGCGATCTGTACACCTACACCTTCCACGGCATGGAAGAATTCAAAGGAATGGACGATACCCTAACCTATACGACCAACCCCCAGAATACATCGGTGGAGATCAGGGAAAAACGCACCAATATCCTGAAGGCAGGCTTAATCAGATTTGCCAGCCGAACCCCCTTAATAGATGAAATTGAAATCTCGCATACCAGCTCCCTTGAGCAGGAGGAGGTTGTTGACAGATGGAAAAACTGGGTATTTGAGATCCAGACCAGTCCCCAGTATACTGCCGAAGAGTATTATAAAAGACTTGAACTGGAAAACTCACTGAGAATAACAAAGGTAACTCCTGATATAAAACTGGAAGTTGAGATCGATCAAAGGTTTACAAAGCAGAGGTTTATTGAAGATGACCTGGATACCACGTATATCAGAAGCTATGTTGGCATGGACAATCTCTTTGTGAAAAGCCTCGGAGAGCACTGGTCTGCAGGTTTGATCTGGGAAATAAACTCATCATCAAGTGAGAATTATGATCTTACCACAAGGGTCATGCCCGCCTTGGAATATGACCTTTTTCCCTACTCAGAAGCTACCCACCGTCAGCTGAGATTTCTTTACAGTATAGGGTACCAGTACTGCAATTATACTGATACAACGATCTTTAACAAGATCACCGAGAATCTTTTCGGACAACAGATTAGGATTGCTTATGAGGTACAGAAGAAATGGGGATCAGTCTATCTGTCGGTCTGGGGTCTGAATTATTTTCATGATTTTTCAAAGAATATGGTGGCTACGGACCTCTACGCCAGAATAAGGGTATTCAAGGGCCTTTCACTGTTTCTTAACATTGAAGCGGCACATATCAATGACCAGCTGAGTCTCAGAAAAGGCGAGCTGTCAGAAGCTGAAAGGCTTCTCAGGCTCAGGGAACAGGCTACAGGCTATCAGCTTGAAACCGGGATAGGGCTGACCTATACTTTCGGGTCAATATACAATAATGTTGTCAATCCGAGATTCGGCGACTAAGCCGGATCAGCTGCCGCTGCGCTGTTTATTTGACGGAGCAACAGTTGTTTTATTATCTTTGAAAGCGGCATGACCAGGTGTTCCTGTGTCAGTATAACACAATCTACCAATACCTTATGACCAGCAAGACAATACTTTTCTTTGAAACTGCTTCAGGAAAGATCATTGCCGCAGGCGTCAGCCGGCAGCTTTCCGATGAGGAGACCGGAAGGCTGACATGGCTATTCGGTAACGCCATGCTTCTTGGCACAGATACCATTAACGGGACATTTATCGGCCCAAGACGCGAGATGATAACCCCCTGGAGCACCAACGCCGTGGAGATAACCCAGAACATGGCTGTTGAAGGTATAACACGGATTGAGGAGTATACACCTGCTCATGGAGAAAACCCGGACCATGACCCGATGCTGCAACGGGTATACCATGGTCTTGACCAGGAGATATTTACGGTGCACCACGACCCTGAGCCGGTAAGGGAGATCACTGACATAGCCGCCTACAATGCTCAGGAGGGACTCGCTCTGAGCCCTGAGGAGGTAGGTTACCTTGAAAATCTGAGCCGTAACCTCGGCAGAAAACTGACCGACGGTGAAGTATTTGGTTTCTCCCAGGTTAACTCTGAGCACTGCCGCCACAAAATATTCAACGGCACCTTTGTGATTGACGGGACAGAGCACAACTCATCGCTGTTCAAACTAATCAAGCTCACTACCGCCACCAATCCGAACCATGTTGTCTCGGCGTACAAGGACAACTGTGCCTTCCTTGACGGACCGGAGGTGGAGCAGTTTGCTCCTGCACGGCAGGACCGGCCCGACTTTTTCACCGTAAAACGAATCAATTCTGTCCTCACCCTGAAGGCGGAGACACATAACTTTCCGACCACGGTTGAGCCTTTCAACGGGGCCTCCACCGGCACCGGCGGGGAGATACGCGACCGCATTGCTGGAGGCAAGGGCTCATTGCCCATAGCAGGAACAGCGGTATACATGACCTCCTACCCCCGGCCTGACGGACCGAGAGACTGGGAAAATGCAGCACAGCCCCGCAAGTGGCTGTACCAGACACCGGGAGAGATCCTGATTAAAGCCTCCAACGGTGCCAGCGACTTCGGAAACAAGTTCGGCCAGCCGCTCATCTGTGGGTCAGTGATGACGTTCGAACACTTTGAGGAGATGAAGCGCTACGGATTCGACAAGGTCATAATGCTCGCCGGCGGAATAGGACTCGGTAAAAGGGAAGACAGCGCCAAGGCGACCCCGGAGAAGGGGGACCTGATCGTCCTCCTTGGAGGCGACAATTACAGGATAGGCATGGGAGGCGGAGCCGTCTCCTCGGTAGACACCGGGGCATTTGACAGCACCATAGAGCTGAACGCAGTCCAGAGAGCCAACCCCGAAATGCAGAAGAGAGTGTACAATGCCCTGCGCGCCATGGCTGAGAGTGACCATAATCCTGTCATCTCCCTTCATGACCACGGCGCCGGCGGCCACCTGAACTGTCTCTCCGAGCTCGTTGAAGAGACCGGAGGAAGAATAGATATCAGCAAACTGCCTGTTGGCGACCCCACCCTCTCGGCACGAGAGATAATAGGAAATGAGTCACAGGAACGTATGGGGCTGGTGATGAGAAAAGACGATGTGCAGATGCTATCCGCAATCGCCGGCCGTGAACGGGCTCCGATTTACGTCATCGGGGAGGTTACCGGCGACCATCAGTTCACCTTCTTTAATGACAAGACGGGCGAAAAGCCCATTGACCTGCAGCTGAGCGACTTCTTCGGCAAGCCTCCGCGAACGGTGATGACAGACACAACCCTCAATGGCGGATTCCGGGAGATTGAATATGACCCTTCCGGTCCGGAGAAATACATTGACGCAGTGCTCCAGCTTGAGGAGGTGGCATGCAAGGACTGGCTGACCAACAAAGTTGACAGGTCGGTCACAGGCAGGATAGCCAAACAACAGTGCGCAGGCGAACTTCAGTTGCCGTTAAACAATCTTGGCGCGATTGCTCTCGATTACCGTGGCATGAAAGGAATGGCTACAGCACTGGGTCATGCACCCGCTGCCGGACTGATAAGTGCTGCAGCAGGGTCGGTACTGTCTATCGCCGAGGCCCTGACGAACATTGTATGGGCGCCATTTGCTGACGGACTGAGGAGCGTATCCCTGTCAGCCAACTGGATGTGGCCCTGCCGTAACCCGGGCGAAGACGCCAGACTTTACGAGGCAGTAAAGGCAGCAAGCGACTTCGCACTGGCGCTGGAAATTAATATACCCACAGGCAAGGACAGCCTCTCAATGACACAG
>DCSU01000155.1:23753-47644 GCA_002325785.1 Bacteroidales bacterium UBA1458 | reverse complement strand
AGATCCGGGGTTGTTGTCCGGACGAAATCCAGAGCACGAGGGTGTGGAATATGGATCAGGACAACTGACTGGTCATGCATGTGGTCAGCCAGCGTCCGGAAGAGACTCTTATGCTGATCTACCGGGATGTGCTCCAATACGTCCGGCAGGATGATGAAATCGAACAGCTCAGTGTGGTTGAAATCGGTCATGTCAGAGACCATGAAGCGGACTCCGGAGGCGCCGGCNNAGCCGTTTCTTTGCAATGGCTACTGATTCCGGGCTTATATCTACTGCCAGAACCTCCCCTTTTCTGAGGTACTTCGCGAGCAGTCCAGTAAGAGTTCCGATACCGCAGCCTACCTCCAGCACCCTGTTGTGAGATGACAGTCCGGCAGCAGTTAGAAACTCCATTATCCTGTAATGTCTCAGATTAACATTGGTCTGTACCTGTTTCCCGGCAAAGCCGTCATACCATTTTCCTATCTGTTCACGTGTCTCCATATGAGTCTGCAATAGAAGAAAGGGCCCTGTGAGGCCTTAATTGCAGCAAATGTAGGGATTTTTCAGGCAGTAGAGGGCCGAGCGTTAAGAAATGAGCCTGTGGGTCATTTCAGCGAAGGAGCCGGTTTGCAGGGTGGGGCAGTAGGCAATAGGCAATATTCTGCATCAAAATTAGTCGGCAGTCGGCAGTTGGCAGTCCACAGCTATAAATTATTAAATCATTGATTATAAATATTTAAAGACTGAGAACTGAGGGCTGAAGACTCTCACTACTGCCTATTGCCTGCCCCCTACTGCCTGATTTATTACTGCACCTGTCCCTTGAAGGTCTTCATGAACTCCTCGTAGCTCTGTTTTTGCCAGCTTGTACCGGCAAAATATATAAGCATGGGCTCTATCTGAACCGGCGTCTTAAAGCCGGAGACGGGGGTAATAAGCTCGCTGGTTGCCGTCAGGAAGACCACGGTTGGGTATCCGAGTTGGCCCTGCAGAAGTGCATAGGCCAACTGGTGGGTCTTACCAAGGCTGCCGTCGTTCACGAATTTTCTACCCTGGAAGGTGACGGGCTCCTTGCCTTCAGCATCGAATTTGACAGCGTAATACTTGGTATTAAGGATTTCTGCGATTACCGGATGGGAAAATGTGTCCTTGTCCAGCTTCTTGCACCACCCGCACCAGTCGGTGTAGGCATCGACGAAAAGAGGCCGCGGATCCGTCTTGGCCAGGGCAGCAGCCTCCTCAATCGAATACCATTTTACATCAGCAGTCTGTGCAGTGATAAGCAGAGCGGGTGCGGCCAGCAACAGTATAAGGAAAAGTTTCTTCATGATATATAGATAATTACAATTGATTCAATCGGTTAATTTAACTTGCATAAAATTAGCTATTAACTTTGATAACGAAAATTATGCCACAAAGTTCATACCCCATGCTTTTTCACGCAATTATTGGAATGTTTTTTTTATACATTTACACACCTTGTTAAACAAACTCAAAAACCAAAAATGGAAAAAATAAGAAAGACGCTTGCTGACTCCAAGACTGCAAGATGGACTGCACTGGGGGTTGTGGCATTTACCATGTTATGCGGTTACTTCCTGACCGATGCAATGGCACCTTTGAAGCCAATGCTTGAGCAACAGTTGGGATGGAGCAGCGAAGATTACGGCCTGTTCACCAGTGCATATGGCTGGTTCAATGTCTTCCTCATAATGCTTATAATAGGTGGGATTATCCTTGACAAGATGGGGGTCAGGTTCACCGGGAAAATGGCAACCATGCTGATGGTAGTCGGTACAGCCATCAAGTTTTGGGCCGTGTCGACTGATGTTTTTGCAGGACAGAGCTGGCATTTCCTGTTCTGGGATGCAAATCCCCAGGTTTTTATTGCGGGACTGGGTTATGCAGTATTTGGAGTAGGTGTTGAAACTGCCGGTATTACCGTTTCAAAGATCATTGTCAAATGGTTCAGGGGCAAGGAGCTGGCTCTGGCCATGGGACTTGAGATGGCTACCGCAAGACTCGGCACTACTCTGGCCCTTGCCGGATCAGCTCCGCTGGCCAAAGCCCTGGGCCATGTCTCAATGCCCATCCTCGTTGCACTTATATTACTATGCGTGGGTTTAATAGCCTTCTTTATCTACTGCGGGATGGACAAGAAGCTTGATGCTTCCATTGCCCTGTCCAAAGAGGGCCTTCCCCAGGAGGTGGAGGAGAGTTTCAGGTTAAAGGACATACTTTTCATTATTAAAAATAAAGGATGGTGGTATATTGCCATTCTGTGCGTACTCTTCTACTCGGCCGTGTTCCCGTTCCTTAAATATGCATCTGACCTTATGGTCAATAAGTTCGGGATAGATCCTGAGACTGCGGGACTGATACCTTCTGTGCTGCCTTTCGGGACCATACTGCTCACCCCGCTTTTCGGAAACCTTTACGACAGGAAGGGGAAAGGGGCAACCATAATGATTATCGGTGCCCTGCTCCTGATCTTTGTCCATGCCATGTTCTCAATTCCCTCCCTTGACAAACCGTGGATGGCATTCTTTCTTACCATCATTCTTGGCATAGGATTTTCCCTTGTGCCGTCAGCCATGTGGCCATCAGTACCCAAAATCATTCCTGACAAACAGCTTGGGACCGCCTATGCTCTTATTTTCTGGGTTCAGAACTGGGGACTGATGGGAGTACCGTACCTTATCGGATGGGTCCTTGATAAGTACTGCATCACTGGTTCGTATATGCTTGAAGGGGTAGCAGTGCCAAGTTATGATTACAAGTATCCTATGATGATATTCACCGCCCTTGGGGTCGTAGCCCTGCTGTTCGGCTTCCTGCTGAAGGCAGAGGATAAGAAGAAGGGATACGGTCTGGAAAAGCCCAATATTGTAAAAGATGAATCAATAATAAATTAATTATGAGCGACATTAAGAATCTTGAACCGAAGCTTCTGTGGAAATATTTCTACGAAATAACACAGATACCTCGTCCCTCCAAGAAGGAACAGAGGATGACAGAGTACATGAAGAAGTTTGGACTCGATCATGGACTTGAGACCATTGTTGACAAGACCGGTAACGTAATAATCCGCAAGCCGGCCACAAAAGGAATGGAAAACCGCAAAGGAATCATCCTGCAGGGTCACCTTGATATGGTGCCTCAGAAGAATTCCGACAGAAAGTTCGATTTTGAAAAGGATCCTATAGAGACACGCATTGACCAGGGATGGGTCAAGGCCAACGGTACAACGCTTGGCGCCGATAACGGCATTGGTGTGGCCGCTGCCATGGCTGCCCTGACTGACCCGAAGGTGGTTCATGGTCCGCTTGAGGCCCTCTTCACCATTGATGAAGAGACCGGTATGACCGGAGCAAAGAACCTTAAGAAAGGCATTCTCAAGGGTGATATCCTGATAAACATGGACTCTGAAGATGAGGGGGAACTCTACGTAGGATGCGCCGGTGGCATTGATGTTAGTGCTACCCGCAGCTACAAGCAGGAAAAGACTCCCAAAGGAGTCACTGCCTATAAAATAACGATTAAAGGACTGCGCGGCGGTCATTCGGGTGTTGATATCCAGCTCGGACGCGGCAACGCCAACAAGCTGATGTTCCGCTTCTTCCAGCAGGCTGAGCACGACTATGGTATGCGCATAGCAGAATATGCAGGTGGCGATCTCCGCAACGCTATTCCGAGAGAAGCCTTTGGAACCATTACCGTTCCCTCAATCAAAAAGGAGCAGTTTTCCAAGTTTGTCAAGGGATACCAGAAGATGTACCGCAATGAGTTCAAAGATGCAGATCCGGACATAACCTTTATTCTTAAAGAATGTGACGCTCCTGCCATGGTCATGAATGAGGGCGACCAGTATCGCATAATCAGGGGGGTCTATGTCTGCCCCAACGGTGTTCAGAGGATGAGCAACAGTATGCCAGGACTGGTTGAGACCTCAAACAACCTCGCAATTGTAAGGGTCAGGCAGGGTAAATTTGAAGCCTACTGTCTCACCCGCAGCTCTGTTGATACGGCCAAAGAGGCCACTGCATGGGAGATAGCCGCCGGGTTCCATCTTATAGATGCTGAGGTTAAGCTTACCGGCAGTTACCCGGGCTGGAACCCTGACATGGAGAGCGCAATCCTGGGAACAATGCAGGACACCTACAAAAAACTGTATGGCCGGATCCCCGAGATAAAGGCAATTCATGCCGGTCTGGAGTGTGGAATCATCATGGGAGCCTACCCGAAGCTCGATGCTATCAGCTTCGGCCCCACTATCCGATATCCGCACAGTCCTGATGAGAAGGTTGAGATTGAAACGGTAGGAAAATTCTGGAACTTTCTGACGGCCACCCTGAAGAACGCTCCGAAACAATAACCGGCCAGCTGCCCGTAACAACAATACGGGCCTATAATATCGGAAAGACAGGTCTGAAGCCTGTCTTTCCCTGTTTTGTCCAAAAGGGACGTCAGATGTCTGTTTCAAACAGACTATGCTTTCTGGTCAGGCGTGGTCTATTTGACGGTTATCTCCGCCAGCATATCATCTTTCATGACATTCTGGCCGGCTTTGACGCCAACCCTGGTAACCCTGCCGCTGACAACAGACTGTATCTCATTCTGCATCTTCATGGCCTCCAGTATTACCAGGGCTTCGCCCTTGATGACCTCGGCGTTCTCGCGGACAAGGACATCGATAATTTTGCCGGGCATAGGAGCCCTGACAGTAAGCGTTCCGCTCTTGCTGCGGCCTGCGCCCAGCACCTTCTTGCGTTGCATTGAGATGGGTGTCTCAACGGTGAAGATGTGGCCTATATCGTTGAAAAGAATCTCGTACCTGTTCTGTTTGGTCCGGACTATCTCTACGGGATAGCGTCTGTTCTTCCACAGTATGTGTATGCCGTATTTTTCATCCTCACGAAGCTCGATATTGTAATCGCGGCCGTTCACCCTGATGACGTTCTTCAGGGGAAGGCTGAATGAGAATTTGTGCCCTTCTGTTGAGAGGGCATAGAGTTTTTTTATGGAAGGCTTATCAGGCTTCATAAGGTTTGTTAAAACTGGGTGAGTCTCTTTCTAAGCAGCCAGGGGGTCAGTTCCCTGCTCTGATCAAAGTTGATGTTCGTCTTGTTGTCTGTAAGATTCTCCTCAACAAAAAGCTTTGTAGCAAGCCATGCTGCGATGGTCTCCTCATACTCGCTGCTGGTGTGAAATTTTTCCAGGTCTTTTTCGATGAAGGCTGTTGTGAAGGTGCCTTCCTGAAAGAGGTGATTGCGCATGAGCATGCGGAAGAAGGGCAGGGTAGTCTTGGTGCCCTTTATCCAGACCTTGTCGAGGGCTATCTTGGTATTTCTGATCGCCTGACGACGGTCTGTCCCGGTCACTATCAGCTTGGCTACCATCGAATCATAGGAGGCCACGATGGATGATCCGGCCCTGACGCCGGTGTCAACCCTTATCCCAGGCTCTTCCGGGAAGCTGATCTTTTCTATCCTGCCCGGGGAGGGGGCAAACCCGGCCTGGACGTCCTCAGCATTGATGCGGCACTCGATTGCCCAGCCTGTAAGCCTGATGTCTTCCTGTTTCAGGGTCAGAGCCTCTCCTCCGGCTATACGTATCTGCTGCTCAATCAGGTCTATGCCGGTGATCATCTCGGTGACCGGATGTTCAACCTGTATGCGGGTGTTCATCTCCATAAAGTAGAAGTTCCGGTCGGAATCAAGAAGGAATTCCACGGTGCCGGCAGAGTAATAGCCTACGGCACTGGCAATCCTTACGGCTGTCTCACCCATCCTCTGTCTCAGCTCCTCATCGAGTGCGGGAGAGGGTGCCTCCTCCAGCAGCTTCTGGTGCTTCCTCTGTATTGAGCATTCCCTCTCTCCAAGATGGATGATATTCCCGTGAGTGTCGCCAAGAATCTGGAATTCGATGTGTTTGGGGTTCTCTATATACTTCTCGATAAAAACACTGGGGTCATTGAATGCTTTTTCGGCCTCACGGCTGGCGAGGATGAACATCTTCTCCATCTCCGACTCCTGTCGCACTATGCGCATGCCGCGGCCGCCCCCGCCGGAGGCAGCCTTGATGATAACCGGGTACCCGATCCGGGCAGCATGTTTCAGTGCTTCATCCTCATCAGCAACGTTGCCCGGGGTGCCCATAGCCATAGGTATTCCGTGCCTCATCGCAATCTGTCTTGCAACGGGCTTGTTCCCCATCTTGTAGATTGCATCAGGAGAGGGCCCGATAAAGGTGATCCCATGATCCCTGCACTTCTCTGCGAAATATGCATTTTCGGCAAGGAAACCGTACCCTGGATGGAGCGCATCACACTTGGATGCCACGGCCACATTTATCAGCTTTTCAATGTCAAGAAAGACAGGTATCTCTGCGTTCTCATCCTCCTCCTCATGAATGATATCAGCATAGGAGAGGTACATTGCGTCAGGCTCGGCTGAGGTGCGTATGGCTACGCATTTTATTCCCATGGCGTGAGCCGTTTTCATGATCCTCACCGCGATCTCTCCACGGTTGGCAATCAGTATTCGCNNGATTTGACCATAAAGTTTTCAGTCTCCACTCTCCAGTCTTAATTATCAGTTAGTTAATGACTGCCGACTGCCGATTGCCGACTGCTGACTGGACTACTGCCTACTGCCTAACCCCTACTGCCTAGAGGGGCATATTCCCGTGTTTCCTCGATGGCACCTTAACGCTTTTGTTGCTCAGCGCCGAGAAGGCTGATAGCAGCTTCCTGCGTGTCTGGGCCGGATCGATGACCTCATCTATGTAACCCTTTTCGTCAGCAATGAACGGATTGGCCACTTTCTCACGGTATTTCTTCACCAGTTCTTTCTTCAGAGCCGCCGGATCCTTTGACTCGGCCAGCTCACGTCTGTATAAAATCGCCACCGCACCGTCAGGCCCCATGACAGCAATCTCGGCCGACGGCCATGCGAAGTTAAAGTCGCCTCCCATGCCCTTGCTGTTCATCACTATATATGCACCACCGTATGCTTTGCGAAGGATGACGGTGATCCGCGGGACTGAAGCTTCGGCATAGGCGAACAGCAGTTTTGCACCGTGCCTGATAATCCCCGAATGTTCCTGGTCCTTCCCTGGAAGGAATCCCGGCACATCCTCCAGGGTGAGGATGGGGATGTTGAATGCATCACAGAAGCGTATGAACCGGGCACCCTTGGTGGAAGAGTCAATGTCAAGCACACCTGCCAGCACCTTTGGCTGGTTTGCGACGATACCTATGGTCCGGCCCTCCATACGGCCGAAGCCCGTGATCATATTTGGGGCGAAGAGCTCTGAGGTCTCGAAGAAGCTGTTGCGGTCAACCAAATTGTTGATTATGTCACGCACATCATAAGCCTTATTAGGGTCATCGGGGACAATATCCCGCAGTTTGGGATTAAAGTCCGGCGTATCATTCTGCGAAGCGGAGACAGGCGGATTTTCGAGGTTGTTCGAGGGCAGGTAGGAGAGGAACTTCCGTACGGCGATGATAGTGTTTTCCTCATCTTCATAAATCATGTTAGCTACCCCGCTATTGCGTGCATGCACCTCGGCGCCGCCCAGATCTTCACTGGTGATCTCTTCGTTGAGCACCTCCCTGACCACATTGGGTCCCGTAACAAACATGTAACTCGTGTGGCTGGTCATGAAGACCCAGTCTGTCAGTGCCGGAGCATACACGGCTCCGCCTGCTGCGGGACCCATAATAACAGATATCTGCGGTATGATTCCGGAAGACTGAATTATATTGTTAAAGATGACTGCATAGCCGTTGAGGCTGGCGATCCCTTCCTGTATTCTTGCTCCGCCCGAGTCATTGATGCCGATGAAGGGAGCCCCCATCTTCAGGGCCATCTCCTGGACCTTGGCTATCTTGCGGGCATGCACTATTCCAAGCGAGCCTCCCATGATGGTAAAATCCTGCGCGAATGCAAATACCAGCCTGCCGTCAATCATACCGTGGCCGGTGACCACACCGTCGCCGTATGCCAGGTCAACCTTTCCGAACTCCACGCCCTGATCCGAAGGGGTAACATAAGCGTCAATCTCTTCAAAAGTTCCGGAATCGAACAGCAGGGCTATCCTCTCATGTGCGGTCAGCTTGCCTTTGGAGTGTTGCTTCCTGATACGCTCGGCACTGTACTGTTTCCTAAATGCTTCCTCTCTCTCAAGGAAAGATTTGAAGTATTTCCCGTTTATATCCATCCCGGTTTTTTCATTAATAATAACAAGCACGCCGCTCAGAACGGCATGACAAAAGTCATTATTTTGCCGGTATTATGCAAACCTTTTTTCGAACGCCACCAAAATAGACGCTCTTAAGAATTAGAAACCAGAAGTCTATAGGTGGAATTACAAATCACTTTACATACTGCCTTATGGCCTCCACCCATACCCTGTACCCTTCATAGGAGAGGTGAAGTCCGTCAATGCTGTATCTTCGTGGAAGGTGGTTATTCGCGTCAGCCATAACGCTGAACAAATCAATGTAGGTATGGCCAAACTCCGTTGCCAGCTCCTTCAGCCTGCCGTTCAGTTCGATAATCAGTTCTGTCTTGTTTGTATGGTTGAGGGCCATACCGGTAGAGGGATTGACAGGGAGCACGCTTTCGATAAAGACTTTTGTGCCGGGGGTCTCAGTCCTGATTCGTTCCAATATTTTCCTGTAGTTGGCAGTTATCTCGCTGACCGGCATGTTGCGTGAAAGGTCGTTGACGCCAATCATGATGAATATGCTTGCCGGCTGAAGTTTAGTGACTGCATCAAGACGAAGCAGGATGCCTTCGGTCACATCGGCGCTGATGCCCCTGTTACGGATTCTCTTGTTGCCCAGCAGTTCATACCATTCAGCGCCATCAGTTATGCTGTTCCCGAGAAATACAATCTCATTTTTGGTATCGGGGAGATGATCGTACATGTCCTTGCTGTGCCACCAGTAGGCGGAGAATTTTGAACTGTCGGTTGCTGTGACTGGTTGCTGCGGATAAGCGGCAGATGCAGATATAACTGCAAACAGGATAAGGAGTATTGACCTTTTCATTTCATTATGTTGTTGATTATTTGAACCATTGTTTCATACTGTGCTTCCATGTCAGCGAGGAGTGCCAGTTGGACCCTGTTCCTCTGAAGGTTATGACTGGCATATTTTATCTTGTAGTATTTGTCGCCGTCGATATAGTCGGTGAGAAACCTGGTAGCCATTATATAGGTAAGAAGCTTCGGTGCAAAGGCGAGGTACTCAATTTCGGTTGAGTTAAGGGTATCTGCGGCCGATGATAGATAACCCCCGGCATATGCCTTGTATATGTCAATATCCATTGACACTGATGGCAGGTCAGTGCTGTCTTCATCAGCCCTGTTGGTGGCTGTACGTATAGCGTCACCAAAGTCGTAGTGGATATAACCCGGCATGACGGTGTCGAGATCGATTACGCAGAGTCCTCTGCCGTTGGCATCAAAGAGTATATTATTGAATTTGGTATCGTTATGGGTTATTCTCACCGGAATTTTACCGGCCTCGCCGAGTCTGACAATAATTTTCATCTCCTCCTCGCGCCTGGTTATCTCCTCAATCTCCTTCCTTACGGAGGAGACCCTGCCTGCCGGATCCAGTTCTGTTACGCGATGAAACGCTTCAAGCCTGGTGATGATATTATGGAAGTCAGGTATGGTCTCGTGCAGAGGTTCGCCAGGCAGGTCGGCAAGCATGGACTGAAACCTGCCAATGATCCTTCCCCCTTCAAAAGCCTTGCCGGGGGTGTCAACCCTCTCATAGGAACGATGGTCGGTAATGAATATGAACATCCGCCAGAAATTACCTTCCTCGTCCACGTAGAATGATTTGCCGGTGTCTGAAGCCGGGATCAGGGTAAGACATTCCCTCTTAACATCGCTGCCCGGGATGGCGGAAATCTTCTGCCTGAGATGGCTGGTGACCCTCTCCATGTTCTCCTGCAGACCGGCTATATCTCTGAATACATTATTGTTAAGCCGCTGGAGAATGTAATCGTCGCACTCCTTTTCAGCGGTTCTGATGCGATAGGTATCATGAATATGCCCGGGTCCGAATGAATCTCCCGAGCGGAAGAAGCCTTCCGCCCTGAAGCAGCCGAATATCTTTTCCAGATCGGGAATCATTCCGTTATTCTCACCTTCCCTTCAGTCTGTAACCGTGCAGGGAATAATAAAGGAGTATCAGGTAACAGGGGAGGCAGACCCAATATGCGGCCTGTGTACTGAAAACATCGGCCATCTTGCCATAGAAAAGTGGGATTATTGCCCCGCCGACGACAGCCATCACGAGGAGTGCAGATGCAGTCTTGGTGAACTTACCGAGGCCGTTCAGAGCCAGCGGCCACATGGATGGCCAGATGAGAGCATTTGCAAATCCCAGCAGGGCAACGAAGAGTACCGTTACCGGTATGGTAAGGGTGACGGAATCAAAAGTTACCAGGTCCTTGAAGGGCATGGTAATCTGTGCCGCGGCCGGTGCAAAAACCGCACCCAGGGTAAATATGATGCCCAGCAGGGCCGAGATCCTGAGCGCGTTTACCTGCGAAAGGGCTTTGGGTATCAGTATGATGCCAAGGATATACCCCAGAATCATGCCAAGCATGGTCAGTGAAGTAAAGTATTTTGCCGATGACATATCGATGTTCAGCGACTGGCCGTACCTTATTATTGTGTCACCCGCAATGACCTCCACACCCACGTAGAAGAAGAGGGCTATTGCGCCTACAATCATGTGCGGGAAATGCCATATACTTGTTTTGTTGACGTTGGTCTCACCCACGGAGGGTTCCTCGGCATCAGTGTCCACTTCAGGCAGATTTGCAAAGCGAAGCAAAAGGCCCAATCCGACAAGAATGGCAGCCATGATTATATAGGGATTGATCACGCGGGTGGCAAGCTGATCAAGGATGCCGGCGCGTGTCATTGCGTCAGCGGCTGAGGCGAGCTGCTGGTCAAGGATATGGGAATCCTTGAGGATATGGGCGCCGATGATGATGGGAGCAATGGCACCTGCAAACTTATTGGCGATGCCCATCATGCTTATTCGTTTGGCTGCGCTCTCACGCGGACCGATGATTGTTACATATGGATTGGATGCAGTCTGCAGGATTGCCATGCCCGTACCCTGCACAAACAGACCGAGAAGGAAAATGCCGTAACTGCGCGATAGAGCTGCGGGTATGAATATCAGCGCACCAACGGCCATGACCCAGAGACCGATAGACATGCCGGTCTTGAACCCTGTTTTCTTGAGAAGCGCGGAGGCGGGCAGGGACATAACAAAATAGGAGATATAGAAGGCAGTTGTAACAAAATAGGCCTGGAAGTCGGTCAGCTCGCATGCGGTCCGAAGAAACGGTATCAGAATTCCGTTGAGCCACGTGACAAAACCGAATATGAAAAAGAAAATGGCTATTACCGTCATACCGACGATATAATTCCTGCGGCTGATCGGAGCCGCTGCTGAAACTGTTGTCATCTTTGTTCCGTTATGAAAATATGGTTGTTAACTGAGCCGCACCTGTAGCATTCCCGCGGTTTAGCTCCAAAACTACTCTTTTTACGAATAAACTGCAATAACCGGAACCATAGTTTTAACCAGGCGCAGACCTGAATACCCCTTTCCCTTTTTCGCCAATTCGTTGTTTAATGTTAATTTTGCGGCATAAAACAGAAAAATGAATCACAGCGAAATTATTGAGAGGATCAGGAGCAAAAGAGCCTTTATAAGTGATATGGACGGCGTAATTTACCATGGCAACAAGCTCCTTCCCGGTGTTCCGGAGTTTGTGGAATGGCTGAAGAAGGAGGGAAAGAAGTTCCTGTTCCTAACCAATTCAAGTGAAAGGACTCCCAAGGAGCTTCAGGAGAAGATGCTTCGGCTGGGAATAGATCTTGACGAAAATGTTTTCTACACCAGTGCCCTGGCAACGGCGCAGTTCCTCGCATTACAGAAGCCCGGGGGCACGGCATATATCATCGGCGAGGCAGGCCTTATCAACGCTATGTACAATGCCGGTTTCACGATGAACAATTTCAATCCTGATTATGTGGTGGTAGGCGACACCCGTGGCTACAGCTTTGAAAAAATTGAGCTGGCAGTCAATCTTGTGATCCGGGGTGCTAAACTCATCGGCACCAACCCTGACCTGACCGGTCCGGTTGAGAACGGCATTATTCCTGCCACCAAGGCGCTTATCTCGCCCATTGAGCTGGCCACCGGACGCCAGGCCTATTTTGTCGGCAAGCCTAACCCGCTGATGATGAGGATAGCCCTGAAGAAAATTGGATGTTCAAATGAAGAGACAATCATCTTTGGAGACAGGATGGACACGGATATTATTGCTGGGATAGAGTCGGAAATTGATACACTGCTTGTTCTGACAGGGATATCCACTCTTAAGACTGTTGATAAATTCCCATACCGTCCGACATATATTCTGGACGGAGTATCTGACCTGGTTCAGTAAATATCTCCTCCGGGGCCTCCGGAACTGGCTCTCGACTTATAGCCGAGATAGCCCCCGTGGTGCCTTTTGGCATATTCGGCTGCGGTGAATCCTATCTTTTCCATCATCAGAGCCACCAGTACATCACCGATGACGGTCATGACCGTTGTTGATGTGGTGGGGGTGAGGCCGAGGGGACAAACCTCTGACGGACCACCTGTGAAAAGACCTGCGGCGGCTTTTTCCCATAGCGGGCACGATGTGTTGCCTGTGATCACTACCACGGGAATTTCCGGGAAAAGATTATCCTTGAGTTCGAGCAATTCAATGATCTCCCTTGTCTTGCCAGAGTTGGAGATTACCAGCATCAGGTCATTCGCCTGGAGAACTCCGAGATCGCCGTGCTGCGCCTCGCTGGGATGAAGAAATACCGCAGGCGTTCCTGTTGAGCTGAATGTCGTTGCAATGTCATGGGCTATCTGTCCGGCCTTGCCCATCCCGCTTGTAACGAGCTTTCCCCTGAGGAGATGTACATGCTTGTATATCAATTCTATAACCTCGATATAACTCTCTGTTACAGGTATATTCTGTACGGCTTCCGCCTCCTGTGCAAGGATCTGCCTTACTCTCTGCTGCATGATTTTGCTGATAAGCCTTCAAAGATATTGTTTTTTAAATTTAGAATTGCATCTGTTAATTTGAATAGTCAAGGCCTCAATCAGGGTATTCTTGAAATTCCGACGCAGGTTGGTATATCAATATTCAGGCCCCTGAACGACATTAGTGATGCAAACCCATTCTACCCGGAGTTTGATGCATCCGGGGGGATATGTCATACATAAGGCGAATAATTCTTTTAGTCATATTCAATTCTCAATGATTTCATACTTTTGCAGCATAAGGAGGAGTTCTGAAGTCTTTTAAAGAAGAATCCGGACGATTCTTTAATTTTAAGTTTTAACCGACCCCAAAACTGACTTTGTTATGAAAAAGACAAAATTGTTAAGGTATTTGGCGGTCATGATGATGATGATATTCATATCAGGAGTTGTCATGGCCCAGAACGTTACTGTAACGGGACGGATTACCGGAAGTGATGACGGTCTTCCTATTCCCGGAGCCAGTATTGTGCAGAAAGGTACCACTCGCGGGGTGAGTACTGATGTTGACGGCACATATTCAATCTCCGTTCCCCGCGGTTCCACTCTGGAGTTCTCATCGATCGGCATGGCTGACCAGGAGGTTGTGGTTGGGGACCAGACTGTGATTAACGTCGTACTCCAGCCTTCAACAGTGGCTGTAGAGGAGGTGGTGGTCACAGCCCTTGGAATATCAAGGGAGAAAAAAGCTCTGGGGTACTCCGTGACAGAGGTTTCAGGAGACAAACTGACCGTTTCAACCAACGTCTCACCGGTATCGGCATTGCAGGGACGTGCTTCCGGCGTGCTTATCACCAACACCGACGGTGGTGTATTCGGAGGAACCAGGATCAATATCCGCGGTAACTCAACCCTGGGTAACAATAACCAACCTATCTACATTGTTGACGGCGTGGTTATTGATAATGAGGTTTCAGGAGGAAGCCAGTGGGGTGGTTCTGACTGGGGTAACAACCTGAAGAACCTTAACCCTGACGACTTTGAGACTGTATCTATCCTCAAGGGAGCTGCAGCTACTGCACTTTACGGTTCAAGAGCCCTCAATGGTGTCATCCTGATAACCACCAAGAAGGGAAAATCCACTAAAGGAATAGGCCTTGAGGTTACCCATACCACCGCCTTCGAGAGTGTCTATGCCGGACAGGATTTCCAAAATGAGTTCGGCGTCGGCGGACTGGCAGGTTACGCTTATGAGCTACCGGACAGGTTTGCTCCAATGTCTTCACTGCCCCTCAATGATGACGACGAGGAGACAGTATATCTCGGCGACTGGGGTGGCTTCAGCTGGGGTCCGAAAATGGATGGCAGGCAGGTACGCGACTATGACGATTCATGGACGACTTTCTCACCGCAGCCTGATAATATGCTGCAAGCCTTTAACCTGGGGATACAGAACAACACCAACGTCTCTCTATCAGGCGCTTCAGGCGGTACAAACTATTATGTATCATATTCATTCAAGGATCACCAGGGCGTATACCCGGGCAACGCTACAGAGCGTAACTCGCTCAGTGTCAACGTTGGTCAGCAGCTGGTCAAGTGGTTGCGCCTCGATGTTAACATGGCCTACGTTACATCTGATAATACCAACCCGCCATCGAGGTCGATGTACTCGGAATTTATCTATTCAACATTCCCGAGGAGCTACAACACTGCCAAGTTCTATGAGCGTTACCAGGCAGCCCATGGTGGTGTCCCACAGCAGAGCTATGGCGATCCTGACTATAATGTACCCTATAACTCACTTTGGTTCGGAATTTTTGAAAATAAGAACCTGCAAACAGAGGATAACACAAGGGTTCGCGTTAATGTTACTGCTAACCTGACCCCATGGCTGACCGCCAAATTAGGTGGCGACTACAACGAATATGCCATCAGGGGCGAGACCAAGGAGCCTGGCCAGGGTTACCAGAACTCAGGTGGTTACTACAGCCTGTCGCACTCAAGGAAGTTCCAGACAAGCCTTGACGGGCAGCTCATTGTCCAGAAGGAGATGTTTGACGACTTCAATGCCACCCTTATCGTCGGCGGTGAGAATTTCTTCACCACCAGCTCAGGCACCAGGTCGTGGACCAACGGAGGACTCGTTCCACCGCTTGTATTTTCAATCAGCGCCTCGCAGAACACCCCTGGCACTGACGCATATGTAAGCGGCGAGAGGCAGCTTCTCTCAGCTTATTATATAGCTAACCTCGACTACAAGGGACAGTTCTTCCTTGATTTTACGGGACGTAATGACTGGTCTTCAACCATGGTTTACCGTGACCAGACCGGGCATTATTCCTATTTCTACCCGTCATTCACAGGTTCATGGCTATTCTCGGAGACATTCCAGATGCCTGATTTCATGGATTTCGGAAAGTTCAGGCTTGCCTATGCTATAGTGGGTACAGGCGCTGAGCCATATGAGATCACAAACCCGTTCACATATACACGTGGAGGAACGCTCAACTCATTCAACGGTCCTGTACCTTATTATACATACAGTACCAGCACAGTTCCCAACCCGGATCTGCAGCCTGAGAAAAAGCATGAGCTGGAGTTCGGCTTTGACGTCAGGTTCTTCGAGAACAGACTGGGCCTTGATCTTACGCTTTATAACAACCATACCTACAACCAGATTCTCTCCAACTCTGTCCCCGGTTCATCCGGAGTCTCGGCAATCATCTTCAATGCAGGCGACATTCAGAACAAGGGGATAGAGCTGACCCTTCATACCACACCGGTCAGAACATCAGACCTGACATGGGATGCAGACTTCAATTTCACCAGGAACAGGAACATGATTATTGAGCTCTATCCGGGCATTGATCTCTACAACCTGTATGAGAGCGCCAACTACGGTAACACCCGAATCGGTACCTATGCCGTCGTCGGCGGCGAATGGGGCGTTCTGATGTCAGATTCCCAGCCTCTTCTTGACGAGGCGACAGGACTGCCGATACTGCGCTGGAGTCCGGGAAACCGCGGAGCCCTGCTGTATAGGAGTAACGAGATGAAAGAGGTGGGTTCAATGAACCCCGATTTCTTCGGCAGCGTTAACTCAACACTTACATGGAAGAACTTCCAGTTCGGATTCCTTATCGATGCAAAGATCGGTGGCATGATCAGCTCGTACCATGGCAGGTACGGTGCCGGCCTGGGTGTATTTGAAAGCACTCTTGCCAACCGTACCGCAGAGCACGGCGGCGTTGTATGGACCAGCCCATGGACAGGCCAGACATATGAAGACGGCATTATTCCTGAAGGAATCTTTGCTGCCGGAACTACAATAGTGATGAAGGACCCCAATACCGGTGTTGAAACTACCAATAACGTGGGAGGGATGACCTATGCCGAAGCGGTTGCTGCAGGAATGGCCGAACCGACCCATGTCAGCTACTGGGTCTATCAGACCAACTCGTGGGGCAACGGGGTAATCAATGAGAACGTTCTCATGGAGAACTCGTACATAAGTTTAAGGGAGGTCTCACTTGGATATCGCATTCCCGCAAAAGTTGCTTCGAAGATCGGATCAAAGGGAATCAATATCCTTCTGTACGGAAGGAACCTCGGTTATTTCTACAACACCATGACTAACCACCTGCATCCGGAAGCACAGACAAGCAACAACGCAGGTGCTGCTCATGAATGGATGCAGATTCCCTACTCACGTACCATGGGTATTAAACTCAACCTTAGTTTCTAACAGGATAAAGAGTAGAAAAAATGAAAGCGAAAATATTTATAGTAATAGCTTTAGCAGGCATACTTGCTCTCAGCTCATGCAGGGAGAAGTTTGCGGAGATGAACCAGGACCCGAGCAAGATCGTAGAATCGCCGGCTCCTGACGCATTGTTCACCTATCCTCTTTTCCGTCTCGGCGAATCACAGTATACCGAGTGGTTCTATGACAACTACCAGTACATGATGCCCTGGTCACAGGTCACCAATTCCGGTGTGTTCAACGGACCGCAGTTCAATGAGTTCCGTGAGACGCACGGTCGCGAGTGGGTGATGTACATGGATGTATTTGCCAACCTCTTCGAGATGCGTAAGCAGATTGACGAAATGGATGAAACCTCTAAGGCAATATACCAGGATGTGAATGCCACCACTTACATACTTCAGATCCTTGAAGCTCTGAAAGTAACTGATACTTATGGTTCACTGATCTATTCCGAAGCCATGAGAGGCCGTTATGAAGGCATCTACACGGGTAAATATGACACCCAGGAACAACTCTTCACCCAGTGGCTTGATGAGCTTGACTTCGCCATCCAGACACTTTCGACAGACCATCCCGTGGAGCAGATAAGCTTCCTGAACAGGGACTTTGTCTACAGGGGTGATGTTGACAAATGGATCAAGGCTGCCAACTCCCTCAAGCTGAGGATTGCGGCCAGGATGATGAAGCAGAACCCGACGATGGCCAAGGCTGTGATTGCCGAGGTCATTGCCGATCCTGCCGGACCCATCGTCAGCACCGCGGATGAGTTCCGCTGGGCCCCTTCAGCAGAATACAGGGGACAGGCATTTGACCTCTGGGGCCCGCCTATGGCATCAAAGAACATTACAGAGTTTCTGAAGAAAAACCACGACCCGCGTCTTCGCATTTGGTTTGAAAGGAACCAGTTCGATCAGGCTACTGTTGACAACTTTGTTTCAGAAAGCAGGAGACTGCCCTGGTTCGTTGCCAATGCCGGAGCTATTGATGAACCGTGGGATCGCTTCTTCGGCGCCCCGGCATCACCTGACAGTGCCAGTCCTCCGGCCGGACATCCGTACAATGATTATTCATATGATTTCAAGGACCCTATCACAAATGCCAGCCGGATACAGATTTCCAGGCTCAACAGGAGACTGCAGGATCCGAAGTTTGACGGTGGCACGGGGTACTTCGTGGATGTGATGATCCCGGCTTCTGAGGCATGTCTGTTCTTCTCCGAGTTCATTGAGTCAGGCGCCATCGCCGGACCCGTAATGGGCAAAACAGCTCAGCAGTGGTATGAAGACGGTGTAAGGCTTTCATGCGAGTCATTTAACTACATTGCAGAGAAGGCAATCATCTATGATTATGCTACACTGGGACTTCAGGCCGGTGAGGTTGATGCCCTTCTTACACAGCCCGACTATGCATGGGGTACAAATAACCTCGAGAAGATCCACATTCAGCAGTATCTGAACTATTTCAGGTTACCGGCTGATCTCTGGACCCAGGTGCGCAGGACCGGTATCCCTGCCTATGGCAGCACGATACTCGAGAGGGAGCATTTGAAGGCTTCAAATTCAGAGCTGGTTATACCGCGGAGGTTCCCGAGGATGCCGGCGGCAACCAACGACTGGAACCTGGATAACTACAACGCCGGGATGACTGAGCAGGGCTTTACCCTTGACAAAACCCCCTCGATCCTTAACACTGAGAGACTGTGGTTTGACAAGACCTCCCCCAACTATGGGTTGGGCTTGGGCAAGTAATCTGTTCAGAATGTTTTAACAAAAGTGACCGCCACCGTGCGGTCACTTTTTTACAGTATTTCCCCATGAAAAAATATCTGTTTTTGTTTCTGATATCAATTATCGTCAATTCCTCAGGCACCTTTGCGCAAAAGCCGGTGCGAGTGACATACAAGACAATTGTCAACGGCAGGGAGATGCCGGGAGGCTCACGTATGGCTATCGAAAGTGACGGCGCAACTGTCCGGCTGATAACCTCCTTACGCCAGGCCGGACGCGAACAGATTCCGTCTCCTGTGCAGTCATCATATATTGACCTGGCCGGGAAAAGATACATTCAGCTGGCAGACATGCCCGACGGCACCCGCATGAGCACCGTCATGGCCTTCGACGAATTGCCAGTCGCCGAGGTGACAGGAGAGACGGAGACCATTGCCGGATACAGATGCGTGAAGTCAAAGCTTACCTATTTTTCCAACGCCATAGAGTTATGGTATACTTCCGAGGTTGGTGTGGCCGGCACGCCTGTTCCGGCCTACGGTGTGCCTGACGGGCTGGTGCTTCGCGTGGTACGCAACGGAAATAATGTCACCGAGGCAGACTCTGTAGAAATGCTCAGAAAGCGTGATATTGACATTAAACTGCCTGACGGGCTGGGTACAACATTTGACAGGATGGCGTTTGAATACTACCTGAGGGAGTCATTCGTGACAACGGTGACGGTGTTCGACAACGAGTTAATCAACTGGGAGGGGGAGGTGTCCAACCCGCCTTTCGGCGAAAGAGACATCCTGTATCGCTTTGCAGGAGGCACCGTAATCCTGAAAAAGGTATCCCTGCCTGAGGTCAATAATGAGTACAGTCTTTTTGCCGAGGTTACCCAGTATTCGTCAGGTGATGCCTATGACCGGACCGGAACCATTTTTGTGATTCCCGGTGGCGATCCGGTAACCTTTCTCGACGGGCTGACCAAAGGGCATACGGAATTGCCACTATACACAGACAGGCATGGGAAGGAGTACAGGGGCGTGGTTGCCACGGACGTATATAAGCCACCGGTGGAGCTGGTGAGGTTCTTTACCCCGTTCGGCGTCCGCAATTTCAATGAAAAAAGGACTGTTCCGGGACTCGTATGGTCGGACTCGGCCTTCTATAAGCAGGATATATCTCATTACCTCCCCTTGCTGAGAGGCGAGGTCTGGATAGGCGCCTTCATAGGCAACTATGACAGGGGAGGTCACAGGCTATCGCTCAGACTGAAGTACTACCCTGAAACCCGTGAATTGAAGCCTGAGCCAAAAGGAGAAGTGTGGGTGTCATCAGTATTCAATACCCTGCCGATAATGGAGATGGCAGGCCAGCAGTACGGTACGATGTTTGACGGTGATACACTCACTGTCAGGGTTGAGATACCTGAAGGGATCAACTCACTGAAGATGATATATATTACAACCGGTCACGGTGGCTGGGGAGGCGGTGATGAGTTCAATCAGAAACTGAACGAGTTGTTTGTTGACGGTACGAGGGTGTGGTCATTTGTGCCATGGCGAAGCGATTGCGGGACATACCGTCGGTTTAATCCCGCCTCAGGCAACTTCTGGAACGGACTCTCGTCGTCTGACTATTCACGATCGGGCTGGTGTCCCGGGTCGGTCTCCGAGCCGCTAGTGATACCTCTCAACGGACTTGCGCCCGGAACACATACGATAAGTGTGACCCTTCCCCTTGGAAAGCCAGAGGGTGGAAGCTTCTCACACTGGAACATCAGCGGGGTGCTTACAGGCACCTTATGATCAGTATGTGCGGGTCATGGTGGAGGGAACGGCAACGATGAAGTCAGCCAGGCCTGTATTGTCAGAGGTGAGGGTGTCAATATCATCCTGAAGGACGGTGGTTATGGTGACAACGCTTATGCCAGGCCGGTAGATCTTCAGGTAATGAATGATACCGAGATAGTTTTCCGAGTGATAGGCGCCGTTGTAGTGAATGAAAGTCTCTCCCGCCTCAAGGTTACTGATTATAAAGTGAGCCATGGTGGCATCCTTGACAGCCTGTGCCTTCGGGAGGTTGGTATTGGGTTTGCCTCCCATCGCAGGCATGCCATGCATTGACATCATATCCTTGTAGCATTTGAGTTCCGGGTCATAGGATATGGGGAGGGGAGCGACGAGGGCCTTTGCTTCGGCTGTAAGGCTGTCAAGCACCTCCAGCCCTTTTCTTGATACCATAGAGGCATATCGCCTTGGGATGTTGGTTGCAATGAAAGGAAGGCCGTTATTTCTTGCGAACTCCACCAGTGGTTTGTAGTCGGTCCTATAATTCTTCCAGAGCTTGACCTCCGCCTCAAATTTGTCAGCCTCGTACTTCTCTGACAGGTATTCGTCTATGACCAGCTGATCATCAGTCTCAAACATCTCCGCACCAAGGATCAGTTTTCCGCCGACGGCCTCGTGAAGGTCGGCAGTAACTTCATACTCAAGCCAGTGTGCAATGGGGTTATCATGGAGTTCGCCGAAGAACACAACGTCAGCTGTGCTGATCGTTTCAATCATCTTCTGGTATTTGACTGTCCTTCCTTCTGCGTCATAGAGTCTGTATGCCGGCTTGTCTGACCTGAAGGATATGAGGCTCAGTGATGCGGCTATTAAAAGGATTGCTGTTGATTTCATGCTTTTCGGGGTGTTGATCTGGTTTCGCCAGGTGCAAATTAAAGCATAAATTATTATCCCCCGGCTTTTTTTGACCACACCCGCCGGTAAAACCCTAACAGATCATATGGAAGGGTGAAGGTCACTTTTTGAATTGCCTGACGATGTATACAACAAGGGCTGATATTAATATAGACAATGTGATCATAAGTAAATGCTTAGGATGCAATGTGGCTGTTGAAATGAATTAAATAAACGGAAAGCCTGCTGAATATGGAGAGAGAGAAGGGTAACCGTGATTATCTCACGCTTCCTTTTCCTTATCTTTTTGCACCCTGCGTGCAATAGCTTCGTTCTCTTCCCTGGCGCGGATATCCCTGTGAAGTGAATATTCTTCCCTGCGTTTGGCCATAGCCTTAATTTTTTCCTCTTTCAATTCAGGAAAACGATCGTTAAAAGTAATTTCATTTTGCATGGCGCAAAGGTAGTTCATAAAAGTGCCTGATTTACAAAATGGTGATAATTATTTCCGTATGCATCCTGACGGCGTCAGGAATTAACAATTTAATCGAACAAATTCAGTAAGCCTGCGTATAAGGGATCACAAGTAACTGATTTTTAATTCGTCAAGAAAAATGTTAACAAAAACTGAATTGTGTCAGTCATGAAAAAGGCATTTTTTCTTCTTATCATCCCGCTGATTGGTATAAACACCTTCTCGCAGACGTTCAAAAGTAACTCTGCCACCATTCGGAAGGGTAATTTTGAGATTGACCGGACTGCCAGGTCTATTGAGATCAGCGACAAGGAGATTATGATCTCCAATTACCTGAGTGATAACACTGAGCCGCTTGTGCTGAGTGTTTATCATATAGAGGAAAAGGAGGACAAGTTTGACGGAATGTGCAGGTATTATTACTGTACTGCTAAGAATGATGACAAGTTAAGTCCCTATCAGAAGATCATTGTCATCAAGAAGCCATTTTCGATAACGCTTGAGTTGTTCCTTGCGGACAACAACAAGTATGTGCACGACCTGGAGATAAACGGGTAGGGGAACCTCACGCTGGATTAAGCTGCAGAACAAAGCAGAAACCGTTACGATTTCTATAATATCCCGTCAGAGTAAGCTAGTCCTGTCGATTATCTGCAGGTGCAGCGACTGCCTTGCGCGGAAAAACTACCGATGCAAGAATACTTACCAGCAGAGTGCCGGCTATGATATATAACGAGTAGGTGGTCTTGTACCCAATGCTGTCAAGCCATGTGTGGAACAGAAGTTTGAGACCGACAAATGCCAGCAGGAAGGATATGCCGGCTTTCAGGAAATGGAACAGACTCACCATCTTTGCAAGCAGGAAGAAAAGAGAACGCAGTCCGATGATGGCAAAGATGTTGGAAAAGAATACTATATAAGGATCGGTGGTTATCGAAAATATCGCCGGGATGGAGTCCATTGCGAATATCACATCCGTAAATTCTATCATTATGAGAACCACGAAGAGCGGAGTAAAGAACAACTTGCCGTCAATCCTCTTCCAAAAATGACTCCCAATAAATTCCGGGTAGATATTGATATGTTTCGAAAGAAACCTTACCAGCCAGTGATCACGTACGTGCATCTTCTCCTCCTTATTTCTTGTGAGAAACATATGAATCCCTGAATAGACCAGAAATGCACCGAATACAAGAAGCAACCAGGAAAACTTATGGATAAGGGCAGAGCCGATAAAAATGAAAATAAAACGAAGCACTATAGCTCCGAGAATGCCCCAGAACAAAACCGGCTTGTAGTTCTCCGGAGATACGGTAAACCCTGTCAAAATCATCAGGATCACAAAAATATTGTCTATTGACAGTGTATACTCCAGCAGGTACCCTGTAATATAATTCAGAGAAGCCTGACTACGATAAAGATCAAGGGCAGCAGAGAAATTATCAGGCAATTCCATAGTTGGCAAGTATATGTCGGCATAGGCTCGCAGAGACTGCCAGTCATTGATACCATGAACCAGGTGACCATAATATCTCATAAAAAAATAGAAACCAATGGCAAGACTCACCCATATCGATGTCCAGATCAGTGACTCCTTTAGCGAAACGGTATGCCTGTGACGACCCACAAGAAGCAGATCAACGAGCAGGACCGTTACTATCAATACCCCAAAAAGAATGAGGAAAAGATTATCTGTCAGAAATTCCATCTGGTTAAGAATTTGATGCAAATATAAAAAATATTGGATCGCCGTTGTTTCTTGTTATGTATCCCGACAGGATTACGCCTTCTGCGTCAGCGTGATTCGCTTGGGGGGCTCCGGACAAGAAATTATCCGCCTGCGGCGGTTATATTTTCTTTTTCATAAGCCTTCAGAAGCAAGCTTCTTAGGCTTATTCAAAATAAAAAATCCTGCTTGCGCAGGATAATTTCTTGTGATCCCGACAGGATTCAAACCTGTAACCTTCTGATCCGTAGNNTCTATTCAGTTAAGCTACGGGACCTTTTGCGGGTGCAAAGATAAAATAATTTTTGTTTGATTGAACAGATTTTTGCGGTTCTGATTATTGCCTCCGGATCTCTGTCAAAATCATTGATAATCCATACTCTGTATCTATCCTGCATCAAATAAGCCAAAATTTACGATTTTATACTACCTTTATTATGAGCATATGTTCATTATCTTTGT
>DCSU01000155.1:0-23723 GCA_002325785.1 Bacteroidales bacterium UBA1458 | reverse complement strand
ATGAAGTCTTACGGAAAAAGACTTGAAAAAGCTGATATCACGGTAGCTGCGAAGGAGCAGTTTACACGTGGCATGCTGAAGATACTGAATGAGAAGTGGGATGGTATCTCGGCTCCGGACTGCGCCCGTGATATTCAGAGCCTCTACAGGTCGGTGATAAATGATCCTGATCCTTTCAGGGAGGTTAAACGCGACAGCAATGATACTGTCCTGAAGATGTACGGCGACCTCGAAGAGATGGTCAGAAAATCTGACGATCCGTTTATCACTGCATTGAAACTGGCTATAGCCGGAAACATCATTGACTTTGCGGTAAATGATCACTGCGACCTTCAGGGAACGATGGAAAAGGTTCTGAACTCCGACTTTGCCGTAGACCATACCAGCCAGTTGAGAGAGGCATTGCACAAGGCTGAGAGGGTTNNTGTACATAGGCGACAATGCTGGGGAGATCGTATTTGACAAGCTTCTCGTCAGCCAGTTATCGCATTCCGGCCTCACTTACTCAGTAAGAGGGGCACCGGCAATCAATGACGCTACTATGGAAGACGCTGAATATGTAGGAATGACCGGGTTAACAAGAGTAATCTCCAGTGGATATGATTCACCTACCACGATTGTCTCAAAATCTGGCGACGTTTTTCGGAGATGCTATAAGGAGGCTGACGTGATCATCTCAAAAGGACAGGGTAACCTCGAAGGACTGATAGGGGAGCATGACCGGCGAATATTCTTCCTGCTGATGGTCAAATGCGATGTCATTGCCGAGTACCTGGGGGTGGAGAGGGGCAGCTATGTGGTTTACAATAGCTTCATAGCGAAATCAGAAAAAAGTAAATAAAGCATCATGATAAGTTTCGGTCCGGTTCCTTCACGACGCCTTGGCAAGAGCCTCGGCATAAACAATATAATAAGACCGAAAGTCTGTTCCTACAGCTGCATCTATTGCCAGGTGGGCCAGACAATGAATCCAAGCCTGACCCGGCAGTTGTTCTTTACCCCTGAACAGATCTTCATTGAGGTGGATAACCACCTTGCGAAACTTGCAGCGGAGGACCGGCCTGATTACATGACCTTTGTCTCAAACGGCGAGCCTACCCTTGACATGAATCTTGGAAAGTCGATAGAGATGCTTAAGGGGCTGGGCATACCCATAGCTGTCATCACCAACTCATCAATGCTGCCGGACCCGCATGTTCGCAGTGAACTCATGCAGGCTGACTGGGTTTCGGTCAAGGTTGACGCCGCCGATGCGGACACCTGGCAGAAGGTGAATCGCCCGGCAGAGGGGTTAAAATTTGAGAATCTGATTGATGGGTTAAAAATCTTTGCAGGAGAATACGGTGGCGAACTGAGGACGGAGACTCTTCTCTGCAAAGGGATAAACGACAGCCAGGCAAATCTCAAAGGTGTTGCTGGCATCATCAGCACCCTGGCCCCGGGCAGAGCTTATATATCCATACCCATCAGGCCACCTGCCGAGAAAAGTGTGATGCCGCCGGGTGTGGAGACTGTGAACCTTGCCTGGCAGATTTTCAGGGAGGCCGGTATCGAAACCGAACTGCTTACCGGTTTTGAAGGTGTTGATACCGGTTTTACCGGCAATATTTACGAGGATATACTAAACATTACCGCAGTTCACCCCCTCAGGGAAGACGCTCTCATGGAGCTGCTCGCAAAGAACGGAGCAAATTTCAGCATAGTAGAGTCGCTTCTTAGCCAGAGACTTATCAGACGCTCTCTTTACCAGGGGAAGAAATTTTACCTGCGCGACTTCCAGACAAAGTAAAAGTCGCAATTAACACCGGAACTGAAATGAGATACTTACATGGGCGAACTATACAAGGAACTTGAAAAGGATTTGCGATACCGTGAGGGGCTGAATGCCTGCATTAACTGTGGCATTTGCACCTCAGTATGTCCTGCTGCCGAAGTCAGCGATTATGACCCGAGGATGGTTGTGGATATGGTACAGCAGAAGGATGAAAGCATACTGAGAAGCCTGCTGTCAGGTGACACTATATGGCGATGCGGTGAGTGTCTGTCATGCAAGACGAGATGCCCCAGAGGAAATGTGCCCTGTTATATCATACAATCGCTCAGGTCCTTGTCTATTGAGACAGGCCTCTTTGCCGAGAGCAAAGAGGGCCGTAAACAACTGGTGGTTAAACGTACCGTTGGAGATCATATCCTGAAATACGGATACTGTGTTTATATCGACGAAGTTAAAAATGAATGGTATCCTGAGCAGGGCCCGGTGTGGGAATGGCTCAGAGAAAACAGGAAGGAGACCCTTGAGCGGTTCAATACCAGCTACGGGAAGGAGCAGGCCGGGACACTGAGGAACACGTCACAGGAGTCGCTAGATGACCTGAGAAAAATATTTGATGAAACAGGAGGGACGGCCCGGTTTAAAAAAATTGAAGAGTTCTCTGCCCGAAAGGCTGCTGAGGAGGGCAAGGAGTTTACAGGAGACAGGGATGAATACTTTAACATGCTGAACAATGGCGAAGAGTAGGAAAAACGAGATATGGGAGGCGTACCAGAAAGAGATAGCCGATGATCATTATTATTTTGCAAGGAGTTGTATCAGGCAAAACTTTTTCCCGGCTGCCGAAGGATTGTACCTTAAGATACTGAAGGATGAACTTGGCCTCGATATATTTGATGACCCGCGCCAGACATCATGTACCGGTATAGCATATCATTCCGGCGTGCTTCCGTTTGAGACGATCATGACAGTGGTTGCACGCCAGTTTGCGCTAATGAATGAAGCGGGTTACAAGAATTTTGTTGTCTCCTGTGTGACATCATTTGGCATTTACGTGGAGGTGCTCGAGACCTGGAAACATAATCCTGATATTGAAAAGAGAGCTCATGAGGCGCTGTTCAATGCAACCGGAAAGACTTTTAAAATACCAGAAAACCTGGTTCACGCCAGCGACGTGATTTATAAATACAGGGAGAAACTTGGTGAAAAGATCAAAAATCGGCTGGTCAATGCCTTAACAGGTGAGTCGCTGAAAGTAGTCGATCATATCGGGTGCCACTATGCAAAGATTTTTCCGGAGAAGGGGATAGGGGGAGCCGAGTTTCCGTACGTGCTGGCAGGACTCATTGATTCCTGGGGGGGTGACCAGGTCGATTACCCTGAACGACGTCACTGCTGCGGATTTGGCTTCAGACAGTATATCATCAAGTCGAACCGAGGCTATTCGGTCGCCAACTCGAAGAAGAAATTTGACTCGATGGAGCCCTTCAAGCCTGACCTGATTATTGCCAACTGTCCGGGATGCACCTACTTCCTCGACCGCTGGCAATACGTCATTTCTGAAATGGAGGGTAAGACCTATGGAGCAGACGGTTACGGGATACCGGTCCTCACATACGAAGAACTTGCGGGTCTGCTGCTCGGTTATGATCCGTGGGATATAGGTTTGCAGACTCACGAGGTGGCAGTCGAACCGTTGCTTGACAAACTGGGGATCAGTTATAACCCCGAAACCAAGTATGACGGGCTCAACGGCAGGAAACTGAAAGTGCCGGAAAACCCCGCATATCTGAAGATATGCTGATCTTCCGGCACCATAAAACTGATCTTAAGCTGGTTGCATTAAAAATCCCCGACTGATTTTGTCAGGTTTCTTCAACTATTCATTTCCCAGCTCATTGAGCCTTTTCTCAATATTTTTCTGCTGGTTACTCAGATAATCGATCTGTGATTTCAGAATCCTGATCTCCTCATCTTTGTTCATGACTGGCATTTCAGCGGGGTATCCCGGAGCAAATCCTTGCCCAGAAAAGCCCCTGCCTCTTCCTGTCATATAGTCCTGACCTCTTCCTGCCATGAAGCCCTGGCCGCGACCCATTCCACGTCCATAACCAGACCGGCCTCCACGGCCCATACCTCTTCCCGGACCCTTTGTGTATCCGGGTGAATCAAATCCATAGCAATAACCAATTGCCCTTCCGGTTCCGGGACCCATTCCCGAAGGTCCGGTGCGATCTCCTAATGGCATAAATTCATATTTTTTAAGTTCAACATATAAATCTTTCAACATTCAAATATAATAAACAAAGTGAACATATGTTCACTTCAGTGATATTATTTTTAAGAAATACCGGAATAATTATCAACATTGTCTTTAGAATGAAAGGATATCTCCTGTCCTGACGGGCCTGGTATCAAAGGTGCTACGGAATCTGGCAAGTGCAGCTCCGGATGTGCAGTGCGAGGGAAGTATATGCGTGACCTTTTTCTTCTTCAGATAATTTATTGTTTCGATAGTCTGCAGGTCATCTTCCTTGAGATGAAAGCCGCCCATTATGCCGTAGATTTTTTTATTTCCAGTAATTGCAGAGGCCTGTTCCATTGTGTTGACAATACCTGCATGACCGCAACCGGTAATAATAAAGAGTCCCTGAGGCATTGTAATTATGAGTGCGCTGTCATCCGAAACAAAATCGGGCGTGCCGTCTTCAAGTACGAAGGAGGTCAATTTTGACTCAAAGGGGGTAATTCTGGGAATCTCCCCGGCAAAAAGAATTGATTCTGAAATCCTATATGGTTCCTTTGAAACTATCAGGTTGAATTTCCCGGCGAGTTCTTCCCTTGAGTTTTTTAATCCGATATAGGAGTGGTCGCTTCTCCGGTAACGCCTGATAAAGCAACCCGGATGACATAACAGGGTGCCGCCCTGAAGATGGCCCAATCCGTTACCGTGATCAAAATGGCCGTGACTGAGAATGATCATATCAATTTTCTTCAGACTGACCCCCATTATTGCAGCATTTTTAATAAAGAGGTCGCTCTGACCGGTATCAAACAGTATCCTACTGCCGTCAGATTCGATCAGGTAGGAGAGACCGTGCTCTGCTGCGGTAAGCTCACCGGCATTGTTTTCTGTCAATACGAATACTTTCATGGATCATGTCAATTGTAAAGGTTGATTCTAACTGATCATGTCAGACATGGGCCGAGTAGTGATGCGGGTCGTATGTCTCACGGTATTTGGAAACGATCTTTTTGAAATCCTCCCAGGTATCACGTTTGAGTGATGGGTCACGTAGCAGTGCTGCGGGGTGATAGACAGGCATTGTCAGTTTACCCTGGCATGTTATCCATTTTCCCCTGTCACGGGTAATTTTATAATCGGCACCTGCCATATACTTCAGTGCAGTGGCTCCGAGCAGGATCATTATACCGGGGTTGATGAGCTCAATCTGGTTGATCAGCCACGGCATGCATACAGCAGCCTCCGCCGGTGTGGGGATCCTGTTGTCTGGCGGCCTGCACTTGACAATGTTACTGATGAAGAGATGTTGCTGACGCGAAAACCCGCATACCTCCAGGATTTTGTCAAGCAATTGCCCTGATTTTCCCACGAAAGGTCTGCCCTGCAAATCCTCATCCCGGCCAGGTGCCTCCCCGATGATCATGATAGGGGCATTGCGGTTGCCCTCTCCGAAGATAACATTGTTACGGGTTTGCGACAGATCACAATGCCTGCAGCTTATAACCTTCTCTTTCAGCAGATCGAAGTCGTTTTCCATTTCCTGGTCGAAGAGAGAAGCCTTCATTTCAAGTACTGGTTTTCATTCTCTCGGTCACCTTTATCAATTCTGACAATATCGTCGGAATTGCACTTGTCGCAGCTCTCCTCGGGTGTGGCTGAGACAATGGTTTCATGGCAGCTGTTGCACCTGTACCAATACTCCCCGGAAATGAATGTTCCTCCCCGTATCAGGATGGCTTTTCCCTCGACGAAGGCTTTGGCCACGTTCTTGCGGGCCTTGTCATAAAGCCTGGTAAAGGTTGGGCGGGAGATGTTCATCTTCTTTGCAGACTCCGCGTGCGTGAGGTTTTCATAGTCGGCAAGGCGCAGCGCTTCGTACTCCTCGATAGACATTACAACCGACTCCAGCTCCCGCATGGGTACACCGAAAGGCTTGTATCCCTCCATCGGCGGCGGCATCTTAATATGTCTGTATCTTCTCCTGTTGGGCATCAGTTAAAAGCAAGAACACTCCGGTTATTTTTACCGAAGAGATATGATCTTACAAATTTAATAACTTGACTGTAAGATTATTTTATTTTTTTTGCTGCCTGTACGACACGATCAAAATAGATCGCAAATGGCCTGTAAGCAAGGTGCGACCATTTTGAGAAAGGCACCTCAATCATCAGCATGGGAAAGAGCACCATCAGATGAATTACGTAGGTGTAATAAGTAGGGTAGGGCATCCCATTAATTCTGAAGATTTGAACCAGTATTCCCGTAACGGTTGTTAGAAAGAGCAGGACGAGGAAGGTCCAGTCAGTGATATGTGAATGTTTGCTCTTCTCATCCCTTTTTCTGAAACGGGCTACAAAGAACCAGACTACACCGGTCAACAGTCCTGCCGTGGCATAATAGCCAAGCAATCTCTGCGGATGTGTCCAGTGATAGATATTGTCAGTCTGGAACCATCCCAGGAAGAAGACGATCATGATGAACATGACAACGTAGCTGCTCATCAAAAACCAGTGTATTATCCAATAGGAGCTGAAGGTGAACTTTTTGCGGGTGCCAAGTGTGTCGCATTTTGATAACTGCTTTTGGGTGGCGAAATGGAGAACCAGATGATAAAATTCGGTAACGTATAATTTCAACGGGATCTTCAGCCCCTCGTTCTTTCTGACGATCTTCAGGTACATGTTGAAAATGTTTGAGAGCAGGAAGAAGCTGAGCATGCCGGCCATGATCCAGTCACCAATCTCCACCTGTTTCCAGGGTGCGAAAGTATTCAGCTTCACGCCTCCCTGTTCGGTGAGTTCAGTGGTCATTGGACCATGCAGGAAGATAAACAGGACAAGTATAACCAGGGCGAGGAGGGATATTGATCCAAACTCCCATACTTTGGAGGTATATAGCTTTCTTCCGAGTCCTGAACAGTCATATACAGAGGTTAGGTAGCGTCTGAGTGACATCATCAGCTCTGCCGGTTTGGCATCCTGGGGGCAGTGGGTGCTGCACTGGCCGCAATAATAGCATAGCCAGGGTTTTACTGATGCGCTGATGTCATCTCTGAGTCCCAGCACGCTGAATCTCACCATCTCCCGGGGGAATGAGTTTTGTTCGTCAGAGAGTGAGCATACGGCAGTACAGGTACCGCAGTTATAGCAGGCGTTAAAATCAAATGCGCCGAATTTTTTCAGGTCTTCCCCGAAATGAGTATCTGCTACAGCCATTACGCTTTGATTTTATAGGTATAATATTCGTCCATATCGTCAATTATACCGGTCTGTACGCTGCCGTACTTAACCAGTGTCATCAGGTAGAACAGCAGTTCGTGCGAGGGTAATCCAAGCTTTTGTGAGAGTTGTCTGACAGTCATCTCTTCCTCTTTGAGTGCCTCAAGGATCGATTTTTTTGTCCTGGTGAATTTTTTCAGGTTCTCCTTTACACTTTCCGGTACCTCGCGCTTCTCGCGAAGTAATTTATAGGTTTGTCCCTGTTTTTCTTCCATGGTTATTATTTCTTCCTGGTATGTTGTAGTTACTTTATATCCTCAGCCAGTGCGTTTATCATGGTCTCCATCTCCTGGTCCGAGTATGCAACAAGGTCGATGGCATTGACCGGGCATACCGGCAGGCACATACCGCATCCCTTACACACTGAGTTATTGATGACAGCGATCTCCTTCCCGGCTTCAGAAACCTTTTTCACTGCGTCAAACGGGCAGGCTTCCATACATTTCCCGCACCATGTGCAGAGTGTGGCGTCGACCCTGGCTATTATCGGCTCAAGTTCCAGCTCGCCTTTGCTGACATAGGAAAACGATTTTGTTGCGGCAGATAGGGCTGAGCAGACTGACTCGGTGATGTTTTTGGGACCCTGGCAGGCACCGCAGATGGTAATACCGTCTATCACCGTCTCAACAGGCCGGAGCTTCATGTGGATCTCATTGAAGAACTTATCCCTTCCTCTTGGCAGCTTGAACAGTGATCCAACGCTGTTGTCAGATCTGGGTACCATTCCGGTGACAAGTACTACAAGGTCAGCATTGACGCTGATTTCTTTTCTTCCCGTCATGATATCGTTGATCTTAACCGTGGTTTTTCCGTTCTCCCTGATGATTGAGGGCGGGTCATCCTCGTATGACTGCAGGTAGATATCACCCATACTGAGTGATTCGGAGTAGAGGAGCTCCTGCTTGCCGTATGTCCTGATACCCCTTGTAAAGTGATAGTTGGTTATGCCCTTGAATCTCTTCTTTGTCTCAATGGCTGAATGGATCACGGAGGTACAGCAGTAGCGTGAGCAATACCTGTTTTCGCCGGATATATCGCGACTGGCCTCTTCACGGTTTTCTGTCGCCTGGCTCACCGGAGCGTTTGCGCCGGCCTCAACCTGCCTGCTGCCCACGCAATAGATATAGGCAATATTATGTATATCTTTCCCTTTGAATGTCAACTTTCCTTCACACAGATCTATAATGCGCTTGAACTGGGGCAGTGTGACCACATTGTCAAACTGCAGGTATCCGAATTCACCTTCAGAAGGAGTGTACGGGTCAAATCCTGTTGCCATCAGCACTGATCCTACCTTTATTTCAACAGTTGTCTCCTCTTGAGTAAAGTCAACGCTGCCGCATATCTTCTCGCACTCTCCGCACCTGGTGCAGTTCTTTATGTCAATGACCGGGTACTGAGGGTGCTCGCTGGGGAAATTGTGATATATCGCTTTCCTGGTGGTTATTTTGAAGTTAAACTCATCAGGCACCTCAACAGGACATGCGTCAATGGCTTTCTGCAGGTTGCCCTGGTCGCATTTTTCAAGGATATAGCGGGGTGTTATCTTCACCTTAAGGGTGAAATCCCCGATATTGCCGCTGTTTGCTGTCACCTCTGCGCCGGTCAGCAGTCTGATATTGCTTCGTTTTGCAATGTCATCATAGAGACGTGTCACCAGCTCTTTCCCGGTCTGATCAGTTGTAAAAAGCAGATCCCACTGTGCCACGCGTCCACCCACGAAATGTTCTCTTTCGATGAGGGTGACCGGGCAGCCCATATCGGCAAGCTCAATGGCAGCACGCATTCCTGAAATTCCTGCCCCGATAATAGCCACTGCCTTTCTGGAAGGTATGGTAATAGGTTCAAGTGATTGGGCAAGCCTTACTTTTGCTATGGCTGATCTAACAAGGTGTATGGCCTTCTCTGTTGCCCCTGGCTTATTGTCAGAGTGTGCCCATGAGACCTGTTCCCTGATATTGGCATGGACATAGTTGTACTTGTTGAGGCCTGCCCGTTCGGAGACCGCCCTGAATGTTGTGAGATGAAGTTTGGGCGAGCATGAGGCCACGACAATACCGTCAAGCTGGTTTGACCTGATGTCTTCCACCATCTCCTTCTGCGTTGCGTCGCTGCAGGCGAACATGGTTGTGCGGGCGAGAAAAACCCCCTCCTCATGTTCCACTGCAGCTTTAACCTTTTCCACATCCACATAGTCGGATATGTTTCCGCCGCAATGGCATATATATACACCTAATTTCCTGTTCATCACTTTCGGATTATATAACTCATTGCTTCTGATGATGCCGCTCCGGCAGAGAGTATGGAGTCAGGTATATCCATCGGGCCTGATGCCGTGCCGGCCACGAAGACCCCGTCAATGCTTGTTCTTGCGGGGCTGGCGAGAAGATCTGTCTGGCAGACAAAATTAAACGGGTCAAGCCTTAGTTCCCCTCTGTCAAAAAAGGCGGCGTTATCAGGATTGGATACCAACCCCACGGAGAGAATCACCATGTCATGGTTGGCCTCTTTCACCACACTTGCATTTATATCCTCATATCTAAGGATCAGATCACCGTTCTCCTTTTCCGAGATCATACCGATCTTCCCCTTAACGAAATTTACCCCCATGCCCTTGGCCTGGTCGTAAAACTCCTCGAAACCCTTCCCGAATGACCTGATGTTAATATAATATATGGTCACATCGGCCATGGGCAGAGCACCCATAAGAAGCTGCGCCTGCTTAATGGAGTACATGCAGCATATCTGTGAGCAGATAGGATTGCCTACGGTGATGTCGCGGGAGCCTGCGCAGAGCACGTATGCCAGTCTGCAGGGCATCTTGCCGTCTCCCGGACGAAGAACGGTATTGAAGGGGCGGGTAGGGGCAAGCAGCCTCTCCATCTGCATTGATGTGATCACGTTCTTCATTTTCCCGTACCCGAACCGTTCTATCTTCAGCGGGTCAAACAGGTTAAATCCTGTAGCGATGATTACCGTCCGGAGACTCAACTGATATTCAGTCGCTTCCTGGGTAAAGTCTATGCATTTGGTCGGGCATGCTTTCTCGCAGGCACCGCAGAGAGTGCAGTTTTCAATGTCTATGGCAGCCACCCTTGGGCTTGCTATGCTGAAGGGTATGTAAGCGGCCTTGCGCCCGACCATGTCATACTGATACTGGTCCTTTACCACTACCGGGCAGGCCTGTTCACACAGCTGGCATCCGGTGCAGTCTTCTTCCCTGACATAGCGTGGGTGCTTGATGACCATGGCTTCGAAGTCATTCTCACCCCTCTTTACTATCTTTTTTACCTCACTGCCGGTGAGGATGGTG
Organism: Bacteroidales bacterium UBA1458; assembly: GCA_002325785.1. GTDB lineage: Bacteria > Bacteroidota > Bacteroidia > Bacteroidales > VadinHA17 > SR-FBR-E99. The sequence goes on along the minus strand of DCSU01000155.1, from coordinate 13,116 downwards.
ATTGAGGGATGTCTCGATATTTCTGATACCTTGGGTGTTGTGATGCATGCCGAGCAGTCAAGCGTGGGAAAGACCTTGCTCAGGTGGATCATCTTTCCGCCAATTGAGAGATCTTTTTCAACAAGAATCACCTTGAATCCGTTGTTTGCCAGGTTCAATGCTGCCTCGCCGCCCGCGATGCCGCCGCCGATAACCAGTGCATCAAACGAATCTCTGATAAAGTTTTCTGCCATGTTCAGCTCTGTGTGATTTGAAGTAAATACTGGTTGAAACTCTTGATCTGCTTTACGAAGGCTTCGCTGCAGACAGAGCATATTGCCGCCATCCGCAGGCGTGCCGGATCAAGTTTCTTCTCCTTCATCTTTTCGTGGGTCATGCTCACCAGGCGTCCCGTTTTGTCCGTGCAGCTCTCACCGTAGGTGCAGTCACTGCCATCAGCAGCTATGAAGACGCCGTCGAAACCCTTTTCAAAGGCGTGAAGAATCCACACCGGTTTGATGCAGGAGGAGCAGGGAACCGAGATAGTGTATACAGTGGGAGGGTAGTGGAGCTTTAATAATCCCGCCATATCAATGGCGGGATCAGAAATCTTTTCGGTAGAAAATACCAGTATCCTGGCACTTTTGGCACTTATACCGGCCATTTCTAGCTCTTCTTGAGGAAAATCCTGTAGTATCCACTCTCCTCAAGCGTGCCCAGGTATTCATGCCCCTGCTTGGTGCACCACTTGGGTATGTCAACCTTGGTACCCTCGTCGGCGGAGAGCACTTCCATGATCTCGCCAGGCATGATCGTTCCAATGGCCTTTTTTGCTTCAAGCAATGGTCCCGGGCAAGCTGTACCCCTTGCATCTACTATCTTGGACGCCTTAAGTCCCAGTAATTCTTCTGCTGTCATGATCTTTATTTATTTGGTTAGATTATAATTGGTTTCTCTTTCCAGCCGGGAGACCTCCGCTCAGGAGTAAGACTCTGGCCCGGTAATTAAATGAAGAGATTGACGTCAGCCTCTTCGGCTGAGCTCAGGTAAGCACCAATGCCGCAAATATCGTCGGCAAGGTCAATGAAGTCATCAAGTTTCTCAGCGCCCCAGATCTTGCCTGCCAGACCGCAGATATGGATTTTCAGGTCAGTGATCTCCTTTGCCTCGCGGAAAAATTCGACCCAGGTCTTCACCTTCAGACTCTTGAGTGATTCCATAAATTCCGCCTTCAGTGCCGGATTCTCCGCCATCTGGAGCTGGCCCGCATCATCGCCGATATCTTTTCTGAAGGCACGGGCTCCCTGAAGCAGGACATAAATGTCAACCTTCATGTCAAGAGCTGCAGCACCTGAAATAATAATACCAGCAGCTGTAAGTTTGTCAACACTGCCTGTGAAAAGGCCAAGACACATTTTCTTTGATTCCATATTCATTTTTTTACTGTTAATTAATTAACAAATAAAAGGATTGATTATTTACGGAATCCGTTTTGATCTGTGAGTTTGATTGTGTTAATTTGTGATATAAGTCACATTATCAATAATGGAATACCTGTGAGTAACGATTGTAAATTATGCGGTATCAAGTCGAAGGCGGCATCTACCCTTACTGAGGAGGAGATTGACAGGCTATCATTTAACTGTGCAACGGCAAGTTTTGGGAAAGGTGACTCCCTCGTAAAGCAGGGGACATTCTCCACCAATGTCATATATCTGAGGAAGGGACTGGCCAAGATACATATATCAGGACCTTATTACGAACAGATAGTACGTATTGTGAAAGCACCATCATATCTTGCCTTGCCAACCACATTCGGAGACAAGATCAACCAGTATTCCGCAACGGTTATTGAACCTTCGGAGGTCTGTTTCATTGATATGTCAGCTTTCCGGTTTCTGCTGAGCCGTAACCCTGAATTCTCATACGAAATAATGCTGGAGGTATGCAGGAATGAACTTGAGGCTTTCAACAGGTGTGCTAACAGGACACAGAAGCAGATCAGGGGAAAGATTGCCGATGTACTTCTTGAAATGGCCGGGCGGATATACAATTCAGATACATTCAACATGCCTGTCAACCAGGAGGAGATCGGTAACCTGGTGGACGCCTCCCGCGAGACTGTAAGCAGGGTCATGAATGAATTTGCCACAGATGGGATAATTACTCTCTCAGGAAAGAAGATCAGAATACTCAATAAAGCGACACTGTTGATCATAAGCGCCAAAGGCTGAGAGACTAAACTGCCCTGCCCTGAACCAGTTCCATGCCTTTATAAAAAAATATCAGTCTCTTCAACGGCAGATTGCAGCCTGTATGCAGAGCTTGTTAAGAGGTAACTGTTCTCAGGATTGAACAGTGGATGATGTAAATTTCAGGCCCTGGCCTGAGTTGTAAAGCATGCCGGCAAGCATCTCCTTTTCCTTTTCAGTCTTCCTGAGCATGTAATAGAAAATTGTGGCTGTAGACTCACTGAGAGCATTCTCTGAGGCCAATATGTTATAAAGCTTAATCAGGCAATCGTCAAAATGGAGCTGGATTTTAAGGAGATCCTCCATACTCATATTCCCCTCCAGGTTAAGCATCTTAAAGCATTCTGAGATCTGATCCGATAATTTTTCACAGGGAAAATCAAGCCAGCTATTCATCGCTTCAGCAATCTTCCTGTGTCTTTCCAGGTACTCTTCCCTCGAATTTTCATGCTCATACAGGTCATGAATCAGAGATTTCATGCTATTATCTTCAACTCTTTCACAGATATTATTGTATAACTGAGCAACTTGCCTGTGATACGACTGTATCTGTCCTATAATTTCACTTTTTTGTCTGTACATGGTCTCCTTCTTCCTTGAATGGTTTGGCTTAAAGGTCGGAAAATTAAATCGTTACCGGCAAGCTGATTGACACGCCTGCAGCAAGGAAGAGGTTGATATTTGTCAAGTTTTTATTTGAGAATTAACCGCATTAAAATTGTGCATCGCAGTCATTGCTTAAAGATAATGTCATAAGTCCGGTCGGTAAACGTGGAGTGAACCCGCACCGGTCATCCTTTCTGACTGATAACCTTTAGCCGCCCGAGGTCCAGGATTTCAATCCTTTTGCCTTTCAGCTCAATGATTTTCTCACTGTTAAATTCTGAGAGTATCCTTACCACACTTTCCATTGCTATGCCTGACAGTTCAGCCAGATCCTTCCTGGAAATATAATTGAATATATCGTCATTTCTGAACTTTTCCTTGTTCAGGTATAGCAATGTATTTGCAAGTTTTCCGTGCAGCTGCCTGAGTCCGAGATTCAGGCATTTTGTGAGCATGATATTGTAATTTTCACAGTACCAGCTGGAAAGTTCCCGGGAGAATTCACAACACTGTGTTATAAGGTTCTTAATGCTTTGAAGCTCTATCGAGCAGACTTTTGTGTCCTTAAGGGCAGAGGCGGAAAAATAGAATGTATCATCCCCGAAAAGTGATGTCAGTCCTATGAAATCATGAGATGTAAGAAGCTTTATGATTATATTTCTTTCGGGGCCTTCAATATAAACCTTGACAAGACCTTCAGTAACGTACAATATCTCGGTTACGCGCGTGCCCTCCTTAATAATGGTTTCTCCCGGCCTGTAGGTTATGTGGTTTTTCCTTAAGTTGACAAAATCATCAACCTTTTTTATGCGCCGGACAAAACATTGCTCCTTAGCATAACAACTGTTGCAGTCTGTTTTGACAATATAACGGTCCATGTTAACAGGTGACGGGAAAGATCTCCGGTTCTACGTTGTGAAAATACAATAATTTCTCTAAACCTGACAGCAGGGGGAATTTGTTGATATGCAAAATGGTGCAGCCTTTTTTTGATGCCGGACTCCTGATACGCCTTCATTGCGCTCTGCCATTATATTTCATTTTTTAAGTGTAATTTTGCCGTAAGATAACAGGCACTGTCTGATTTGTAAGATCTGCCTAAATAGCTTAAAATATGAAAAAGGGTTTAAAAATAACCGGTGCAATAATCGGATCACTGCTGGTAATAATAATTGCAGCAGGACTTATCATTCCGGTTATATTCAAGGATAAAATCAGGGATAAGGTCGAAACGCAGATTAACTCCATGGTTAACGCCCGGGTGACATTTTCAGACTATAAGCTAAGTCTCTTCAGGGCGTTCCCCAATGCTTCATTTATTCTGGAAGACCTGAATGTTACAGGAATGGATATATTCGAAGGCGACACCCTTGCAGCAGTAAAATCGTTTTCGCTGGTATTCAACCTCATGAGTCTGTTTGGTGACGGTGGATATGAAATCAAATCCGTTACCGTTGATGAGCTTCTGGTAAACGCCATCGTGCCCGAAGACGGGATGGCCAACTGGGATATCATGAAAGAGTCACAGGAACAGGGTGAGGCAGAAATGGCAGATACATTGAGTGCAGAGCCTATGAAGGTTGCCTTAAATAAATTCTGCATCAGTGACGGACGAATTTATTATACCGACATGCAGTCAGGGATGGCCGCCGCAATCGAAGACCTGGATTTCAATCTGTCCGGGAACATGAACGCATCCCGTACTGATCTTTCAATGGACCTCACTGCCGGAAGCGTGGATTTCCTAATGGATAAGTTTTCTTACCTCACTGACGCCAGGGTGGGATTTAAGGCTGACATCGATGCCCAGACCGATTCCATGAAGTTTACCCTCAGGGATAATAGTCTTAATATAAATGATATTGTACTTAACCTCTCAGGAACTGCAGCAATGCCAGAGGATGACATTGACCTCGACCTGCTCTTCAGTGCGCCGGAAACCTCTTTCAAATCACTGCTTTCACTGGTGCCTGCCTTTTACATGAAGGACTTTGAGGAACTTAAGGCCTCCGGAACTTTCACACTGGAAGGCGCTGTTAAGGGGATATACAGCTCAGCCGACAGCACTCTTCCTGACATTGCCGCAAGTTTTTCTGTCAAGGACGGAGTGATAAGCTATCCAGACCTTCCTGAAAAAATCACCGCCATAAATATTAATGGCATGGTTCAGACTGACGGAAAGGATATGGATAACACCACCGTCGATGTCAGCCGTTTCCACTTCGAACTGGCAGGCAATCCCTTTGATATGACAATGAAACTGGCAACACCGCTGAGTGATCCTTCAGTTGCCGCTGCCGCCAGGGGCAAGATCGATCTCGCAAAACTGCAGCAGGCTGTCGCGCTCGACAGCATCACCATTAACGGACTTATTGACGTTTCTCTTGAGATAGCAGGCCGGATGTCAATGTTGGAGAACAAGATGTATGATCAGTTCAATGCTGCGGGAGACCTTAAGGTATCGGATATGGCCATAACAATGACTGACATGCCTGCACTTAAGATCAGCAATGCCGCATTTGTATTCAATCCTGCTTTTGCAGAGCTGACCGGTATGGCAGCCACGATGGGGGATAAGAGCGATTTTACCCTCTCCGGCAGGCTGGAAAATTATATACCTTACCTCTTCTCTGACGGCATCCTGAAAGGAAACCTGTCACTGAAATCAAAGACGGTAGACCTGAATGAGATCCTTGACATAATTCTGTCAGACACGCTGGATACAGATACGGCCGCGATGGAGGCCATACAGATTCCGGAAAACATCGACTTTACCTTTGATGCCATTGTTGACCAAATGGTCTATGGCAGGCTTGCTGCAAAGGAAGTCACCGGTAATATACTTGTTCATGACGGCGTTGTTACATTAAGCGAGACAGGAATGCAGGCGCTCGGGGGCACTATGCTGATGAATGCATCATATGATACTCGTGATAGTCTTAAGCCGATGATTGATGCCGATATGCTGATAAGCGCCGTCAACATCAGGGAAACATTCAATGCCTTCAACACTGTACGGCAACTAATTCCGGCGGCCGCAGGACTGGGAGGCAATGTTACAGTGAAGATGGATTTCCGGAGCATGCTGAACAGCAGCATGATGCCTCTGTTAAACACGATGTCAGGTAGCGGGGAATTAACCTCGGAGTCGATTCAGATTCTTGAATCCAAAACCTTTGACAGGATAAAGAGTGTATTAAAGATGAATCAGGCCTATACCAACATTATCAAAGATCTCCGGGCAACCTTTATCGTCAATGATGGACGCATTTTTGTCAAGCCTTTTGACACGAAGCTGGGAAAAATAAAAATGAATGTCTCTGGCGACCAGGGAATTGACCGGACTTTAAATTATATAATCAGGACGGAGATACCCAGTGCCGAACTGGGAGAGTCCGCATCTGCCCTGATGGGTGCCTTTTCCACGCAGCTTGCGGCACTGGGTCTGAACCTTACCCCTCCGGAGATAATAAAAATCAACCTTAAGGTGGGCGGCACCTTCACAGACCCCGTCATCACTCCGATATTTGCCGGCGGCGCCGGCAGCCAGGGGGGAGTCAGTCCTGTTACCGCCGTGACCACCGCCGTGACAGAGGAGGTTACGGAGAAGGTCAGCGAAGCTGCCAGGGAGCAGGCCGACAGAATCATCAAGGAGGCTGAGGAGAAGGCTGATATGTTCCGAAAAGAGGCGGAATCATCTGCCGGGGCTATTCGCGAAGAGGCAGAACTCCGTGGTAAAAAGCTTGTGAAGGATGCAGAGCCACGTGGCGCAATTGCGGTAATGGCAGCCCGGAAGGCGGCTGACGCACTTAACAAAGAGGCAGACAAGCAAGCCACCAGGTTGGTTACTGAGGCAAACGCCAAAGCAGACGGGATCATTGCCGAAGCAAAGGCCAGGGCTGATGAGTTGCTGAAATAGCCGGCACCCCAATACCAGTATTCATAAAAGAGGTTTAAAAGCCTCTTTTCCTTTTTGTTACAAAGTTGTCCCAACGTAACATTCCTGTAATATTTATGTCATCATTTCGTAATCGGTTTGTTACAGTGTTGTAACATGTCATGGGGAGTTTTGTACAATAATAAAGTCTACCTTAAATCACAGAACTGGACATCCGGATGGTGCAACTGGGACCCGCAGAATACCGTGTACTAGTCCTTTTGATGGTTTGACGACCCGATTGAAATCAGGGGTGCACCGGAGCACCCCTTTTTTTATACCTGTACCGGACTATTGTAATCTTCGGCAGACCGGTTGATGAACATGATCAGGCCGCAAAAAAAAAGCCACTCTACAGTGGCTCTTTTTTAATTTCTGAAGGTCTAGAAGATCTTCTCCCTGATACGTGCTTTCTTGCCTGTGAGATTCCTCAGGTAGAATATGCGTGCCCTGCGTACCTTACCGTATTTGTTGACCTCAATCTTGTCAATAAAGGGCGATGTGACCGGGAAGATTCTCTCCACACCTATATTTCCGGACATTTTGCGGACCGTAAAGGTAGCAGTCATGCCGTTTCCTCCTGATCTCTGTATGACAACACCGCGATACTGCTGTATCCTCTCCTTATTACCTTCCTTGATCTTATAGTGTACCGTTACAGTGTCACCAGCCCTGAATTTCGGGAAGTCATTGCTTGTGGCGTACTCCTTTTCAACTACTTTCATTAAGTCCATCGCGCAAATAAATTTTATAATCTTTACTCTTTTTAAATCAGGACGCAAAGGTAAAAATATTTTTTAATTATCTGCAAATTAATTATTGCAGAATCAGTAGAGATCAGTGACCTGCGACTGCCGGCATCTTCAGTTTATCCCCGGAATCAAGTACGATTCTCATAAGCCAGTCCTGCGGGTAACCGGGCTGTTTCACCTCAGGAGTGATGTACTTATATCCTTCCGGAAGAGATCTGCTCGTCTTGATATTCCCATCCATATACTTGGTAAACAGATGCTTGTAGAGCTCTCTCCATTCTGTGACGGTATTGTTTCCTGCATTGACGGAGTAGGCAGTAATGAAATCCGTTGCCTTTTTGGCGGATCCTTTGGCAGTGCTTTTAAAGAGTTCGGCAGCTTTGGTGTCTATCTCAGCTGTCTCCATGATATATTTCTGCTCAAGCTCTTTTTGCTTTGCCTGCAGGTCAGGTGTCATGTCGCACGCGCGCGTATAGACAAAATTGGTGACCTCGTTGAAGACCCAGAAGGCAGCATCAGCGCTGTAGGTCATGATGTTTCCGTTGCCAACCGCAAAGGAGGATGGTACTGAAGTTATGCCGCAGTACATAGGGGTATAGACTGTGTAATAAGTGTCGTCAACACCGAACCAGATAATTCCTCCGACCGGGTCGGGGAGCCAGCTGCGCGACTGTGTGACGAACGAGAATCCGGTCTGCTGGGTTGAGATGGCTCTCTCATGCAAGTATGACTGACCGTCAACGGTCCAGCTCATGGGCCTCCATCTGACAGTGCTGAGATACGGGCCTGCGCCAACGTCCTGCTTCATGTCCATGGGAGTATCCTGGTAGTAGTCTCTCATCAGGCCCATCACGTCATCAACGCCAAGTTTCCTGTCGGGCTTGATCCAGAGTGGCATCCTGTTGGTGAGGTCATAACCCATTGCATAATTGAGATAATCTCCCATTGTGCTGTTGACCTTGTTGAATCCTGACCATACGCGTGCATCGCAGAAGCGGGCTCCGCTGAAATCCACGGGAGCATATACATCGCTGAAGCTGAAGTCAGCATCAGCACCATCATACCATCCGAAGCCGCGTGCCACATCCACCAGGTCAGCGGAGTACACGGTCTCAACCTCAGGATTGAATACCTTGTCAAGCTCTGCCGTTGTTATGGAAGTTGTGCCGTTTGCGAGAGGGAAGGTTTGTATCCTTGCCTGGTTGGCATGGCCGGAGATGTAACCGTCAGGTATTCTCCGGGCAACGAATGACAGGCCCTTTTTACCCGGGCCCTTGCCAATCAGTTCCATGATCCAAACCTCGTTGGGGTCGGAAATTGAGAATGATTCACCTGAGCTGCAGTAGCCGTATTTTTCGGTAAGCTGAACCATGTTGTAGATCGCCTCGCGGGCGTTCTTTGACCTCTGGAGGGCAAGGTAGATCAGGCTGCCGTAATCGATGATACCGTCAGGGTTATGGAGCTCGCTACGCCCACCGTAGGTTGTCTCTCCGATAGCCACCTGATGCTGGTTTATGTTTCCCACAACCGAGAAGGTGACCGGGGCCTGTTCAATTGTGCCGAGGAATTTGCCCGTGTCCCATTCGTATACATCAACCATGGTACCGGGTTTGTATTTCATTGCCGGCCAGTAGTACAGCTCACCGTAAAGTACGTGTGAGTCAGCCGAGTAGGTGATCATGGTTGAGCCGTCCTTTGTGGCGCCTTTTGTTACAAGGAAGTTGGTGCATGCCGTACTCTTCTCTGAAACAATGAAAACAGAGAACAACAGGCACACCATCAGTGCGGTGATCCTTTTCATACTTATCGAATTATTTTAAGTTTCTAAATAATAAACAATTATTGCGTTCCGGGCAATCTCTTAGCTGGCGGAACAGGTTCCAAAAATAGCATCTTTAATTAAAAAACAACACCCTTAAGAATCATAATTATTGCCCTGATCCGTTCGGTGTCGGCGCTTTTGATAATGTATTCCGACTGCAGGCGGGGGTCGCCCATGTAGATTCCTTTTCTGCGGAAGGTCATCCGGCTCTCTCTCTGCCGTCGGCCGGAGAGGTGGTATTCCCTGGCGCCTGTTGTGGCGGCCAGCAGGGCAATGTTGTATTCGTCTATGCCTCCTCCGGGCATGATGCCTATCCGTCCCGTGGCCTCTGCCCCAAGGGTTTTGATCAGTGCAGCCCCCTCAATGGCTGATCTTGCCTGGCCGGAGGTGAGTATCCGCGCCGCGCCGGCACTGATGATATCCGTGAGGGCCTGTCTGGGATCGCGGCAAAGGTCAAATGCCCTGTGAAATGTTACGCTCATGGGAGCAGCATATTCTGTCAGCAGGGCAGTGCGGTCAACATCCACCGTCCCATCCCTGTTAAGAATACCCGTCACAATACCGTCAGCCCCGTATTCGCCTGCCATATCAATGTCGCGGCGCATAACGCTGAAATCGTTGTCGCTGTAAAGAAAATCGCCACCCCTGGGCCGTATTAGAACATGCACCTTAATCGCGATATTGCGCCGGACCGATTCAATCAGTCCGGCACTGGGAGTGACTCCGCCTTCGGAAAGGGCAGAACAAAGCTCTATCCTTCCGGCTCCGGCAGCTTCGGCAACAGTGGCAGACTCAACTGAGTCAACGCATATTTCTACCAGAAACGACAAATCTTTTTTTCGAGGCTTTGAAAGTACATAATATTTAGGTATTATTGTGTGATCTAAAACATTAAATCAGACTTACCTAACAAATAAATTTCTATATTATGAAACCTACATTATTGGTACTGGCTGCCGGGATGGGCAGCAGATATGGCGGCAATAAACAGCTTGACCAGGTCGGACCATCGGGAGAGACAATAATTGACTATTCAATTTATGACGCAAAGCGAGCCGGTTTCGGCAAGGTGGTCTTTGTGATAAGGCGTGATATTGAGGAGCAGTTCAAGGAGACTTTTATTAAAAGATTGAAGGATGTCATCGAGATTGACTACGTCTTCCAGGAACTGGGTAATCTTCCGGCTGGTTATAAGGTCCCTGATGGCCGTCAGAAGCCCTGGGGAACGAGTCATGCCATACTGGTAACTGAACCGAAGATACATGAACCGTTCGGTGTCATCAATGCCGATGACTATTATGGTGTTGACTCTTTCAAGGTGCTGTACGACTTCCTGACCAATGACAAGGATGATACCAATTTCTGCATCGTCGGCTACCGTCTTGGCAACACCCTTTCAGACCACGGTCATGTCAACCGGGGCATATGCCAGGTGAGTAACGACGGTTTCCTGCAGCATATGGTTGAGACCCGTGGCATAGAGAAGCGTCCTGACGGCGTATTTGCTCCTGATGCAGAAGGGAAAAACAACCAGTATACCGGTGATGAGATCGTATCAATGAACCTCTTCGGCTTCAAGCCATCTGTATATAAATACCTTAACATTGAGTTCAGTAAGTTCCTGGACGAAAAGATTACTGATCCCAAGGCTGAGCTTGATATCCCGACATCACTTGACAAATTCGTGAAAAAGGGAGAGATAACCATCCAGATCCTCCGGAGCAACAGCCACTGGTTTGGCGTTACCTACCGTGAGGACAAACCGTTTGTGGTTGAGAGCATAAGGAAGATGGTTGATGCGGGTGTATATCCCGAAAAGCTATTCTGAGAACTCTTTTTACCATCTGAATTCACTCTTCAGCACGGAGCTGTTACCGCGGTTATCAGTAACTTTGAGTTCCATCTGGTGAAGGGTGTTTTCTTTTAAATATGGTTTCTCCGGCCTGTAAATAAGCAGGTTGTTCTTAGCATCATATTCTGCCAGGGCCCATTCGCCGTCAATCAGTGTCTCGTAGCTTTTTATGCCTGAGAAATTATCTGTAATGGTAACGGTGAACATCTCTCTTCCTGAAAGATTGGCGCCTCTGGCAAAGGAGGGCTTTATGACCGGTGGCACCGAGTCAATGGTCACAGTATAGTCGCCGAGTTTGTTCACCTCGCCGCTCACATATCCGTATTTGAATTCTCCACCGGAGTAAGATGAGACACCCTTACCGTTCACCTGTGCGAGACACAGTCCGGCTTCCATGCCAGTGATCACGGTGTCAGGCCTGATTGAGATTCTGAACCGGTTATGGACTGCAACAGTCTCGTTATGAACCGAATGTATCGGAGACAGGTATGTGCGGGTATGGTTCCTGAGCTTATAAACAAAGAAGAGGGTGTCATAAAGAGTTCCGGCGGGAAAGTGCAGCCTTATGCCGTCAGCGGAAAAATCGGAGGCCTTACCGTAGGGCAATATCTTGCTGAAGCTGACCGCTGACGGAATAACGGGAGGGGTGGAGACTGACCTGACTTTAAATTCCACCCATGATCTGTTGCCGTGGGAGTCGGTAACCGTTATTTTTACATCATGTTCGCCGTCACCGGTGAATCTCAGAATGCCCCGGCCTGCATGCCTGTCATACATTGAGAGCCTGTTTCCCGGCTGGAGGAAGAGCCTGTGGATATATTCATTGCCGGTTGCCTTAGCAGCATAATCAATATGGCTGTTTATATATCTCGACTCACTGTATGCAAAACGGTCGGCAGTGAAACCGTAAATCTTCAACCCGTCAACAAGCATCTCAATGGAATAGACACCGCACCTGTTTGTACTGTTGTCAAAACTGTCCCAGCATTTAATTCCGATGCCCGTCTCTCCGTACACCAGAGGTATCTCTTCCGATGCCACTCCGTAGGATCCGTTGGAAGGTACTATCCTGAGCGTCCTGCTGCCGAAGCTTCTGTTTACTGAGGAGCTTCGTGAGAGGGGGTATAGTATCACCTTCTCTATCACCGGCCTGACCCTGTCACTTATTCCCAGGTCAAACAGAAGGGGATTCACCGGGTCCTCGCTTGATGACTCCCTCAGTTCAAAGTGCAGGTGCGGGCCTGACGATCCGCCGGTGTTTCCTGACCATGCAATGACCTCACCGCGGGCTACCATGAACTGATCACGCTGTGGAAAAAGAGAGACACTGAAGCTCTTCAACTCATACTGTCGTTTCTTAACATACTCCTCAATGTCCGGACGGAAACCTTTGAGATGTCCGTAAACTGAGGAGTATCCCGAAGAGTGCCTGACATATACTGCCTTACCGAATCCAGTTGGACTGACAGAGATCCTGTAGACATACCCCTCATCAACGGCAAGCACATCCTTGCCCGTCATGCCTCCGGTCCTGTAGTCAAGGCCGGAATGAAAATGGTCACTTCTCAGCTCAGCAAAGCTGGCAGAGAGAGAAGGCGCATCACGGAGAGGAGAGACGAACAGATCCTTATCAGGGATCTGTGAACAAATATTGGCGGATACTGTTAGAACAACAGCAAAAAGTAAGGTTTTACGGTTCATGGCGGCGTCGAATCTGCAAAACTAAAGTTCTGTCCTTAAAGCGCAAACTTAATGCCATCTTTTTTTGAAAAGAGTGAAAGAAATGTTACTTTTGCAATATAGTTGGCAGTCATGAACGCAAAGGGATATGAAGAGTATCTTTTGCTCAGAAGATCAGTGGAAGCCCTGGTTTCAGAGCATGAAAAACTGGTTGAACTGGCAGCTGGTTTGGAAAC
>DCSU01000012.1:5651-13201 GCA_002325785.1 Bacteroidales bacterium UBA1458 | reverse complement strand
AGACAGGGTCACGGGATTGTAGAATGGATTGCCCGTTATTTTGAGACGGTGGAGCAATACCCTGTCCGGTCGCGCGTGGCGCCGGGCGAAGTAAAGAATGCCCTTCCCGGATTACCCCCCACCGGTAGTGAATCATTCGATAAATTCCTGAAGGATTTTGATGAGATAATAATGCCGGGCATCACGCACTGGCAGAGTCCTAATTTCTTTGCCTACTTCCCCGCAAACAGCAGTCCCCCCTCTGTCCTTGCCGAGATGCTCACATCAGCCCTCGGGGCGCAGTGCATGATATGGGAGACCTCTCCCGCAGCAACAGAGCTTGAGGAGAGGATGATGGAGTGGCTACGTGATATGACCGGCCTTCCCAAATCATTTGAAGGGGTGATACATGACAGCGCCTCCTCGGCCACGCTGGCGGCGCTGATCACAGCACGCGAGAGAATNNACACAATTCAGGTCGAACAGCGAGGGACTGAATGAAACGGGCAGGCTGCGCGTCTACGCCTCCACCCAGGCTCACTCGTCAGTGGAGAAGGGTTGCGGTGTGGCTGGCTTCGGACGGGAAAACCTTGTGAGGATAGCGGTCACAAAAGACTATTCCATTGATACTGATGCCCTCAGAAAAGCGATAGAATCAGACCTATCAGCGGGTTATATCCCATGCTGCGTGGTTGTTAACCTGGGCACAACCGGCACCACGGCAATTGACAACATACGGTCTGCGGGTGAGATATGCCGTGAAAAGAATATATGGCTGCATGTTGACGGGGCACTGGGCGGAACAGCACTTATCCTGCCCGAGATGAGATGGATGGCTNNCAAGTGGATGTTCACCAATTTCGACTGTTCGGCCTATTTTGTCCGTGATGTCACTTCGCTTATACGTACATTCGAAATCCTGCCCGAGTATCTTAAGACAAGAACCCGGGGTCTTGTAAATGATTACCGCGACTGGGGTATTCCGCTCGGAAGGCGCTTCCGGGCGCTGAAGCTCTGGGCAGTGATACGATCATACGGCGTTGATGGTTTGCAGGATAAGATCAGGGAGCACATCAGGCTGGCAAAGATGCTTGCCGGACTGATAGAGGCGGAGAAGAACTTCACACTCATGGCGCCGGTACCGCTTAACACTGTCTGTTTCCGTTATCTGCCGGAAGGGATGAGCGATCCGGAGGCAAACAGGCTGAATGAAAAGCTTAACCATGCACTGAATGACACGGGCAAGCTCTATCTCACACACACGAAAATAGACGGAAAGTATGTGCTCCGTATGGTTACGGCACAGACAAACGTCACGGAGAAACATGTATTACAGGCATGGGAGGTGATAAGGGAAAATGCGTCAGCGCTCTCTTCCCAGGACCGTGCCGTAGATGTTGACTGATAACACCCCGTTTACAAAGAACCTGTTTTCTCCGGGAATATATCCCGCACCTGCACCTGCGCTTATCTCAAAGGGAAACCTCAGCACGTAGAAATCTGCGAGCAGCTCTGCCCCGAAAGAACCAAAATCTTTTGAACCCTCATCAAGGCTCCCCGTGTCGTAATTATATATATTCCATCCGGTAGAGCCGTCAAAGAAGGCTGATCCCCTGATCCTCTTCAGGTAAAGAAAACTGCCGGCAGCAATGTCAGGATAGAGCAGAGGCATGGTGTAGTCTGCAGAGAGGGAGAACAGCTTTTCAGAAACGATCGTCTCATTATAGCCCCGTGGATAGGGAAGGGCATTATTGTAAAGCATCTTGCCGAAGGGAGCCTGATCCTCGTACCCGGCCCTGACTACCAGGCTGTGGTTTCTGATGAGGCCGGGCAGATAAAGCGTTCCTCTGGCATATTTCCTGCTACCGTAAAGATCCTTATCCCAGGGGGCTGTCGTCAGTCTGATATCCGCCACCTGACCCCACCTGGGGAAAATGTCGCGGTATGCTGTCCGGAAGGTGTTCGAGAAATAAAGTCGCCCGGTGACAAGAACAACTCCCTTATCGTATTGTTCTTCATCACTTAACCAGGTGTACCTGTTACGATAACTGACATAGAGGGCAGGCATGAGGAGCTGTCTGAATTTACCGTAAGCAAACAATAACTGGTCATATATGCTGACATTCAGCTGAAGGTCTACCTGGAGATCATCCGGCAACGGGCGGGTGATCGTATCCCTGGTAACCACCTGATCACCACCGTACCTCAGATCCGCATCAATCACGGGGTGCCACCCGCTCCATTTGATTCCTGAGTGGAAGTAGTGGCTTCCGCCGCTATACTCATAACCGACAGTTGATATAAGGGTGCTGAGGTGGTTCTGTGACATCAGAGTCACCCCCGGACTTATGGCTGTCGGATCTGTTTGAATCTCATCTGTGTTGCCGTAAAAGGGGAACCAGCTGTGGAAGTTGAATAGATTAGCCGTCTTACTGTAGGGTTTTGATTCCGGGATCAGGGGGTCTGGCCGTTGCTCATCATTGCGGGGAGACGGCATGGGCGCTATTTCCGGGATGACGCCGTGCATCATGTTTTCTGCCGGGCCTGCAACTGTCCGACGATATTCTGAGGCAATGATAAATCCGTCAGCGCTGTATTCGGAAAATAGTATCTCATCTCCGGTTACCGAGAACCCTGATATTCCGAACCGTGATGCTGTAACGCGTGTGACAGTGCTGTCGCCGGCAAGTCGGTAGATATTATCCGAACCGTCGCCCTGGGCCAGGTAGTAGAGAGTGTCATTAAAGAGCTCAGCCTGGATAATATCGGTAACGCTCTCCGGCATGTTAATGGTCCATCGCTTCCCTGTAGGCCTGTATGTTCTTATTCCCTCCCCGTTTTCGTTCAGGGTCACCACCGTCACCGCACTGCCATCAGATGACCATGCCGGCCGCTGCAGGATCAGATTCTCAGGAGGCACTACATCCATCAGCACCTCGCCGGTGAATGCATCGAGCAAGACCAGTGAGCAGCGCAGCTCAGGAGTTGTTGAGACTGCCACAATTGTCTTCCCGTCAGGTGAGAGGTCGGGAGCCGTGTATCTTGTACGGTATGTGAGCTGTTTCACGGGTCCGCCGACAATATCCATCCGCTTGATCACCGAATAGTCACGATTATCCCACCTTATATCAGGATGTAGTTCTGCCCACACTAAAGTGCTGTCAGAATATGAAAAAAAGTAAGGATAAATATACCCGGTGGTGGTCAGAACATGCTCTGTCCTACCATTTGTATCAGTTATTACAAACCGTGAGGGGTCTGACATTGAGGTTCTGAGAGAGACAATTTTTCCGTCAGCACTCCTGTGAGGGGTAAAATGGCTAACATAGTCTCTATTTCTTTCAAGGCTGAGTGCCGTGTATTCCCTGAAGCCCCGGAGATCACGTTCCTTCCAGGTTTTTTCAAGCAGGGCGAAGGTTGAATCATAAAGTCTCCTTTTGGTCAGGCCTGTCTCACGTCTCAGGCTGTTGTTAACCGGGTTGAACGGATAACCCGATGAGACCTTTCTGACGGCACTGGTCCAGGCGCTGCTGTCGACTGTTCTCAGGTGGTTCATCATCAGGTAGCCGAAGACGTAATGATCAGGCGTGAAGTTCCTGTATGAGCCTGACAGCATCTTATCATAGCCATAAATCCCCTGTTCACGTGTTACCAGTGCCCTGGCTCCCTGTGTGAAGACGTTGCTGCGTCCCCTGCCTGAAAGGCCGGTGACAGTCTCCGCAAATACGGCGTCGCCCTCGAAGGCCCATATAGGTATCTCAAGGGCGCTTAGTCCAACCGCCTGTTCCCCGATGAGATAACTCAGCACGCGGCCCGCTCCCTTCCTGTTGAGTGATGCCAGCTGCAGAACGTGGGTTGTCTCATGAACAGCCAGCTGTTGAGCCGGCAGCATTGGAAGGTTGTCCTGTCCGGGCAGGGGGAAGAGCTCCATCCTTCTGGGGGCCCAGCTCACATAACCGTTTGATGACATGGAGTGGTTATGGATGATCACGGGGATTTTCGTTTTACCGTCAGGATAAAGCGCAGAGAGGCTGTTGTACGATTGCTCCAGCAGCAAGGCATAGTTTTGGGCGCCTGCTTCAAAATCCACAGGAAATATTAACCGGAAGTGGGGAGTGTGAATCTGACGCCATTTCAGCGAGGCCGGATCCTGACCGGTGTCATAGTACTGCGCGCCTGCCCTCGCAACCGTCAGCAGGCTTAGTAAGAACATAATAGTGCATTTTCTCATGCAGGGCAGTTTGCCCAAAAATACCAAAATTGGCTGATATCTACAGCGTGACCGCAAAATCTTATTATTTTCGTGCGGAATTATACGGGAACGGAAAATCTACTATCATGATAAAAAAATTCAGGCTCTGGGACAACATACTTGGCTGGACGGCATTTGTAGCCGCAGCGGTAACATACCTGATGACCATCGAGCCAACCACCAGCCTGTGGGACTGCGGGGAGTTCATTGCTTCTGCCTTTAAACTGGAGGTGGGTCACCCTCCGGGAGCCCCCTTCTTCATGATACTGGCAAGGTTCTTTGCCAATTTCGCTGGTGGTGACACATCCAAAGTGGCGATGATGATCAATGCCATGTCTGGACTGGCAAGCGCGCTGACGATACTCTTTCTCTTCTGGACTATCACCCATCTTGCCCGCAGGATCTTCCTGAAGAAAGAGTCTGACTACACTACCGGAAGGATCATTGCCGTTCTGGGTGCCGGCCTGACGGGAGCTATGGCATATGCCTTCTCTGACACCTTCTGGTTCTCAGCCGTGGAGGGTGAGGTCTATGCCACCTCATCGCTCTTCACAGCAGTGGTCTTCTGGGCCATGCTGAGATGGGAGGATGTGGCTGACGAGCCACATGCCGACAGGTGGATAATACTCATTGCCTTCATGATGGGACTCTCCATAGGGGTGCACCTGCTTAATCTGCTGGCCATACCGGCCATTGTCTTCATCTGGTATTTCCGCAAGTATGAGTTCTCATGGAAAGGGATTGCTGCTTCCCTGGGCGTTTCTGTGATACTGCTGGTGCTCATAATGTACGGTATCATCCCCGGCATCTTCAGGGTCACATCGAGTTTTGAGCTCTTCTTCGTCAACAGCCTGGGCATGCCCTTCAACAGCGGGATGTATATTCACCTGGTACTGTTCATTGCGGCCCTGATCCTCTCTGTCTGGTTTTCATTTACGCATGAAGACGGAAGGAGGGGGTTCCTGCTTACCGGTGCCACACTACTTCTATCCGGAATGTGGCTGCTGACTGATTCGGTATTCATGAACATCATTTTCCTTGCCGCCGTCATCTTCGGAGCATGGTATCTCTCCAATCGTAACCGGGTGGCTATTAACACTATAATGACGGCCATGCTGGTGATTGTGATAGGGTATTCATCCATTGCCATTATTGTAATCAGGTCAACGGCGAACACCCCCATGAATGAGAACAATCCATCCAACCCCTTCGCCCTGCTCTATTATCTTAACCGTGAGCAATACGGCCAGCGTCCGCTGTTCCACGGTCCATACTACAATGCCCCGGTGACCGATTATGTCAAGGGCAAACCTACTTATAATCCTGTTGACGGCAGGTACGTGATCACCAACCGCGAGACAGTGCGTGAGCATGACGAGAGGTTCACCACTGTATTTCCAAGGATGTGGAGTGACTCACCTGACCACGTCAGGATATATGAGGAGTATGTTGGCAATAAAGGGAAACCGGTAAGGATCACTGATCCGCAGTCGGGCGAGGCAACCACTCTTCGTGTGCCAACGTTCGGCCAGAACCTCAAGTTCATGTTCCGGTACCAGTTTGGCTTCATGTACCTGAGGTACTTCATGTGGAACTTCAGCGGCAGGCAGAATGACATCCAGAGTGACGGCGGGCCGGTCAACGGAAACTTTATTACCGGGATAAACTTCATAGATGCAACGCTGACAGGCTCCCTGAAGGGTATGCCTGATGACATGAAGAACGCCCCCTCGCGTAATGCATATTTCCTGTTGCCTCTGCTGCTGGGCCTGATAGGCTTCCTGTGGCATTTCAACCGTGATGTGAGAAACTGGTGGATCGTAGTGCTGCTCTTTGTGATGACAGGGGTAGCCATAGTTGTCTACCTCAATCAATATCCGAACCAGCCACGTGAGCGCGACTATGCCTATGCGGCATCATTTTATGCATTTACTGTATGGATAGGGCTGGGCGTGCTGGCACTCTTTGAACTGATGCGAAAGGTAACAGGCGAGACTCCTGCCGCTGTCATTGCCTCCGTGCTGACTTTTTCTGCAGTGCCGGCGCTGATGGGTGCCGAGAACTGGGATGATCATGACAGGTCCGGAAGGTACCTGGCCAGGGATGTGGCCTTTAACTATCTCAATACCTGCAAGCCCCAGGCAATAATCTTCACGGGCGGCGACAATGACACATTCCCCCTCTGGTATGCCCAGGAGGTGGAAGGCATGCGTACCGACGTGCGCGTATGCAACCTGATGCTACTCAATACAGACTGGTATATTGACCAGATGAAAATGAAGGCGTACACCTCCGAACCTCTTCCCATAAGCCTCCCCAAGAAACTGTACTATGACGGTGTCAATAACCAGGTAGCTGTCTTTGAGCGTGTCACCGAACCTGCAAGCGCCAAAGAGGTGATGAAATTTATAAGCAGTGACAGCGACGTCTCCAAGCTGTCAATGTATGGCGAAGATATCTGGTACATCCCGACACGCACCATACGTATTCCGGTTGACGCCGCCAGGGTGTTAGCCAACGGTACTGTCAGTCCGGAGGATGCGGACAAAATAGTGCCCTATATTGACATCAAGCTCAACGGTCAATGGATAATGAAGAGCCAGCTGATGGTTCTTGACATCATTGCCAACAACGATTGGGAGAGACCGATCTATTTTGTTGCCGGGCAGCATGATGATGCCATGGGGCTGGAGGAGTACTTCCAGCTTGAAGGCCTCGCCTACCGTCTTGTACCGGTCAAGGGTGTTAACAAGGGCTGGTTTGATTATGGCCGGATTAACACAAGTATCCTGTATGAAAACATGATGAACCGTTTTGCCTGGGGTGGCGTCGCTGACCCGGATGTGTATATCGATTATTATCATACCCGTACGCTCACAGTGATAAGAACCCGTCTCAACCATGCGAAACTGGCCAGAGCATTGGTTGCCGAGGGCGATACAGCCAGGGCCTCGGCGGTAATGGATAGGTGTCTTGAGCTCTTCCCGGTGTCGAAATTGGGATATGACTTCTATTTTACGGAGATAATCTCTGCCTTCTTTGCCACGGGCGACAATGAAAAGGCGGTTGACCTTGCGCGCAGTTTTTCAGATTATTACCTGGAGCGTGCCAGTTACCTGCTTGCCCAGAAACCTTCAGTGGCTCTATATGCGGAACAGGAGATTACCAACTCGTTGCAGATGGTGTCACCGGTGATGCAGATGTGCCATGACAACGGCGAGACCGCCGCAGCTGAGGAGATCAATGCGAAGTTCAACGAGCTGTACTCCAGGTATGTTGTTTTGAATCAGTGAAGAGATCAGGCAATAGGCAGTAGGCA
>DCSU01000012.1:0-5581 GCA_002325785.1 Bacteroidales bacterium UBA1458 | reverse complement strand
TACTGCCTACTGCCTATTGCCTATGACGTTTAGTCATACATCTGGTACGCCGGACGAGGGGAGAGATATTTCTCAAGGATAAGGTGGATCTTGTCAGGAAAAACAGGCTTCAGGTTATATTCGGTGCATCCTGCAATATAGGCCTCATTCTTGGTCTGCTCTGAATAATAGGCGGTGATCAGTATCACCGGAGCCGAACGATTCACCTGCCGGAAGGTCCTTGTGCATTCAATACCGTTGACAAGGGGAACAAGAAAATCCATGAAGACCAGGTCAAAGACTGCCCTGCCAGTGGTGACGGCCTCAACAAACTCCCTCCCGTTCCGGAAAACGGAAACCACAGCGCCGGTCTCCTTTAAAAGTGTTTCGTAGTACCTGAGAGATGCAATGTCGTCTTCAACGATTGCAATCCTTTTGCCTGTTATATTCAGCATCGTCTATAAAGTGAACCCGGGGTTAATGTTCCGAACTCAGCGTAAAGATATCCGGCGAGGGTTAACAAGAATAGTCAAAATTTCTTCAAATTTCAACTATAGTAACAACTTATTAACAACAACTTTTAAACAAAAAACAGGATGGAAGTTAACGTTCAGATAATGAACGTCAGAGGATGATCAACGGCACTCCCACTGTGTGGTGACCCCGTTGTAGGTGGTTGGTGGAATTGCCTTTATTGTCAGGAGCTCCTGGTCACAGTACTCTGATTCAGTGCCCCAGGCAATAGGGTTGCCATTTTCATAGGAGACCGTCTGGCACACCTGGCAGCCGTCGCCAAGCATATCACATGACGTAAATGAAGATGCGATCAAAAACAGGGCGGCGATATAAGAAAGTTTCCTTTTCATCTTTTTCTGATATAACGGCAAAGTTAAAAAAATAGTATTATTACCGGAGTGCAGCATTTTTCATAAATTAGAGTCCTTAAACTGAATAACCAGGCAAACCCAAAATCAATAAATCATGGAAGAGTATACAACCACACAGACGCCGGTCACCGTTGAGGAGAACAGGATGAAAAAGCACGTAAGTGTTGCAGCCATTCTTCAGATAGTATTTGGCTCGCTTAATGTCATAATCGCAATGGTTATAGCCTTTGCCTTTGGCTTTGTAGATCAGTTTGTAGATGATCCCACCGCAGTAAAGGTCCTGGGCCTTGTTGGTACCCCCCTGGTCGTTCTTTTTCTGCTTTTCGGCGGAGCAATGATAGCCGGGGGAGTAGGGTTGCTGGGATGCAAACCGTGGGCACGCGTCCTTACTCTCGTAATGGCAGCAATAGGGCTCCTGAATATTCCTATAGGAACGCTCAAGGGTGTTTATATCATATGGGTGCTGGTGCAGCAGGAGACAGTCTCGTTGTTTGACAAGGGCTGCCCGAAACCACCGGTCACCCAATAAGGAACATCCTCCCTGTTATCAGGCAGACAAAATGATTATTTTTGTCGTCAGTAACCTACATAACCATGGCTGACGATAAGAAGATCATTTTTTCCATGTTCAGGGTAAGCAAGAGTTATCCTCCTCACAAACAAGTCATAAAGGATATATCCCTCTCCTTCTTCCTGGGAGCAAAGATTGGTATCATCGGTCTTAACGGCTCGGGGAAGTCAACTCTCCTCAAGATCATTGCGGGTATTGAGAAGGAGTACCAGGGAGAGGTGGTCTTTTCACCGGGTTACACAGTGGGTCATCTGCCCCAGGATCCGCTTATGGATGAAAAGCGCACCGTCCGAGAGATAGTTGAGGAAGGAGCCGCCGAGGTGGTTGCCGCCCTGAAGGAGTACGAGGAGATAAACCTCCGTTTCGGTGAGCCGGCGGTCTATGAGAATCCTGAAGTCATGGAGAAGCTCATGGCCCGTCAGGCCGACCTGCAGGAGAAGATCGAAGCTCTTGACGGCTGGAATCTTGATCACCGCCTGGGGCAGGCAATGGATGCCCTGAACTGCCCCGATCCCTCTACGCCGGTTAATATTCTCTCGGGAGGCGAACGTCGCCGTGTGGCCTTATGCCGCCTGTTGCTCCTTGAGCCGGACGTGCTGCTCCTTGACGAGCCTACCAACCATCTCGATGCCGAGAGCGTGCAGTGGCTCGAGACCCATCTGAAACAGTACAGCGGAACGGTCATCTGTATCACGCATGACAGATATTTCCTTGATAATGTGGCAGGATGGATACTGGAGCTCGACCGCGGCGAGGGCATCCCCTGGAAGGGCAATTATACCTCCTGGCTTGAGCAGAAATCAAAGAGGCTTGAGCTTGAAGAGAAGGGCAATGTCAAACGCCGCAAGACTCTTGAGCACGAGCTTGAGTGGGTGCGGATGTCACCCAAGGCACGGCGTGCCAAATCAAAAGCACGGCTTAGCGCCTATGAGAACCTTCTCAACCAGGATGTGAAACAGAAGGAGGAGAAGCTTGAGATTTTCATCCCCAACGGACCCAGGCTGGGCGATAAGGTGATTCGCGCAAAGGGCGTCGCAAAGGCCTTCGGCAACAGGATACTCTTTGAAGAACTGGAGTTTAATCTCCCGCCAAACGGAATAGTTGGAGTGATAGGGCCCAACGGGGCAGGCAAGACCACCCTCTTTCGCATGATCATGGGACAGGAGAAGGTTGACAGTGGCGCCTTTGAGGTGGGGGATACCGTCACCCTGGGTTATGTTGATCAGGCCCATGCGGATATTGATCAGAAGAAGAGTGTTTATGAGGTAATCTCAGGAGGGGTTGACGAGGTAATGGTTGGCAACAGGCCCGTCAATGCCCGCGCATATGCAGCCCGTTTCAACTTCACGGGAGCAGACCAGGAAAAAAAATGCGGTATACTCTCAGGAGGAGAGCGCAACAGGCTTCACCTGGCTCTGACGCTTAAGAGCGGTGCAAACGTACTGCTGCTTGACGAACCTACCAATGATATTGACGTTAATACCCTGCGTGCGCTTGAAGAGGGGCTTGACAACTTTGCAGGCTGTGCGGTCATTATCTCGCATGACCGCTGGTTCCTTGACCGAGTGGCCACACATATCCTTGCCTTTGAGGGTGACTCGCAGGTTGTGTGGTTTGAAGGAAGCTTCTCTGAGTACGACGAGAACCTGCGCAAGCGCACAGCCAACGCCGGCCCGGTAAGGATGAAATATAAAAGACTCTCCTGAGTCAGTATATTACTGCGGTCTTGAAAGTATCATATAAATCATCTAAATTGTACTGTTATTCTTTAAACAGTACCTTTGCTCATTGTCAGATTATGACCGGCAGGCAGATCCTCTGACCTCCGTGCATATTGCTCTGAAATCTTAGCAAAAAATATTGTAAAGGATGGCAACACGCAGACAATTCATCAGGATCTCAGCCATGGGAGCGGGAGCAGTCATGGCCGGTGCCGCCGGCCTGAGACTCTTTGGCTCCGGTCTCACTGACGGTCAGAAGGCTACTCTGGCTGCCCTGACGGGCCGGACTCCCACATACTGTGAGGTATGTTTCTGGAAGTGCGCCGGGTGGGTCTACAAGGACGACCAGGGATCAATTCAGAAGATCATCGGCAACAATGAAGACCTGAACTGCAACGGCCGTTTCTGTCCGCGGGGCACAGGCGGCGTGGGAATGTACCACGACGAGGACCGGCTTCGCAAGCCCTTGATACGTACCGACGAGCGCGGCACCCAGAGCTTCCGTGAAGCAACATGGGAAGAGGCGTTTGACTATATTGCCGAGAAGATAAAAGTGATCTCCGCCGAGCATGGTCCGGAGTGTGTGGCCCTCTTCACCCACGGCTCAGGCGGTAAATACTTCTCTACACTGCTCCGTGCCCTGGGCTCGCCGCACATTGCAGCACCATCTTATGCACAGTGCCGCGGACCGCGCGAGGTGGCCTTCCAGGCTACCTTCGGGGAGGCACTGGAAAGCCCTGAACCTCTTGATATTCGCGATACAAAGTGCCTTGTCCTGATCGGAAGTCACCTGGGTGAGAATATGCATAACGGACAGGTACAGGAGATGTCTGACGCCATTGACAAGGGAGCCACCATCATCACCGTTGATCCCCGCTTCTCCACTGCCGCGGGTAAGTCAAAATTCTGGCTGCCTATCAAACCGGCAACTGACCTGGCTCTGCTGCTGGCATGGATCAACGTCATCATCTCGGAGGAACTGTACGACAAGCCATATGTGGAGAAATATACCTACGGGTTTGATTACCTGAAGGAACATGTGAAGAACATGACCCCGGAATGGGCATACGGCATCACTACTATTGATCCCACAGTCATTCGCGAGACTGCACGTGAGATGGCTAACGCCTCTCCGGCAGTAATCGTTCATCCCGGACGCCATGTCACGTGGTACGGTGATGACACGCAGCGCCTGAGGGCAGTAGCCATACTCAACGCCCTGCTCGGTTCCTGGGGTCGCAGAGGAGGATTCTTTCGTACAGAGACCTTCGCGCTGCCTGAGCCGCCTCATCCCCCTTACCCGGTGCCAAAAAGATCGTGGAGAACGGAGTTTCCGGATCTTTACAAGCTTGCCGACACAGTGCTGGCCAACGGGGTCTGTGATGCAACTGTCCCCGACCCGACCCGTGCCTGCAAGTTCCAGGCATGGATAGTGAACGGCACAAACCTTATAGAGACCCTCCCCAACCAGGAGAACACCCTTAAGGCAATCCAGGCTCTTCAGTTACTCGTGGTCGTTGATACCATGCCAATGGAAATTACCGGCTGGGCTGACGTGGTGCTGCCCGAATGCACCTATCTCGAGAGATATGATGATCTCAGGGTCGGACCGCACAGAAAGCCACAGATAGCACTGAGGGCCCCTGCCGCTGAACCTTCCTATGACACCAAACCGGCGTTTTTTATGGCCAGGGAGCTGGCAAAGAGGCTGGGAGTGATTGAATATTTTCCTTTTGAGAAGATGGAGGATCAGCTCGACTGGCAGCTTAAGCAGGTGGGGAGCAGTCTCGAGGAGATGAAGAAGATCGGGGTCAAAACCTTCGATCGCACAGCCGACGACCTCTATTTTTCTCCTGATGAGGATGTTGAGTTTTATACGGCTACCGGAAAGATTGAACTCTATTCAACCGCACTGGAAGAGGCAGGATTCGACCCGTTGCCCCGCTACACAAAACACGAGGAGCCTCCAGAGGGCTACTACCGCCTTAACTATGGACGTGCCCCTATGCATACCTTTAGCCGTACCTCCAATAACCCCAACCTTACCGATCTGATGGATGAGAACAGTGTGTGGGTAAACCCGCGTGTGGCCAAAGAATGGGGACTGAGCACCGGCCAGTATGTTCACCTGGTCAACCAGGATGGCAAGCGGTCAGAGTTTCCCATAAAGGTGAGGGTGACAGAGCGCATCCGCTGGGATTCCGTCTATATGGTTCATGGCTTTGGCCACGACCAGAAGAAGCTGCGACGATGTTACGGGAAGGGGGCCAGCGACACAAATCTTATAACCAAGGTGCTTGTTGATCCGCTTATGGGAGGTACAGGCATGCGCGGCAACTTCGTGACCTTTATCACTGACCTTAAAGGAGAGGAGGTGGTATCATGAGATACGCGATGGCCGTCGATACGAAGAAATGTGTGGG
>DCSU01000051.1:17585-17757 GCA_002325785.1 Bacteroidales bacterium UBA1458 | reverse complement strand
GTCCCTGCGGCGAAGAAATGCCTCGCGCATCCTCTCTTTTGAGTCGCTCTTCGAGGTCACTGCCGCCAGGGCAGCCCTCTGGGCTATTGAGCTTACCCCGGAGGTGAACTGGCCCTGCAGCTTGTTGCACGCCTTTGCCAGCCAGAGGGGAGCACCCATATAACCAATCCGC
>DCSU01000051.1:14000-17478 GCA_002325785.1 Bacteroidales bacterium UBA1458 | reverse complement strand
TTCACCAGGCCGGCCATCTCCTCATGAGTGTATACCATCCCGGTAGGATTCGAGGGTGAATTGAAGATCAGCACCCGGGTGCGGGACGTGATTGCTGCCTCCAGCTGTCCGGGAGTAACCTTGAAGTCGCTCTCAATGGCTGTGGTTATGATCACAGGCTTACCCTCGCAGAAGATGATCTGGTCAATATAACTGACCCAGTAGGGAGCCAAAAGTATCACTTCATCACCCGGATCAACGACCGAAAGCAGGATATTCATAAGGGTATGCTTCCCTCCTGCCGACACAATGATCTGTTCCGGCGAGTAATCGAGTCCGTTCTCCTCTTTGAACTTGCGTGAAATTGCCTGCCGCAGGTCGGTATAGCCGGGCACGGGGGGATAGAACGAATAGTTGTCATCTATTGCCTTCTTCGCTGCCTCCTTGATATCATCAGGAGTGTTGAAGTCTGGTTCGCCCAGGCTGAGGCTGATCACATCAATGCCCTGTTCCTTAAGTTCACGGCTTTTCTGTGCCATGGCAAGAGTCTGGGATATCGAGAGTGACTGTACTCTCCTGCTGACATGCTCCATCGTATCTGTTTTTTTTAGTTTTCCGGTAGTGGAAGGGCCAAATGTAACTTTTAAAAGTGAAAAAGAAAAGGGTTTATAACAGGCCAGGGGGGTATAATCAGCCTTGAATAAAAATGATTAATTTGCATGTCTTAACATCAATCAATAAACCCTGACATGGAAACCTTTCTTGAGATACTCAAAACAGTTCTTCCGGCACTGCTGGTAATGATCACCGCATGGCTGGTCATACGGAATATGCTGCGTGATGACCAGGATCGCCGCCGGCAGGATCTCCTGCTGCAGACGGTCAAGACGGTTACACCGGTGAGGCTGCAAGCTTATGAGCGGCTGGTGCTGTTCCTCGAGCGCATCTCTCCGGAGTCACTCATCATGCGGACTGCCAGGCCTGACATGACCGCACAGCAACTGCACTCAGCACTTTTAACCAATGTCAGGAACGAATATGAGCACAACCTCTCTCAGCAGATATACATAAGCAATGAAGCCTGGGAGCTGGTGAAGAACGCCCGCGGTACGGTTGTTAAAATGATAAACGGTATTGCCTCCCAGCTGCCACCCGCCGCCACGGGAGAGGAGCTTTCGCGACTGCTTCTCGAGGAGGTGATGGATCTGGATACGGACCCATGCCGGACAGCCATCAACTACATCAAGTCCGAGACCGCACGCATATTGGGATAAAAAAAAGACGCCCTGTACGGGCGCCTTCGTGTTCCTGTCAACATTACAGTCTGGTTTTTAGAGTAGGCTGATGCTTCGTTTGACGAAGCTGCTCAGTGCCTCTCCCTTGAGCATGTTGTTTGCCAGCATAGCGAGATCTACCAGTTGTCTGACAGCCTGGTGTTCTCCTCCGAAGGCGGCAAGTAATGTCTTCCTCTTTTCCTCAAGCTGTTTCATCTCACCCCTGAGTCTCTCCAGGTCATCCTTTTCAAAGGTCGATATCTCCTCAGGCTTCTTCTTCCCCTGCTCCTTCTCCATGAACTCTATCTCAACCCTGGTCTTCTCGATGCCCGAGTTATTCTTTTTCAGCTCGTCGGCATGCTCCTTGTCGAGATCACCTGACAGCGTGACAACCAGCGGATGGTTGGTGTTCAGCACCAGGTCAAAGCTGTCTGGCATCTCGCCGTAGAATGAGTATCCTCCGCCGAACTGGGCCATATCCTTCATCCTGCGCATGAATTCGCTCTGCGTGATGACCAGCGGAAGGTCATTCTCGCCGAGGCTCTCTGCCCTCACCTGGAACCGTGCCTTGTCGCTGTCAGATACCTGGCTGCGGAATACCTGTGCCAGATCGTCAGACTGTGTCTTTGAAAGTTTGGAGGTATGTGTCTCCTCTTTCTTTATCAGGTTTTCAATCACATCACTGTCTACCCTGACGAACCTGGAACCCTGGTCTTTTGACTCGAGGGTGTTTATCAGGTGCGTATCAAGCTGGCCGTCGAGTACCAGTACGTCATAACCCTTTTCTACAGCCTTTGCTACATATGTATGCTGTGCCACGGGGTCAGTGGTGTAGAGATGCACCAGCGCCTTGTCTTTGTCAGTCTGATTCTCTTTGATGAACACGTTATACTCCTCAAGGGTGAAGTATTTGCCCTGCGTGTTTTTGAAGAGAGTGAATTTTGAAGCCTTCTCATAGAACTTCTCTTCGGTGATCATGCCATATTCAATGAACAGCTTGAGATCATCCCATTTCTTTTCGAAGTTCTCCCTGTCCTTCTTGAATATGTCAGCCAGGCGGTCTGCCACCTTCTTGGTTATGTGGCTTGAAATCTTCTTAACGTTGGAATCACTCTGGAGGTAGCTTCTCGAAACGTTGAGAGGAATATCGGGCGAATCAATGACGCCATGCAGCAGTGTCAGGAAGTCTGGCACAATCCCTTCAACGGAGTCGGTCACGAATACCTGGTTGCAGTACAGCTGGATCTTGTTCTTCTGTATTTCGAAGTTGTTCCTGATCTTCGGGAAATAAAGTATCCCGGTGAGCTTGAAGGGATAATCAACGTTGAGGTGAATGTGGAAGAGAGGGTCTTCGCCCATTGGATAAAGTTCATGGTAGAATTTGGTGTAATCCTCATCTTTAAGCTCCGAGGGTTTGACCGTCCATGCCGGGTGGGTGTTGTTGATCACCTTCGGTTTTCCCGTATCTGCCATTTTGCCGTCTTTCCACTCCTTTTCGTTGCCAAAATGCACCGGTACGGGAAGGAAGCTGCAGTACTTCTTAAGGAGGGTCTCCAACCTCTGTTCATCAAGGAACTCCTTTGAATCCTTGTCGATATGCAGGATCACGTCTGTGCCCCGCTCTGCCTTGTCAGTCTCTTCGATGGAATACTCAGGACTGCCGTCGCAGGTCCATTTCACTGCCGGCACACCGTCGATGTACGACTTCGATCTTACCTCCACCTTGTCAGAGACCATGAATGACGAATAGAATCCCAGACCGAACTGCCCTATGATGGCGCTTGCCTGGTCCTTATATTTGTCAAGGAACTCATTAGCGCTTGAGAATGCAATCTGGTTAAGGTATTTGTCGATCTCTTCAGCGCTCATTCCGATGCCGTTATCCGACACGGTGATGGTCTTCTTTTGATGATCGAAGCTGATGCTGACCTTCAACTCACCGAGTTCGCCCTTGAAATCGCCTGCTGAAGCCAGTGTCTTAAGCTTCTGCGTAGCATCGGTGGCGTTGGAAACCAGTTCTCTCAGGAAGATCTCATGATCTGAATAGAGGAATTTTTTAATGATTGGAAAAATGTTCTCTGTAGTGACTCCAATTTTACCCTTTTCCATATGATATATGTTTTGATTATCCTGCCCCTGATATTCAAAGGGCGTGCCGCGGGCAGGAAGTATGACAGAGTGGCAGTCGGCCTGCGGCAGGTCAGAAGAATTGTCGATTGTCGATT
>DCSU01000051.1:196-13984 GCA_002325785.1 Bacteroidales bacterium UBA1458 | reverse complement strand
ACTGCCTACTGCCTACTGCCTGGAACAATGCTTTCAGCCGCTGGCAGGCAAGGCGTATCTCGTCATGAGATATTGTCAGCGGCGGTGCTATCCGGAATGCCTCGTCACAGAAAAGGAAATAGTCGAGCATCAGTCCGTGTGCCGGTGCCTGTGCCACCAGTGTGGGAATAATCCTCTTTTCTTCTGGCACCACTGCCAGCAGTAGTCCTTCGCCCCTTATCTCCCTGAATGGCATTCCTGTAAGCTCCTCTCTGAAGAGCTGTTCTTTCTCAACCGCCTTTCGTGGCAGGTTCTCGCCTGTTATCACCTCCAGTGATGCCAGTCCTGCAGCACAGCACACAGGGTGGCCGCCAAATGTGGTGATATGGCCCAGCACCGGGTCATGTGCCATTGATGACATTATCTCACGTGAGGCAATGAAGGCGCCGAGGGGCATGCCGCCACCCAGGGCTTTGGCCAGTACCAGTATATCCGGGGTGACGTTATACCTGTAAAGTGAAAAGAGGCTTCCGGTACGGCCGAAGCCTGTCTGCACCTCGTCAAATATGAGCATGGCGCCTTGCCTGTCGCAAGCACTGCGGAGGTCAGCAAGGAAGCTCCCTTCAGGTTGAATCACGCCAGCCTCCGCCTGCACAGGTTCCACAATTACTGCGGCAGTATCTCCGGTAATCATCTCCAGAGCTGCCGGTGAGTTGAACTCTGCCATGGTTGTGGAGGGCATTAGCGGCCTGAAGGCGTTGCGGTAGAGCTCTGAGCCCTGTACGCTCAGTGCGCCGGTGGTTGAGCCGTGATAGGCGTTCCTGAAATAAATGATCTCTGGCCTGCCGGTCTGTCTCCTGGCCAGCTTCAGGGCTCCCTCTATAGCTTCGCTGCCGGAGTTGACAAAGAAGACCGACTGAAGTGACGGAGGCAAAAGGGAAGCGAGTCTCTCCGCATAGCGAACCTGGGGGCTCTGTACCACCTCGCCATAGACCATCAGATGCATGTAACGGCCAGCCTGCTCCTTCACGGCAGCCACAACTGCCGGATGGCAGTGACCGGTATTGCTCACGGAGACGCCGGAGATAAGGTCAAGGTAATCCTTTCCGTTACTGTCATACAGGAAGGAGCCCTCGGCTCTCTCGATCTCAAGCATCAGGGGTGTTGGAGAGGTCTGTCCGAGATGATCAAGGAAGAGTTGCCTCAGCGACGGCATCTAACGCGTCATTATGTTGATGTAGTTCATTATCCCGTCACGGTATGATTTTCCTACGGGCAGGATTTTTGGGGTATTACCGACGACGATGGTTAGGCTGTTCTCACTGATCGACCTGATAACGCTTTTGTTGACGAGGTACGACCTGTGTATTCTGACGAATAGTCCTGAAGGCAGCTGCTGTTCTATAGCCCTCATGGTGAAGTGAATGGTATACTTCTCATCGCGTGTGATGACGCTGACATAGTTCTCCAGGGCCTCCACATAGAGTATCTCCTTGAGCTTGAGGCGCACGAGCGACGATGCCTTCTTGATGAATATCTCCTCCTCGCCAGCGGTTGACGGAGTCTGGCGCGGGGCATAGTATTTCATGATCTTCTCCACCGCCCTGCAGAAGCGAGGGTAGGTTATGGGCTTGAGCAGATAATCAATGCCGTTGTAGTTGAATGCCTTGTAGGCGTGTTCTTCGCTCCCAGAGACAAATATTATATGGGGAGGATTTTCAAGGCTTGAAAGAAAGTCGAACCCGTCCATCTCCGGCATCTGGATATCGAGAAAAATCAGTTCAATGTCTCTGCGTGACATCAGGAGGTTTCTTGCCGAGAGTGATTCGGTGAAGCTTCCAATCAGGGAGAGAGATGCCGATTTGCCTACGAACTCTTCAAGGGTTCTGAGCCATACGGGGTCATCATCAACGATAATACAATTCATTACGGGGCCTTTTCGGTTGCGTTCATTAGGTGGTTAACAAATATACTAATAATATTAAGAATTATTAACCACCCTGAATTTTTGAATTTAGTATAAAAAGAAATGCCGTGGTTAGCGGCATCAGTGAGAACTAATAAAAAAGGGGTGCTGGTGCACCCCTGATACTTTTACTTCAGGTCTTATGCATTAGCCGGACTATCCATCTGTTACTCACCGGGAGCCATTACCCTTACAAAATCAGCATCCCGGAAATAATGTATCCTGAGAAATTCAATAATAGTATATGCAAGATCGGAAACCAGTTTATCACGTTTTGACATATCTCTTCTCAGCTCCTCATCAAGCTCAATTTG
The DNA here is from genome assembly GCA_002325785.1 of Bacteroidales bacterium UBA1458. GTDB lineage: Bacteria > Bacteroidota > Bacteroidia > Bacteroidales > VadinHA17 > SR-FBR-E99. Next base: position 11,725 of record DCSU01000051.1, on the reverse strand, counting down.
CATCCCGTCAATTGTTCCCCCATGAGATGATCCGTGACGGGTTGTGTTATATCCCCCGCTAAAATAAGGCTCATCCGGGCCAGGGTACGGGATTCCGGGACCAGGTACAACAGGGTAACCCATCTCCTCCAACAAACCCCCAAAACTATCTTTACCTCTTACAAGCTGCGAAAAGGACAATTTATTGAGATTATTGCTAACCAGACTCCTGATACTGCTGAACTCAACAAATGAGTCCAGGTCAAGAAGTTCATTATCAAGCTGAAGTTCCTCACTACTTATCAGGTAACCCAATTCTGTCCGTTTAATCAGGTGACGGTGTCCATGAAGGTCGATATACAACCCTTTCCCAAATTCTTTCTCTACTTCTGCGCATGCGCTGTCAATATAATTCTGGAACTGGTGCCATGCCTGCTCTGCATTCTTGTTGCCATCTGAGGCCTCTGCTATGTTCCGGTTTGGGTCAAGCCTTGTACGATGCAGGTTATTAATTATGACATACGGGTAGTGACCGGTCTGTCTGTATATCTCATCCCTGATTCCCATTCCGATTTCGAGGGTAAAGATGTCCTGATTCTTGGCACAGTTGATACAAGGTCTCTCGGGCACCTCATCGGGCATCATATATCCGCCATGTGGAATGGAAATAACCAGTGGCATATTGCCACGCAAAAAGCCAATATATCCATTTGTTCCTTGAATAATACCTGCTGTGACAATCTGCTGAGCTGTAAGAAGCGGAACCGTAGTTAGCAACAACAACAGGAGCAAGTACCTGATCTTAATTTTATTCTTTGATTTTATCATTGAACTTTACCTGATAGACCTTGTGATATTATAATCATGTAATGAAAAATCAAAATGAGTGAAAGGCGAGCAGAGTTTTGATTTTTCTTTATTACCTGCACCCCAGATCAAAAAACAGGCCAACCTCTTTTAATCATCACCTTTCATGAAAACGATGGTCCTGTTTTTTCATACTTAAATTTTCATCTGCTTTAAAGTCAATGCAAATGATCCCAAATGTGGAAGAAAAAATAAAGAACCCGGATAATCCCCTATATCCACTTACCCTGACTGACATGGGCTGAATTCACTCATCAAGGTGGGCTGATTCATCCCCAAGTATGGCAAAGTGAATTTAATATTATTCATATAATATTAATATCCAGTCACATATAATGATGGCATGGCTTTTGACTTCAAAATATTGCCTATCCTAATATCTATGAGTTTTGAGTTGATCATTTTCATTTGCATGCTAGCGACCTTCGCGTTAAGCATATTTCTTTTCAAGATGCCAGCAGGAGTTTCTCTAATGCTGGCTGCTATTTTAGGAGCTCTCATTGGGGGCCAGGGTTTGCCTGTAAGGCATCTGGTAGAGGGGGGATTTGGTTTTCTTGAGGCTATTCTGATAATTTCAACAGCAATGATTTTCATGCGTGTGATGCAGGAAACCGGCGCGCTCGCAGGGGTAAGCAGAGGTATTCTCAAGCTTTTTTACCGCCAGCCGACTCTTCTGATTATTGTAATCACCTTTTTTGTTATGTTTCCAGGGATGCTTACCGGTTTGTCATCAACATGCATCCTGACTACAGGGGCTCTTGTGGCGCCTATCCTGATAAACATGGGTATGCAGAGGCTGGCTGTTGGTGCACTCATAGCCATGGCTGCTGTTTTCGGTGAAGTAGCCCCTCCTATCAGCATACCGGTGATGATCATCGGTGGCGGCGTAGATATGCCCTATATTGGATTTGGCATCCCCCTGCTGCTTGTCTCATTTCCGCCTGCACTGATCACTGCGCTTTATTTCAGGTTCAGGTACCTTCAAGATTATAATATTGACAAAGTGAAGGAATACCTTGATTCCACAGGAGGTGAGAAATACGGACTAAAGCTGTATCTGCCGATAGCCTTCGTCATTCTGTACATGATTGGGGAGATAAGGTTTCACGAGTATGTTCCCCATCTTGGTGTCCCGCTCATTTTTATTATAGGAACGCTTCTCGGGTTATTAACACGGAAAGGGGTCAGGTTGATTGATGTGTCAAGAAATGCGCTAAGAAGTGCTATGCCTGTAATGGCTATACTTGTAGGTGTAGGGATGTTCCTGCAGATACTCGCTCTGACGGGAGTACGTGGATACCTGGCTGTTACAGCACTTGGTCTGCCTGAGGGGATCAGATACCTCGCAGCCGGTCTTATGCCTTTCATGGGATCTGCTTATGGGTCAGCGTCAATAATAGGTGTTCCGCTGGTCTATGTGTTTATCGGCAAAAGTACCCTTGTGGTAACCGCAGTACTGGTACTTATGGCTGCTCTGGGAGATTTGATGCCTCCTCCTGCCCTGCTTTGTGCTTACTCATCTCAGATCATCGAAGAGAAAAATCATTTTAAGATACTTAAGACATGTCTGATCCCTATCGCCATTTCAATGACCATTGGGATATTGATACTGGTTTTTGCACAGGAAATATCAAACTTGATACTTTAAATCACAGCTATGCTATATTATATATATACTCTGATCCTTGCCTACGTAACCTTCGTGGTTATTATTGAATTCCTTAAGGAGAAAAAATGGAGGAATCAACTGGCAATGGCGATGGTTCTGCTAATTTTCATTCTTCGTATTCTGCAAATTAAGTAATAGACATGATCAGAAATCATCTGTCCACTATTATAATTACAATCGTAACAGCCACCATGGGTGTCATCGCAGCTATTGCCTTCGGCAAGATGCACCACCCCGAAGAACTGTTTCCCAGTGACGGTCTTACCGGCAAAGTAATGTTGAGTGACTATTTTGAAGGCATAAAGGGTACAAACGGAGATACGGAGGTCTACCTCTATGACAGCGGCATTGAAGGTGGCACTGCCCTTCTGTGCGGGGGGACGCATTCCAATGAGGCAGCCTCCTTTCTTTCCACCGTAGTCATACTGGAGAACCTCAAGGTTACCTCTGGCCGTGTGATCATCATCCCCCGTCTGAACAACAGCTCATTTACCTGCTCTGATCCTATGGAGGGCTTCCCTGCATTTTACGAGATACCGACAAAAAATGGCACGCGAAGGTTCAGGCTTGGCTCCAGGGTAACCAATCCTCTTGATCAATGGCCTGACCCCCTGGTGTTTGCACAATATCCTTCAAACCAGCAATTGTCTGGATTTGAAACAAGGAATCTAAACCGTGCATACCCGGGCCGGCCTGACGGAAGCCTGACTGAGAAGGTAGCCTATGCAATTATTCAGTTGATAGACAAAGAGAAGGTAAATATTGCTTTTGATCTTCATGAATCATCTCCGGAAGTACCTATAGTAAATGTTATTGTTTACCATGAAAACTATGAGGATATAGCCATGGGTGCAATCCTGGGGCTTGAGATGGCAAACCTCCAGTTTTCACCTGAGACATCTCCAAAGAATTTTCACGGCCTGAGCCACCGGGAATGGGGCGACTATACCGATGCAATACCTTTTCTGATGGAGACCAGCAATCCTTCAATGGGAAGGCTGCGAGGGGAAACCAATGTCGACCTCGTCCTGAGGGGTTACAGTGATAACTATAAAAAGGCAAAGGAAACGGGTGCGCTGAGAATTGCCTACCGGGAAGATACCGGTGAACCCATCGAACATCGTGTCGGGAGGCACATTATGGGGATCGTTGAATTACTTAACTCTTATAACTTATATTATCCTGATAAGCAAATCGTAATTGAGAACCTGCCCGATTATGATTTGATAATGGGAAAAGGGGTGGGCGAATTCTTAAACAACTAAAACAGAGAGAAATGAAAACAATTATTTCAACTGGTGTAACCATACTGATTTTATTCTTTGCCGGCTCGTCATTGCTGGCACAGAAATTTGAACAGCCTGTGCTTATCTCTTCTGCCGGGCAAAGTGCAGATGTAAAGCTGGTCAAGATGCTTGCCCAGAGGCAGGGCCTGAATGCCACAACTGTTCTGATGGCCCAGCCGGAGGACCTGAAAGGGATTAAGACATTAATTATTGTACCCGGGTTCAGCTCAAAGGGACTTGGAGCTGCCGGCATAAGTCAGCAGGAGGAGTTTGAGAGAGTCCAGACTCTTGTCAAATCAGCCAATGACCTCAAGATACCGATTGTGTTGCTTCACATAGGAGGCAGTGCCCGCAGAAAAGGACAGTCAGATTCCTTCAATCAGCTTGTTGCCGATAATTCAAAGTTCATGCTGGTCGTGAAACAGGGTGATGAGGATGGATTTTTCTCCGCCATCTCCAAGGCAAAGAATATCCCCCTGACCCTTGTTGAAAAAATTGCAGAAACTGCTGAACCGCTTGGGAACCTGTTCAAGTAACCGGGTAATGTTCGGGGAGAAATAAACCTGATATAACTGATGCCATGAGAAAGAGAACTTTTCAATTGATATTACTGCTCGTATTAATATTGAATACGGGCATACAGGGACAGTCAACCTATCCCTCCACAGGGATGAACGGGGCTGTTGCCACTGCCCACCCGCTGGCGTCTGCTGCAGCCATTGACATCCTGAAAAGCGGCGGTAATGCTGTTGATGCAGCGGTGGCAGCTGCCTTTACAATCGGCGTGGTGGAACCTGACGGATCAGGCCTGGGTGGTGGCGGAGGCATGGTTATATACCTGAAAAATGAGCAGAAATCTTATTTCATCAATTATTACGGAAGGAGTTCCGAAAGAGCTTCTGAAATTGATTTCAGCTCAAGCAGGGATCACAGCACCGCCAAAGCAATAGGGGTGCCCGGTACTGTAGCCGGACTTCTCATGGCACATAAGACATTCGGGAGTCTGCCATTAAAGAAGATCATGGAATCGGCAATCAGCCATGCAGAATATGGCTTTCCCATTGACCAGACCCTGGCAAAGCTTATACTTGACAATATAGATAAGATATTGAGTGACTCGGTAACCGCTTCGGTATTCCTTGATGACGGGTTTCCAAGGATGGAAGGAGAAATATTAGTTCAGAGGAATCTCGGGAAGGTACTCCGGATCATTGCCGAACAGGGCAGTAAAGGCTTCTACGAAGGGCCTCTGGCAGAATCTTTTGTAAAGGGCATCAGGGACCGCGGCGGAGTCCTGACAGAAAAAGACTTTGCATCTTATAAGCCGGAGCTTACTGTACCCCTGAAAGGTACTTACAGGGGCTATGATATCCTTACATCCAATGTACCGCAGTCAGGCATCAGCCTGATTCAGGGTCTGAATATGCTTGAGAATTTCGACCTAAAAGCCAATGGCCATTACAGTGAATCTGCCAAAACATTGCATATAATGGCAGAGGTCGAGAAACTGATCTATGCTGACAGGTACCAGTACCTGGGCGATCCCGATTTTGTGACCGTGCCCGTGGCCGGCCTAACATCCAAAGAGTATGCACTGGAACGATTTAACAGCATCAACCAGTCAAAACTTGATCCTCCACGATACAGGGATGCCGAATATGGAAACCCCGGGGTCTTTGAAGAAGATTTAAAGAAGGTACAAGTATTAGACATGGAACCTGCAGACGGACATACAACTCACCTGTCAGTCGTTGATAAGGAGGGCAATGCCGTTGCACTTACCCAGACCCTGGGCCTGTTTTTCGGATCGGGACAGACAGTATCGGGGGTGCTGTTTAACAGCGCCATGACAAACTTCTCATATAATGTTGAGAATGTCAACTATTTACAGAACAGCAAACAATGCAGAACCTCCATCACCCCTACTGTAATACTGCAAAACGGAAATCCCTTTCTGATAGTTGGCAGTCCGGGAGCAAGCCGCATTACGACAACCATCATTGAACTGGTTGTCAATGTGATCGATTTCGGAATGGATGTAAATGAAGCTAATCTGGCTCCAAGGTTCTATTGCCAGAAATTTGAGGATTACCTTCATATCGAATCAGGAATAAAGCCTGAAGTGCGTTCCGAACTCGGGTGGATGGGCCACCCCATCAAGGTCTATGAGGGAATTGACCTCTTTTTTGGAGGGGCACAGATGATATATGTTGATCCACTTACCGGTGAGTATTCAGGATCCGCGGATAAAAGAAGAGGAGGAATAGCTATAGGATACTGATCATGAAGTACATCCGGTCCGGCCTCAGGATCTTATCAAATGCATGACATGCTGATAATATCAATTATACTTATCTTACTATTAAGTCTTCTGATCATTGAAAAACGGATGCTTCAGAAAAGCATTCGCTTCATGAGCCTGAGAATCCATGTCAATGGAACGAGAGGCAAATCTTCGGTAACTGAGTATGTTGCAGCCGGGATTGCTTCTTCACGCCATGAGGTGATGGCAAAGATCACCGGAATTATCCCATCTACAATTCATAACGGATTCATACAGCCCGTTAACCGTACAGGAGCCGCAAGGGTCCAGGAGCAGGTTAACATTCTGAGGTTAGCCTTCAGAAAGAAGGTGAAAACCATGGTTATGGAGTGCATGTCAATTGCCCCTGAACTTCAGAAACTGGAGGGATCAATATTTAAACCGCATTTTTACGTAATTACCAATATCCGGGATGACCACCGCGAGGAGATGGGCAAAGACATTGAATCGCAGGCGGAAGCTATTTGCAACGCCATTCCGGCAAATTGCAAGGTCATCACAAGTGAAAGACAATTCCTAAAGAAAATAGAAGAAAAAGCATCAGCACTCAACAGCACTGTAATCACAACCGGGGAGCTGGAAGACCGCCTGAGAAAAAGGTTACCATATGGAATTTTCCCGGAGAACGTCTCTCTGGCCCTGACCGTCTGTAAGGAGGCAGGGATAGACCCGGAACTGGCTGAAAAAGGAATAATGAACTGGATTTCAAACATTAAGTCTCCCGTTACAACAATTCACGCCGGGGGGAAAAAGATCAGGTTCCTTAATGCATTTTCAGTCAATGATATCTATTCCACCGAATCCTTTATCGGGCACTGGAAAGAGGTGTCAGATTATACGGGCAGACTCTCCATAATACTTAACACCCGTGCTGACCGGCCAGTAAGAACTGACCTGTTCTCAGAATGGATAGCGGGGAATATCCGGTCATTTGACAAAATAATACTGACAGGCAACCACAGAAAAAGGGCAAAGTACAAACTGTCAAGATCAGGTGTTGAGAAGGAGAAGGTCATCTGCTGGAACAGAGGAGAGATTCGTAATCCCTTAAAATCACTTGTCAGCAGTGTTGAGGACGGGTCATTCGTAACAGGTGTAGGCAACATTGGCGGAGAAGGATTTCATATTATCAATGAGCTAAGATGATACTCCAGCTATTCATCATCGGATTGGTTGTCGGTTTTATCTTCTATGAGATTACAGGTATCTCGCCGGGCGGCGTCATTGCTCCTGCATACTTTGCACTGTTCATCTACGAACCTGACAGGATAATCATGACGGTTATTATTGCCTTTATCGTTTATATCATCATTCGTGGACTATCACAGTTTCTGATACTTTACGGCAGGAGGAAGTTCCTTCTTGCTGTCCTTCTCAGCTTCTTCCTCAAGCTCCTTATTGATAACCTGATTCAGCCGGCAGATATCATGAAACTTGATCTGCAGTCAATCGGGTATATAATTCCCGGTCTGATAGCCAATGAAATGGGCAGACAAAAGATAACTTCCACCCTTATGAGTTTGGGTATCGTTACATTGATAATATTCCAGATCTCATTGATTCTTCCATGAACCGACAGAGCTTAAATACCAGGTTAATTATAGCCTTCGTGGTGCTTCTGACCGGAACTGCGGTATCGGTCACTTTATTCCGCAAGCAGCAGCCACTGCCTTACCGCGGTGTCATGGAGGAGGCCGTTGTTCTGACGGAAAAGATGTTTGGCGTTATTGGCCAATTAAAGTTAGAAAAGAATATTGTATCTGATGCTCACTCAAACGTGCCCTATAATTTCATGATAGGTGACGAATGGTCGGAGATAACGACTACCCTCGGTTCCCTGGAGGCAAAGGAGACCTCTACGAACCCTGATTTCGCAGCCCTGATAGTTAGATTATTGCATGAGGCAGGCCTATCCGGCGAAGACAAAGTGGGGGTCATCCTCTCGGGCTCCTTCCCTTCCCTGGCGATATCAGCATTGGCAGCGTTGCAGGCAATGGGTATAGAACCTGTTGTAATGAGCTCTCTGGGAGCATCAACCTACGGTGCCAATCAACCCGGGGCAACCTGGATCGATATGGAGGCAGCACTGAGAAGAAATGGTCTGAGGTTCAAATCTGTTATAGTATCTATCGGAGCAGGAGGTGATAACGGAGAGGGACTCTCACCTGAAGGAATGTCAATATTAACCAATGCAGCCTACAGAAATAAGGTTGATCTCTATATTCCGGCAACTCTTCATGAATCTATTGTTAAGCGTGCCGAAATCTTCAGAGAGGCAAATATTTCTCTTCTGATCAATATCGGGGGCAACGAGACTGCTTTGGGTAATTGTCCCCATTCACTGGGTATACCCAATGGACTGCAGCGTGAGATGGACCTCTGTAATGACTGGGATCGCGGACTGATATCATTATTGAACGAATCGGGGATCCCTTTCATAAATATGCTTGATATCAAAGATCTGGCCAGTCGTTATGGAATAACAGTCTCACCGGGAACCAAATATTCTCAGTCAACAAATCTGTATAGTACCACAACCACAAACAAGACCCTGCTGGCAATTATCCTGGCAATCTCTCTGATACCAGTATTCTTTTTAATAAAGAAGACATGACAATTGTGCGATTAATAACACCAAATATGTACTTTTAATAATAAAATATATAATAAAATGCAAAATCAGCTTAAGAACTTTTAACCATTATCCCTAAACTAAATCATGCTAGTATGAAAAAAACACTTCTTTTATTCGCCATCCTGGCCTTCGCCTGCATACAGGTGTTTGGTCAAAGAGTGGTTACGGGAAAAGTTACAGATCCTGATGGCAACCCGTTACCTTTTCTGACTGTGTCAGTTAAAGGGACGACAACAGGTGCTGTGACGAATGACCAGGGGACCTATTCAATTACGGTACCCGCGGGACATGATGTTCTTGCATTCTCCTTTATCGGGATGGAACCGCAGGAGGTAAAGATCACTGGTAATGTTCTCAATCTGGTCATGCAGCCCAGTGCTTATGCTCTTGGTGATGTTGTTGTTACTGCACTTGGCATAACCAGGGAGAAGAAAGCTCTTGGTTACACGGTACAGGAAGTAACAGGGACAGAGATCAACAAAAGGGGCAATAGTGACATTGTCTCCTCTCTGGCAGCAAAGGCCGCCGGTCTGCAGGTGACGAGTTCCTCGAGCAATGCCGGAGCCTCCTCCTACATGACAATCAGGGGAGCGGCTTCGCTGANNCTCAAATAACCAGCCATTGTTTGTCATCGATGGCATGCCCATGAGTACGGAGCCCTCCTACCGTGGGAGCACAGGCCAGTCAGGAGTCTATTCCTCTTCAAGAAGTATTGACCTTAACCCTGATGACATAGCTTCAATCACAGTACTAAAAGGTGGTGCGGCTACCGCCTTGTACGGACTTCAGGCCTCTAACGGTGTTATTGTTATTACCACGAAAAAGGGATCTCAGGATCAAAAGATGAAAGTGAGCGTTCATTCATCGGTAGGGATAAAGGAACTGGGCAGACATATTGAACTGCAGAATGAATACGGGCAGGGGCTGAACGGTGGATGGAGAAGTAAATACAACGGCGCATGGGGACCAAAACTTGATACCTGCAGCTATTCACTTGACCCCGCATTGTGGGTTAACCCATTGCTTGACGTTGACGGAGCAATAGTCAGTAATAACAGTGCTTTTGCCCCCACGAACACAGGTGAACCCGTAAAGGTTTATGACCAGTACGAGTTCTTTCAGAAAGGCATAGCCTATAATAACAATGTCAGCATTGAAGCCGGCAATAATAACTCGTCATACTTCTTCTCCATAGGGAACCTGAATGAAGAAGGGATTGTCCCCAACAATACCTTTGGACGATTGACCCTCAGACTTAATGCAGACACCAGGCTGACACAAAAAATCACGACAGGGGCCAATATAATGTATGCCCATACCAAAAACAATCTTATTCGTGAGGGAGGAACAAGTTCAGGTATCGGTATCGGATTATACAGAACCCCTGCCACCTTTAATAATGCAGCAGGCTATAAACTGCCTGACGGGACTCAACGTACCTATACAGGTGTTAACGGAACCTACAACAATCCCTACTGGACGGCCAATGAGCAGTTCTTTAAAGACTTAAATGACAGATTTGTAGGGAGTACTTTTCTGAAGGCAGAGGTGCTGGACTGGCTGACTGTCTCTTACAATGTGGGTGTAGACTGGTATGTACGAAGGTTCCAGGATGTATATAACTGGTATAGCGTAGGCAACCAGCAAGGTTATCTCAGGGAGAGATCGGAATTCCATTCCCTCTTCAATTCTGACCTGATTCTTAGTATTAACAGGAAGATCGGTACTGATATCGGTTTTAACCTTAACCTGGGTCATAACATGTTCGCGCAGGATTATAAATACCTTACCGGCTACACTGACGATCTTTCAATACCCGGCCTCTATAACCTGGACAACACAAGTAAACAAACGGCAGGACAGGGTACTACCAATTTCAGGACAGCAGCAATATTTGCGGATTTGAGCATTGATTTCAGGAGTATGCTCTACATTGGGGCAACCCTGAGAAACGAATGGTCAACCACGATGCCAGAAAACAATCTCTCAGCACTGTTCCCCTCCTTCAGCGCATCATTCATTCTGACTGAACTGGCTCCGCTTAAAGAGAATAAGATTTTGTCTTTTGGCAAGTTAAGGGCTTCATGGGCCAAAACAGCCAATATCGCCGATCCGTACAGAACATCCTCATATTATGGTTCAGGGAGTGCAAACGACTACTACACATCAGGTATCTCCTTCCCGTTCATGGGTGTTTCAGGATATACAGTAGGCAATACTGTCGGTAATCCCAATCTGAGGCATGAGACTCAGACATCCTTCGAAGTGGGAACCGAAATGAAATTCCTCCAAGACCGGCTGGGGTTGGATTTTTCGTATTTCTTCAATAAGAATATTGACCTCCTGCTTTCTGTACCCATTTCCGCTTCGTCAGGATTCTCGTCGGCATACCTGAATGCGGCATCGATGGAGAGCAAAGGGATAGAACTCAGTGTATATGCCATACCTGTTAAGATAGGACAGTTCGATTGGGAGATAAGGTCAAACTTCACTAAGATGAAGAACCCGGTCACTGGCCTGGCAAAAGACATTGACTATGTCCTTCTCAACGGAGATACCAAGGCACAGATAAATGCAGCAGTAGGATATGATTATGCTACAATATTCGGTTTTGACTGGTACAGAGATGCCGACGGAAATGTGCTGATTAATGATGACCCCACCGACACTCATCCTGACGGATTCCCCTGGACCGACAAAACCAAAACGGTAGCCCTTGGAAAGGTCAGTCCCGACTGGACTATGAACATCTATAATACTCTGCGTTACG
>DCSU01000051.1:0-168 GCA_002325785.1 Bacteroidales bacterium UBA1458 | reverse complement strand
GGTCAGACAGTTGAGACCCTTGACCGGAGTACTCCTACAGTCTTTGAAGGCGTTTACGGACACGTCGATGCCAGCGGTAATGTAATCTCCACAGGAGTGACAAACACCACCGAGGTTATAAAAGATCAATTATGGTACAGGGGGGAGAACAGCTTTACCAGTGGCGGG
>DCSU01000104.1:185-6933 GCA_002325785.1 Bacteroidales bacterium UBA1458 | reverse complement strand
GCCGTCTTTGCCGCTGGGCTGGCGGCAGGCTTTGCCTCCACGGGTGTATCTTCAGGTGCCTGGGGGTTTGCTACCGCACCGGTTTTATCCGCAGGAGCCACTGCAAGTTTTTCTCCTGGCGGGGTGCCGCCGGGAGCCAGGGTAAGTGCCCCGATGAAAGCAAGGGCTTCCGGCCTCAGTTCCCTTTTCTGTCCTACTTTGTCAAAAACATATATATTGTACATCTTCCCGTTGACCCAGGGACTGATAATGAATCCCCTTTCCTTGTTCCCATGCAGATTGAAGGTGATCAGGTGGCTTTGCTGGTCACCCAGGGCCCCGTATTCACTTTCGTTTTTGAACCTGTCAACATAATCCTCTGCCCCATAGAGATCATAAAAAATCTTTGTCATCTCCCTGTTGAAATCCTTTTTTTCAGGACATGATAAGGGTTGCTTTTTGAGCTTTATCACATAATCAGTCTGGCCGTTTACCGTATGTGAGAAAGAGTGGAATACATCGTCGGAACCGGCGGGATCGTATTGCCATCCCGGCGGAAGGTTGAGCGTGTAGGTTCCATAAGCAGCGGTCTGGCTGTTGGATTGCGCAGTGGTCTGCGATACCGGGATTAACAACATCAGAGCCAGCAGCAGAAGTCCCGGAGTGGATGAATTCACAAGTTTCAGTTTCATAGGGGTAAGGGCAAGAAGGAAGAATAAATTTAAGAAAAAGATTTGTCCTGATAAAAAGTGCCATTACATATTGCACAATCGGTCTGAAACAGGTTTTGTAATCATCTGCATAATTGATTTATATACCCCTCGTATTCGAGGAGTATAAAATCCGGATTGCTTAACTGCTCCCAAATATCCATTGAGGCCGATTGAATAGGACTCAATCCCCAGCCATTACTGACAACTTTACCCAAACTTACTAATTGGTAAATTGCTACCTGGTAAGTAATAATAAGAACTCACCAAAATACGGCAGCCAGACCGGTTACCAGAAGGGGATGTCAGATCTCCAGGTACTTCTTAAGAAGCTGCTTGCCCTGCATGATGGCTTCCCTCCCGGTTGATTCAATACCGTACCAGCCCTTGTAGCCACCGTCGCGACTCATCTTTATCATTTTTGCCGTCAGCTCCTCCGTCGGTTGATTGCGATAGGACATACCCACCGCCCAGGGCAGCATCTTTTCGAGATAAACGACATTGTCGAAATCTGCGGCCGGCCCCCGCCAGTCGGGATACGAGCCGAAGTAAAGGTGATTCACTTCTTTCAACAGCGCCACCATCCAGTCGGGGTCATTCGATACTCCCCCGTGATTCTCGATGCATACGCTGATTCCTGCCGGCACGGCATATTCCAGCAGCATGTTGTAAGATTCCGTCGCCCACTTCAGGGCCTCGTCCTTATTCACATCCTTCGGTCCCCGGCAGTTGGTGCGTATCGCTTTGCAGCCCAGGTAGTTCGCAATATCAATCCATTTCCTGTGATTGACAACAAACTGTTTGCGCAGTGCAGGGGTGCTCTCACAACCGTCGCCCTCGGCATCAACCATGATCAGCACCATGGTTACGCCATGGTCCTCCGCATTCTTCTTCAGCCGGTTCAGATAGTCCACAGTGGGCACCTCAAACAGCGTATTCACGAATTCGATTCCGTTCAGGCCAAAATCTTCCCTGGCGATTCGCGGAAAATCGAGGTTCGTCCATTTCCCCGCCCTTATCTCCTCCACCAGCGCCCACTGTGCGAGTGATATATCATCATGCGTCATCCGCGGTGTTGCCAACGGATGGGGCAGCGGTCCGGTTACCGTAGCGGATTGCAGACCGGTTGTCGGTTCGGCCCCAAGGCCCAGTGCCGGCACAACCATTCCTGCCGCCCCCAGCAGTGCAGTTTTTTCAATGAAACCTCTTCTTGAAAAATTCTTTCGCGTCTCTTTCATGTTTTTGTTTTTTTCAGAGTTCCCAGCCTTTCCTGTATTCGCGTGTCAGGTACCTGTTGGCTGCTTCATCATTGGTTATCTTCATATTCTCTGAGTCATATTCCACCTTTTTACCGGCACGCAGAGCGACAGCAGCAAGGTTGATGGCTTCGGTGACGGTTCCTGCATACCTGAAGCTGCCGGGCGACTCCCTGTCGTTCTTTATCGCTTCGAGCCAGGTGTTGGAGCGGCTATCCTCCTCTATCTCCTGCACCTCCTTCTCACCCTGGTACACCTTCATCAGTCGCGATGGTATGATCTCAGGATCTTCACCACGGAATCCTGCCAGTATCTTTCCCTTCTCACCCACGAACATCATCCCCTCCTCAGGCATATCGCGTTTATCCTCCCTGAGTTCGTCAGGGATAAAAGGTTTCATGCCGCCGTCATACCAGAAGAGATCAAATGCAGGAAGGCTCTGCTGTTCCGGGAATTCCAGCTGGATCATGCATGAGAGTGGAAATGCCACATCATTCTTAACCCATTTATAGGTATTGCCATCGACGTACCTGTGTGTGGTGCCGTATGATTTTGCACTGACAGGCGGCCTGTCGATGCCGAATGTCAGGAACAGCGGGAAGAGGCTGTAATGACCCATGTCTGCGATACTGCCGCCTCCGAAATCATACCAACCGCGGAACCGGTTGTGAGTGTAATAAGGGTGGAAGGGCATGTCGGGTACGGGTCCCAGCCACAGTTCCCAGTTGAAGCCATCGGGGACGGGTTTGGATTCTGTGGGCCTCGATGGCCACTGTTCCCATACCGGCCGGTATGACCAGTTGTGTATCTCTTTCAGCTTGCCGATTACCCCGTCATTGATCCATTTCAGAATCAACTCATACTGCGGCCGCTCGCTCCATGCCAGGAGGTGTGTCTTCACCCCTGAGCTCTTTGCCGTCTCGATGGCGAGCCTTCCCTCGTACATGCGGTTGGCGATGGGTTTATGCGTGATCACATGTTTGCCTTTTTTCATGGCTGCGATGGCGAGATGGGCATGATGATGATCCGGGGTCATGATCTTAATGGCATCGATACCCGGCTCCTTCTCAAGCAGCTCACGGTAATCCTCATAGGATTTGCATCCCGTCCAGTTGCCGGAAGGTTTATTCTTGCCATAATATGTCTCGACAAATTCCCTGCCTATATCCCTTCCGCCCGGGATGCCCTTGTAGCTTGCGCCCCAGCCGGGCTCGTCAAGGGTATTCCGGATTGTGTTCCGCAGGCCCTCCGGCGACCAGTCGAGATAGTCGTCAGTGAGCCTGTTCACATCACAGACAGCTACAACCTGTATATCAGGACTCTGCAGCAGTGACGGCATCTCCCGCAGTCCCTGGGTGCCGCAGCCGATATTGGCTATATTGATCTTATCGGAGGGTGCGACGTATCCCGGTCCGCCCAGTACAAACCTGGGGACCACTGTTATGGTTGCAGCCGTGGCGACGGTTGAACTGATGAATTTTCGGCGGTTAATAGATTTCCTCGATCCCATAATGCCAGTTTTAGGTGAATAAAGACTGAGAAACAGGTGCCTTTGTCTGCGGTATAATTCCCCGTCAGTTAGGTCATTCAATTTAAGCAAATTCAGGATAATTACAAAAAGTAAAAAAGCAACTGATGTTCCACATCAGGAGGAGGCAGTGGCGAAGGTTATCGTGCCACCTTGTTAAGAACGGAATTAGAGATACTTGCTGACAATATCACGGCGGGAGAAGGGGGCAAAAAGGAATCTGCCGATGACCTTTCCCGTAGTAAGCCATGAGATTTTGGCACCGTTCTTCTTGTTGGCGATCATCTTCCTCACCAGGAACGGAGCCACAGTGTCAGCCTCGTTGGCGAGAATGTTATATATCTTTATCAACTGCCTGCTGTTCTCCGGATCATTACGGACCTGGGTCATGGTCAGGTCAGTCAGCACCATGCCTGGACTGATGGTTCCGACAATTACCGGACCCTTTTTCACCTCTGCTGCAAAGGCATCTGAGAAGTACCGGACTGCCCTCTTCGAGGTGCCATACGGTGTCAGGCCCGTGATCCGCCGCCCGTCGCTTCCGAGACCTTCCATATTGTAGATGGCTCCGAAACCCTGAGCGAGCATGCGATTGTAAGCCAGATGAGTAGCCAGCATCAATCCTTTCACATTGGTGTCAATGATCCGGGTGAAAACATCAGGTTCGAGTTTATGGAAGGGCGTCTGGTCATTTGACCTGCCTGCGTTGTTTACCCATATATTAACGCTGCCGAAGTTTTTGACAGCTCCATCCCAGAGGCTGACCAGGTCAGCTTCAGCTGTGACATCGCATTTGAAGGCAGCATATCTTCGCCTTTCAAAATGCCCTTCGAGTGACTGCAATGAATTTTGCACCGTAGCATCCGATGTTCCTGAATATGCAACATTCCATCCGGACTTCAGGAAGAATCTGACAAGTGCAGCGCCAATGCCCCTGGTGCCGCCTGTAACAACTGCTGTTTTCATGCCTGTGATGTAGTATCTCGCTTAAGGCAAAACTACAATTAAATGTCGATGTCAGTTTGATGAAGCACAAAACATTAATACCTCAACAGGGCTGGACCGTAGTTCCATCCTATCAAGGGGAGCAACGCATGCGGCCTGCGGGTCGACTCACGGGACGAAATCACCCCGGGCAAAACTGGTGCAAGCTCAATGCACTGACAAGTCAGACCCGGCTACAGCTGAGCCAGTCGCTTCCTGGCAAAAGGTTTGGTAATAGCCAGGTTGAGAGAGGTCAGATGATTATTCACGATTTTGGAATAGGTTTCCTTCGCCTTTTCGATGTTACCCATCTTCTCGTACGATAATCCTGCATAATATAGGCCCATTTCAGTGCACTTCTCGAGGTTTGCAATTGCTTCTTTGTAATTGCCTTCTTGAAAGTCAATAATTCCCCTCATCTCAAACAGGTCCTGCTTGTATGTATCTTTTTCTGCTTCGGTCAGGCTCTTCTCATACAGGTCGAGGGATTTTTCAGCCATCTCTGTTTTCCCGGAGTAGGCATATAAATATCCCTCCATCAGATTTTTTGTCTGATTAAAGTAGATGCTGTCCGCTTCACTCAGTTCGAGAGACGACAAATACCCCTTGTAATCTTCAAGAAATTTCTCATAACCTTTATAGTCTTCATACAAAAGACAGCTATATGCCTTAAGTATTGTGGTACCTATAATGTATTCATCCATACCTCCCAACTGCCTGTTGAATGCTATACGCCTGTCAAAGGCAGCGAGGGCTTCTGGCAGATTGCCTTCATAGAGCCAGGTGGTTACGACATAGAAGAGGCAGTAACTTTTCTGCACGTTTGTGGTGGAGACATCCTTTGCCTTGAGATAGGCCTCCCTTGCTGCAGGATAATTATCAGCTGCCACGTAGCAGTGCCCCAGGTAGAGAGCTGGCATATACTCATCCCTTATTGAAAGAGCCTTCTTATGCATCTCTATTGCTTCATCAATCCTGCCGGTACCTCTCAGCAGCTGACCGTACCTGTTAAGGAACTGGGTGCTTTCCGGGATCAACTCTATCGACTTGACATACAGGGCCTCAGCCTCGTCATATTTTCCCATATCCCAGAGAATATAACCCTGGTAGCTAATAGCCCCGGCAAAATTCGGGTCAAGTTCGCAGCTTTGCCTTGCGTACTCCAGCGCATGTTCTTTCATTCCGAAGTTCAGATAGACAGCCGCCAACTGCAAAGGCAGAAGTTTATCGCCGGGAGCCAGACTGATTGCGGTCTTTAATTCATTTATTGCTTCATCCCTCTTTGAGTATTCCAGCTCCATATATGCCTGGATAAAATGCTTCTCTGCCTCCGAAATATTGTCTCTCTGTTCAAAAGCGGCAGCCATGAATTTTTCGCGTTCAACACTGCCAAATCCCAAATAGCCATACCAGAGGTTTGCCAGAGCGAAAGCAGGGTCGAGCTCAAGTGCCTGCTTAAGCATTCCGGATACTTTTTGCATGTCGCCGGTTTGATACGCCTCTATCCATGCTTCCTTGAACAATGTCCTGGCCTTGTCTGATTTTGTTGTAATAGTCATACCTTCATCGCCTGCAATGAATCCAAAGATCACTGTTGCAGTGACCAGGAATGCAATGACGGGTGCAATTAGTTTTTTGATTCCGCTTTTCATCATGTACTTATTTAGTTAATACTTAAGGGTCCGATTTACTACATGGAAGCCATGTGACCCGAGACGATGCCCGGGCTGGATTTCTTTACAAAGCTCTGCCCTTCTGCGGAAACTGATTTGACTGTGCGTCCCGAATATTTTTCTCTGCGTGCCAATTCGGATGACATATTTACATATGCACCCAACAACCGGGAACTACTGAAGGTTAAACTGGAAGTTCGCTGAGACTACTGCCTGTCAGCGGGGTCATCTATTTTTTCAATTCACTCACCTCAAGGCCGTAGTCGTATTGCAGGTCTTCGTGCAGGACGGAGACCTTTTTTATGATGGTGTCTATCTGTCTGTTATATAGGTTCATAAGGGAGGCATTCTTCTGTATCGGCGGGGAGAGGCTCTTCAGCCTGGTACAGAAATGCAGCAAAAGGTCAACCTCCGTCTGTTTCTTTTTGGAATACCTGATGTATTTCCTGGTGTTTTTCAGGATCTTCCTGATACTTTTCCTGATGAAGTAATAGCTGGTAGTGTTGATCTGGTCAAACTCCCCATCCAGTTCCTTCTTTACACTGTTTATATATGAAAGTTCGTCGGCCGACTCGAACAGCAGGTATGTCAGTAGCTCCTTGTTCTCCTTTTTGAATC
>DCSU01000104.1:0-180 GCA_002325785.1 Bacteroidales bacterium UBA1458 | reverse complement strand
GTCAATTCCTGGCTTAGCTCTTTTAGCGTGACGGACTTCATTTGCTGGGCAGCTGATGCTGTCATGCAAAGGTAAGATATTATTTGCTCCGGATCCGGAGTGGCAGGGAGCGGGAATGAAACAATTAAACCAGCGGGCAACTGAGCTAAACAGTAAAAATTCAGATGTTCCCCGGAATTT
>DCSU01000041.1:1237-3377 GCA_002325785.1 Bacteroidales bacterium UBA1458 | reverse complement strand
CTGCTACGGGACCTGCAAAGCCAACCACCTCTACCACGGACCCGGCAAAGACGGCCGCCTCTGCCACGCAGCCGGCAAAGACAACTGCCGCTGCCACGCAACCTGCAAAGCCAACCACCTCTGCCACGCAGCCGGCAAAGAAACCCATGTCTGCTGAGAAGGGCGCTCCACGGGTAGTGATGCCCCCCAGGCTGCTGGATTTCGGTAGGTTCTCGCTTGAATCGGATATCGACTTCGCCACAATGACCTCTGCCCAATACACCGGCGCCGTCTCTATGGCCCTGGAGGGCATGCGCCTGATCTATGGCGAAATGACCGCTGAAGAGGAGAGCAGGT
The DNA here is from genome assembly GCA_002325785.1 of Bacteroidales bacterium UBA1458. Taxonomy (GTDB): domain Bacteria; phylum Bacteroidota; class Bacteroidia; order Bacteroidales; family VadinHA17; genus SR-FBR-E99. The sequence continues at coordinate 3,041 of DCSU01000041.1, read as the reverse complement.
TTCTTGCTGACTGGAAGCCTCTCTTTGATTATCCCTGCAAGGAAGCAGTTGACTATCTCAATCAGCTTAACCCATTGATATCAGAGTTCCTGGCTGTGCGCGAAGCCATGGGGGCGGAGATCGAATCGTACAACGCTGCAGTACTGGTGGTTACACTGGCCGCATCGGAAGATGACGAGGCAACACTGGCTGAAACAATGGCCGAACTGGAGATCACGGTTGCCATCATGAATACTCTTCAGAAACAGTTGCAGGAGGTGGCTGATGAGATCGCCAGGCTTGGCAACCCACCTGATGCGGCACTGCTGGCAGAAGGAAAAAGAAAACTGCACCGCAAGGCGCTCGGCCTCATCTCCTCCAATAACTTCCCCTTCGAGGGTGAATGGGAGCTGGAAGAGGGATCAAGAATGCTCATGAAAGTGCTGAAAGTGTTTGATGATGGTAAGGTTCTTGTCTATAAATTCCCCGTCTCCGCTCTTGAAAAATGGGAGGCGGAAGGGATTGACATCAGCAAACCGGGGCTGGAATACAATGAGAAAACAAAAGGTTTGATAATGATACCCGGGGTATACGACCTGCTGATCATGTTCGAACCCCTCGATGACGGCTCATGGGCTACGCTCGACTGGACCTTCATCAGGTTCATAAGCATCTACCGGGGCGACAAGGAGGAGATAGACATCATCCAGTACCGTCCTCCTCATTCGCTTAACAACACTGCAGAAACGAAAAAGTATTCTCTCACCCGCACAACGGAGAGCTATCCCAAACCCCCGGTGCTGCCCATAGATGAGAATCCCGCCACCTGGGAACAGCTCCTTGAGGTTGTCCCTGGGCGCAAATGGGACCAGGAAAAATATGATGCCTACATGAAGTGGCGGAGTGAATTCCCTGATGAGCTGACTATGGCTGTCAGGGGCGGCCCCTCACCGCAGGAGGAGAGAAAACGGCTCTATCTCGAGGAGCGTCAGAAGATAGATGATGAATACAGGGCTAGCAAAGAGGCCGGAGTACCTGAAAACGAGCTGAAGACCGCAGTTGAGATGAAAATGTGGTATGAAAAGCTTCCTGAGAGCGAACGGCCGAGGTTGGAGAAGGAGAAGCGCGAGATGATGCTGAAGGCCATTGAGACAATATATAACGACCACCTCGAGTCCCTTAACAACCGCTATGCCGATATACTCGGACCCGCCGCTGCAGATCAGCCGGCCGTGCCGGAGATATCGCAGGGACTCATCGATCACCTGAAAGCCCTGAAAGAGTGGGAGACAGAGGAGGCCATAAAGAAGCAAAAGGAGGAACAGGTCAAATTCCATGAGAACAACATCCTCTATTTCGACCGTAACATCGAATCGTTGAAAGGCAGGCTGACCGCTGCCGGCGTTGACCCCGGGACACGTAATGACCTCACACGCGACCTGCTTTACCAGATGGACTCCAGGCAAAAAGAGCAGGATGCCATCATGACCGTCAAGACGGGCGAGTACGTACACACGCGTACCGACCTCGATGCGCTGAACATGCAAATGATGGCCGAGAGAGGCCGTCAGATGGCAGAGGAGATCCACCGGATGAAAAGGACCATGGAGCGGATGCCCGCCCTGATCGGGATGGCAGAGCCATCGGAACAGAAAAGGCTGAGGGAGTTCTTTGAAAGGAACATGACCTCACCGGAAAACGGTGCCTTTGACCGTGACAGGATGCTGAGAGCCGCCGGAACAATAGGAGATCAGGTGACAGGAACACTGGAGAAGAAGGCCGCTGAAAAGGAGGAGTGGGCCGCCGCGGTAAGCGGTATGGTGGA
>DCSU01000041.1:0-1224 GCA_002325785.1 Bacteroidales bacterium UBA1458 | reverse complement strand
GCACCCGTCTATTTTGCCCATACAGCTCCCAACGCCATCGCGGCATCGATGAGGGCTGCCAGTGCAGCGAAGGTCTTTTTCGGATACCAGGCTGCCTCCGGCTATATTGAGGGAGGAGTGACAGGGGCCTTTACCGGCGTTGCCTCCTCCTACAACACCGTCACCATGATGGCAAATGCCGCCATCAACGGCTATCAGCAGGGTGTCCTCGAGCATCTTGAGGAGCATGCCCGTGATGCGGGTAACGTCACGATCAATGAGACCGGGGCCGGCCTCTGGGGCATGGGGTGGGACCTGGGTAAGGAGGCGATGAAGACCGTCGTCTTCCGTACAGCCCTGGGTGCACTCATGCCTGCCAATCCCAAAGGCCCTGCCGTCACATGGTCAGATGTGGTCGATTCCCGGGGTAACCCGGTTAATCCCTCCACAGGCAAGTGGCCTACCGTTCAGCAGCAGCTGCAGGCAGCACATTTCCTGTCGCGTCAGGCCGAAGGCCGTGCAAAGGTGAACCTCTTCCGCGAACGGATGCAGAAGCTGTCTGATGCAGGCAAAGCCGGTGCCCCGAAAGAGGAGATTGAGCGACTGAGAAGCTCCTCAGAAGAAGCCTATAAGATCATCAAGACCGATCTCTTCGCCAAGGGTTATGTCAATGCCCTGGCCCGGCAGGGAGATGCAGGCACCACTGCCCACTTTAATTCATTCGACAGGAGTTACACTGCAAGGCTCAGGACAGAGGTTGAGCAGGAACTGGTAAATGCGGGTTTCAGCAAGCAGAAATGCATGACATTCTCCAACTCCTCATCAAAGGGTAAGGTAGGGTCCGACCTCGACATGGGCGTGGCCGAGCCGCCGAGGTATACCTTTGATGCTGCAGGAAAGAGGATCCCCAACCCGGATCACACCGCCTGGCTACGCAGCCTGACTGTCAGGGAGCCGGATGGCACCGTCCGCAGAAGCTCCCCGCAGGAGCTGCAGAAGGTGGGTCAGGAGATACTGGAGAGGAGTTTCTCCAGGCTCTATGGCAGGGCTCCGGGTGAGGCGATGGTTGAGTTCACCACATCATACCACCCGGAGGCATACCGTGATCTGGCCTGGCTGGGAAGCAAGGGAACGAAGACGGCGCTGGTGTTTGAGACAAACAAGGCATGGGTGCAGCAGGCAGCTGATGTCTCCTCGTTCAAGGTGAATAACCTCCCCGCCAACCACCCGCAGCTGGGATATTAC
>DCSU01000151.1 GCA_002325785.1 Bacteroidales bacterium UBA1458 | reverse complement strand
GGATATCACCCGGTGAATTGACCTTTTTCCCGTTAACATTAAGGATAATATATCCTTTTCTGATCCCCAGATCCTTGAATTTTCCATCATTTATCTCAGTTACTTTTACTCCGTATTCGACATCAAAAGTGTTCCGGTCCGAAGAACTGAGACCTGTAAGTCGTGCACCAAATACAACTTCTGTACCAGTCTGGGCAGTAACAACACCTGTATTTCCTGCAACATTTTTAAGTGTCACATTTACAGTGCCTTCTTTTCCTCCCCTTAGATATGTAACCTTTGATTTATCTCCCGGACGATGTTTTCCAACCTGCTCCTGAAGCTCAGCTGTAGTATTGACAGGCATTCCGTCGAATCTGATTATTATATCATTTGCCTTCAGACCAGCCTCTGCGGCAGAACCATTTTCCACAATACCTGTGATCATAACACCTCTTACATTCTCCAGATTGTATTTATCAGCATCATCTGAGTTCACATCCCTTATGTTGACACCGATAATTGCCCTTTGAACCTCTCCGAACTGTTTAAGATCATCAACAACTTTTCTCACTATGGTAATTGGAATTGCAAATGAGTTACCTGCATATGCACCACTTGGAGAGATTATAGCAGATGTAATACCTACAAGCAGACCTTTTGTATTTACAAGAGCTCCGCCACTGTTGCCCATATTAAGTGCAGCATCAGTCTGAATGAATGATTCAATCCTGTACTGGTTATCAAGCAGCCCGAGGCTCCTTCCGCGGGCGCTGACAATCCCTGCCGTAACAGTTGATGTCAGGTTGAACGGATTACCTACCGCCAGAACCCACTCTCCCAGTCTTATTGCATCTGAATTGCCAAACCTGATGAAAGGCAGACCCGTCGCCTTGATCCTGAGTACAGCTATATCAGTACTCGGGTCACGCCCTATCACTTCGGCCTCGAATGTACGCTTGTCATTAAGCGTTACATCCACTTCATCCGCCTCATCAATGACATGATTATTGGTTACAATGTAACCGTCGGCCGTCACTATCACACCCGACCCGAAGCCCCTTACCTCCCTTTGCCGGTCGGCGCCCGGGCCATAAAAGAATTCATACAACGGGTTGGAATTTGACGAGCTGACCGTAGTCCTGGTCTTAACATGCACTACCCCATGGACGGTTTTCTCAGCGGCAAAGGTAAAATCATTCACCCCCGATTGAGGTACCATAGATGTGTACCTCGCGTTCTCCTCGATCTCCTGCTTCGCATTGTCAGTGCCAACTAAAATCCTTCCACTGTCAAGGAACCTCGTAAAAATGAAAAGTCCCGCCAGCGCCCCGAAAAGAGCAACAGCCATTGTCGTTATAAGTCTCCTTCCTTTCATAACTATATAATTTTTATCGTTTCTTTCTTTGTACTACCATTATCAACAAATTACGTGCCTCCGTAAAGAATTGATATCTTTACAACCCTGATTATGTTAAATTGTTTTACAAATTTTCGCTTTTTTAACAGACCGGCAGGCTCATTTCAGGATAATTAACTTCAATTTAACAGAATGAAAATACTCTTTAACAAATATGAGGGCACTGGCAATGATTTCATCATCATAAGAAACACTCCTGCCGTTTTGGACCACGCTGACAGCGAGCTTATCAGCCGGATATGCGACCGGAGGTTCGGAATCGGGGCCGACGGGCTGATTCTTGTTGAAGATTGTGACGGATATGACTTCAGGATGTTCTATTTCAACGCCGACGGATCTGCCGGGGAGATGTGCGGCAACGGGGCACGCTGCACAGCACACTTTGCGATGGTGAATTTCGCCGGATTTCGTGATCTCACATTCATGACAGGCGATGGGCCCCATACCGCCAGGCACAGGGGAGGCAATATAATCGAGGTCTCCATATCCGATGTCACCAAAGTCAGGGAGACTCCTGACGGAATCTTCGCAAATACCGGAGTGCCTCACCTCGTTGTATTCACTGACAATAACGAAAACATCGATATGGTCTCCTTCGGCAGACCACTGCGCTACTCGGAACGTTATGCCCCCGAAGGAGTCAACGTAGACCTGGTGAGTATCAGGGACGGAAGCCTTAATGTGAGAACCTATGAACGCGGAGTTGAGGACGAAACCCTTTCTTGCGGCACAGGGGTTACTGCATCTGCCATTGCGGCAGCTATAGCCGGAAAAATTGTCACTTCCGAGACCCGTATAACTGTCAGGGGAGGAACACTCTCGGTCAGGTTCACCCTGACCAGCCTGGGAGCAACAGGTATCTACCTCACCGGTCCCGCAACATATGTCTTCAGTGGTGTAAAAGAAATATAATACAATGAAAGAAATGAAATCACTCAAGGCTGCCGGCAAACAGAATTTCGACTACAAGATCTTCGAGGATATGCCTGGCGGCCACTCTTTTGACAGGATGGATTACAGGGAAGCCAGGCGCATAAGAACAGATATCTACAACTTCCTCAATGCCCAACTGAAGCCGCCGAAGCCCTTCAGGAGCGTCAATGACCTGGTTAAAGCAGCCTACCGGTTCTGATGACTGCAGACAGACTTTTCGGAAAGACGCTCAAGGAGCTGGATTCCATAACGGCAGCAGAGTCACTGCCGTCATACACCGCCCGTCAGATAGCAGGTTGGCTATACAAGAGAGAGGCGCCGGAGATCAGCGCCATGACAGATCTCTCCCTGAAGGCACGCAGTCTCCTGGAGGCAAAGTTCGTGACAGGCCTGACCCCTCCTTCATCAGAGACTGTCTCCGCTGACGGCACGAAGAAGTATCTCTTCCGGATCGACGATCACAGGTTCATTGAGACGGCAGTCATACCTGACCGCGAACGTGTCACCGTGTGCCTCTCAGTGCAGGCGGGCTGCCGCATGGGATGCCATTTTTGTATGACCGGAAAGCAGGGTTTCCAGGGCAACCTCACCTCCGGTGATATCCTGAACCAGTTCAGAAGCCTGCCCGAACACCCATCCCTTACTAATATTGTTTACATGGGCATGGGTGAGCCTCTCGACAATCTTGAAGAGGTTCTCAAAAGCCTTGAGATCCTCACTTCAGAATGGGGTTACGGATGGAGCCCTACCCGCATCACCGTCAGCACCGTAGGTATCACCGCCAGGATAAAGGAGTTCCTGGAGAGTACCAGATGCCACCTCGCCGTCAGTCTTCATACTCCCTTTGACGCGGAGCGACAGGCCCTAATGCCGGTACAAAAGGCCCATCCCGTGAAGGAGGTACTTGACATAATACGGGCATTCGACTTTGGCCGGCAGAGGAGGGTATCATTTGAATACATTGTATTCAAGGGGTTGAATGACACCCCGGCTCATGTAAAGGAACTGGCCAGGATTCTCAACGGCATCCGCTGCCGCGTAAACCTGATTCGCTTCCATGCCGTTCCCGGTTCAGAATACAGCAGTCCGGGCATGAAAGAGATGGAGGCCTTCCGTGACAGTCTCAATGACAGGGGCATCACTGCAACAATCCGCGCCAGCCGGGGAGAAGATATCAGCGCCGCATGCGGACTGCTATCGACCATGGAACAAAACAAAACATTATGAATATCAGGACACTTTTGGGCTGTATCAACATCAAGGCCACATCAGAATTGCTCAGCTGACAGCAAAGCGTCATGGACGCAATCCTGGCCTCCCTCCCGGAAGGCGCAGTTTCAGGCACCATGAAGAACTATTTCCTCGATGAGCTGTTTAATGGGAGAGTCGTAGCAAAAACCGGCACCATCACCAGTGCAAAATCATTTGCCGGTTATGTAACGACCAACAGCGGCAGAAGGGTAGCATTCACGATGTTTTGCAACGGTTTTACCGTGTCATCACGGAGGATGACTGACAACATGGAAAAGATCGTGAAGGAGATCATCCTCAAATACTGAAAGCCTGCTTTCAATGATTTGGCTAAAATAGTTAAACCCCGCTTTTTTGTTTTAATATACTTTAACATAATGATTTAAATAAACCCCTAATTTTGTGGGTCAGAATAATGAATTACCATCATAGATGAAAAAAGGAACTAAAATAGCATTGTGGTCAAGTATTCCGCTAATTCTTGCAATATGGTTTGCTGGTCCACGTCTGGGACTCTGGGGCGACGGGGATCTGAAAGATGCTGCTTTTCCTGTCACCAAGGGACAGTCACCGGCACAAGGCCAGGGGCAGGGTCCGGGAGGACAACAGGGCGGAGTACTGCCTGTGACAGGCACCATCGCAAAGCCATCATACCTGACAAACGGGATCAGATCAGCCGGCACCCTGCTGGCCAATGAAGAGGTTGACATTGTGAGTAAGGTATCGGGAAAGGTGACCGGGGTGTTCTTCAAAGAGGGCTCTGTGGTTAAGAAAGGAGCCCTGCTGGTCAAGATCTACGACGAGGATTTGCAGGCGCAGCTTCAAAGAGCTGAGATACAGGAAAAGATGCTCTCCGAGAAACTTGAACGCCAGAGGGTCCTACTGGCAAAGGACGCGGTAAGCCGCGAGGCGTTTGACCAGTTGCAGACAGACTATAACGTAATCCTGGCTGACATCAACCTGCTCAAGGTCAGGATCGCCGAGACAGAGGTGAGAGCCCCGTTTGACGGTACAATAGGATTCCGGTTTGTAAGCGAGGGAACCTATGTGCAACCCTCGGTCAAGATAGCCCATCTCATTGATTATTCACAGATGAAGCTCGAATTTGCAATCCCGGAGAAGTATGTATCACAGCAGCTGATGGGCAAAAGAATCTCTTTCAATGCACAGGGATACACTGATGAGTTTTTTGCAACCGTCTATGCCATTGACTACAGGGTTGACGAAGCAACCCGTACCATCGGGCTCAGGGCACGGTATGACAACCGTAACAAGAAACTGGTGCCGGGCATGTTTGCTGACCTCGTGCTTATTACAGACGAAAAGAACAATGCCATTCAAATACCTTCAGAAGCTATAGTGCCTGAAATGAACGAAAAGAGGGTTTGGATCTATAAAAAAGGTAAGGCTAACCTCGTTCCCGTTGTTTCAGGAACCCGTTCGGAGACCATGGTAGAGATACTCTCAGGCATAAGTGTGGGAGATACGGTCATAACCAGCGGTCTGATGCAGCTCAGACAAAATATGCCGGTGAGGGTGAATTTAACAGAGAGGTAACCCTTGTGAGCACCTCCGTCAATCAAAACCAAACCAGATGAGCCTATCGTCTCTAAGTATAAAAAGACCTGTCCTCACCACCGTAATGAGCCTTGTGGTTCTCATTCTGGGGGGCATCGGGTTTACTTATCTGGGGGTTCGCGACTATCCCAGCGTCGACCCCCCTATCGTAACAGTATCAACCTCCTTCCCGGGTGCCAACTCTGATGTAATAGAGACACAGATCACAGAGCCTCTGGAAGCTGCCATCAACAGCGTCCAGGGCATCCGTTCGATATCCAGTTCAAGCAGCGACGGATCGAGCCGAATAACCGTTGAATTTAAGCTGGAGGTGGAGATGGAGACAGCAGTCAACGATGTGCGCGACAAGGTATCCGGGGCTATGCGGCGCCTGCCTCAGGATGTTGACCCGCCCGTCGTTCAGAAGGCTGACGCCGATGCACAGCCTATATTCGCCGTATCACTCAGGAGCGACTCACGGTCAATGATCGAAATCAGCAACTTCGCGGAGATAAATTTCAAGGAGCGACTACAGACAATATCAGGCGTCAGTGACGTGGGTGTCTGGGGCTCGAAGAAACTGGCTATCAGGATGAAGATGGACCCATCGCGGCTGGTTGCATACGGACTGACACCACTGGATGTGCGGAATGCTGTGACGAGGGAAAACATTGAACTCCCGTCAGGAAGGATTGAGGGAGACAATACCGAGCTGACCATCAGGACCCTGGGCAGATTAAAGACTGTAGATGAGTTTAATGATCTGATCATTACCAAGAACGGAGACCGGGTGGTAAAATTCAGGGATATCGGCAGCGCTGAGGTAGACGCTGAAAATATCAGGTCTATCCTTAAAGTCGATGGCATTCCCTGCGTAATTGTAAACCTTGTCCCGCAGCCAGGCGCCAATTACATTGATATAGTTGACAACGCGCTGGTTGTGCTTGAAAGTCTGAAAAAAGACCTGCCAGATGATGTTGTGGCTGAGGTACTGTTCGATAATACAATCTATATCCGAAAATCGATAAGCGAGGTAAAACATACAATCTTCATTGCCTTCATGCTGGTGGTGCTGGTGATCTTCCTTTTCCTGCGCAACTGGAGAACAACCCTTATTCCGGTGATAGCAATTCCCGTTGCACTGATCGGAGCTTTCTTCGTGATGTACGTTGCAGGATTCACAATAAACATCCTCACCCTTTTCGCCATTGTGCTTTCCATCGGACTTGTGGTTGACGATGCAATAGTTGTAGTTGAGAATATTTATACTAAGGTCGAGCATGGCATGTCGCCAATGGAGGCGGCCCAGAAAGGCTCAAGCGAGATATATTTTGCCATTATTGCCACAACCATTTCGCTTGTTGCGGTCTTCTTCCCGATAGTGTTCCTGCAGGGTGTCACCGGCAGGCTCTTCAGGGAGTTCAGTCTTGTCATCGTCGGAGCTGTGACTATCTCGGCCTTCGTGGCGCTTTCGCTGACACCAATGATTTCATCGAGGCTCCTGAAACATAACGCCATGGAAGGCCGTTTCTACAAGTCAACGGAACCCTTCTTCTCAGGCATGCAGAATGTGTACAGGAGAGCCATCTCAGCATTCCTGAAAAAAAGATACTGGGCGCTTGTCATCATTGTGGTTGTTGCCGGCCTGATAGGCTTGTTTTGGTCTATGCTACGGTCAGAGATGGCACCTCTTGAGGACAGGGGCTACTTCAGCATCAGTGCCACCGCCACCGAGGGAACAACATACGACTACATGCTTAACTACGCCGAAAACGTTGTTCCTGTTGTCAGGGATAATATCCCTGAGAATGAAAACATAATGATGATGGTCAACGGAAACTCAGCGAATATCAGGGTCAGGCTTGCCGACATTGATGACCGCAAAAGGTCGCAGCAGGAGATTGCAACATCAGTCTCGCCTCTGGTGCGACAGCTTACCGGTGCCCGTACTATCGTTTCGCAGCAGCAGACATTTGGTTCGCGGCGGGGGGGTCTGCCCGTTCAGTATGTGATACAGGCTAAAAACCTCGATGATCTGAAGCGGGTCATACCAGATTTCATGGCTGAAGTTTCAAACAGTCAGTACTTCTCGGCGAGCGATGTTAACCTCAAGTTCACCAAACCGGAACTGACCGTGATCATCAACCGTGAAAAGGCATCTATGATGGGCGTAAACGTCCAGAGTATTGCGCAGACACTGCAGCTGACAATGAGTGAACAACGCATCGGGTATTACATCCTTGACGGGAAGCAGTACCAGATTATGAGCCAGTTTGACCGGACAAAACGTAATGATCCCTCTGACCTCACGAACGTATATGTACGGAATGACAGGGGCGAGCTGATACAGCTTGACAATATCGTCTCGGTCAGGGAAAACAGTCTGCCCCCGCAGCTTTACAGGTATAACAGGTTCAACTCCGCCACCATATCAGCCGGACTGGCTGGCAAGTATACCCTTGGCGAAGGCATTGAGGAGATGGACAGGATTGCAGACCGGGTTCTCAACGAGGATTTCAGTACTACACTCTCCGGTGACTCAAAAGACTTTGTAGAAAGTACCTCAAGCCTGCTCTTTGCTTTTGTGCTTGCACTGGTACTGATCTATCTTGTTCTCGCCGCTCAGTTTGAAAGCTTCCGTGACCCGGTAATAATTCTTGTTACAGTGCCACTCGCCCTGATAGGTGCACTCTTCATCATGGTCATCACCGGCCAGACCCTGAATATATTCAGCCAGATCGGACTGATCATGCTTATAGGAATGGTAGCCAAAAACGGGATTCTGATTGTTGAGTTTGCCAACCAGCGTCAAAAAGCAGGGCTGAACATCATGGATGCCGTCAGGGAGGCCTCAATATCTCGCTTCAGGCCCATTCTGATGACCAGTCTCACCACGATTCTCGGCATCTTGCCTCTTGCCCTTGCCTCCGGCGCCGGTGCTGAGAGCCGTGTCTCAATGGGCGTCACTGTCGTTGGCGGTCTCTTCTTTGCCACATTCCTTACTCTCTTCGTCGTTCCGGCAGTTTATAGCTTCCTGGCGGCCAGAAAAAACGTTGAAATAATCACCGATGAGAAACCTAAGGTTTAGTACCCTGATATTATTGCTTCTCTCCCCGCTATTCACCCAGGCCCAGAAAACAATGAGCCTTGATGAGGCCATTATTAAGGCCCTGCAGAATAATTACTCGCTGAAGATCAGCAGGAACGACGAATCCATTGCCGCCAACAACGTAACCCTGGCACCCTTCCTGCCTACTGTTACCGGCACAGGGAGGCAGTCACAGACAGACAATACGGTAGAATCTTCTTCCAGCGAAGCGGATAAGACCAGGACCAACCTCCTCACCGCAGGGGTTACCGTGAACTGGAGGATCTTTGACGGTCTCGGGATGTTTACCGACTACAGCCGCCAGCAGGAGCTGCTCTCAATGAGCAGCCAGAGGGTGAAAATCAATGTGGAGAACCTGGTTATGAGGGTATGTTCCGAATACTACAACATTATCGTTCAACAGAACAGGATGGAATCGGCACTCACCTCACTGGCTCTTTCTAAATCGAGATATGAGAACGCCGAGGAGAAGTATCTTCTGGGTGTCATATCAGGACTTGACCTGCAGCAGGCCAGGATTGATCTTAATGCAGACAGCTCAGCAGTCCTGACACAGCAGGAGACAGTAATAAGTGCATATATCAGGATGACAAACCTGCTTAACGCCGGCCATGATATCAACTTTAACATCAACGACTCAATCATACTTGCACCGCAGATAGATATTGATATGCTGCGTGAAAGGACTCTCGGCTTCAACAACCAGCTGATACTGGCACGGCAGGGAGAAAAACTGTCGGAGTATGACCTTGACGCGGTCAGGGCGCTGCGTTACCCGTCCATCAACTTCAGCACTGGCTATAATATCTCCCGGAGTGAGTATCCCTGGTCTGCCAGCTCATACAGTCAGACCAACGGCTTTAACTGGGGGTTAAATATGTCATGGAATATTTTTTCGGGACTGGAGACCAACAGGAGAATTGCAAATGCGAAGATTGAATCAGAGAGCAGCAGACTGGCCTACCTTGATATAGAGAATGAGATACTGGGGGAGCTTGACCTGCTCTACAACACCTATCAAAATAACATTACCGTTACTGACTTCGAGACACAGAGTGCGGAGGTTGCACGTGCATCACTGGAGATAGCCATGGAACGCTATCGCCTCGGCTCTCTATCGGGACTTGAATTCAGGGAATACCAGAACAATTATCTCAATGCCATCAACAGACGGCTCACAGCGCTGTACATGGCAAAGATTTCCGAGATCGGACTGAGACTGCTTGCGGGGGAGCTTACAGAGTAACACTGCCACTGCGCTTCCGCCAGACCTTTATCCCTTGCCATGTAAGCCACATCACGAACAGTGCGCCAACAGCATACATGATCCAGTCGAGATATGGCAGAATTTGTTCGCGCTTGTCATAAGCGAAATAGCCAATAAGGGCAAGGATTACATTCCATAAACCGGCGCCAAGAAAAGTATACAGCAGGAATGGGCCAATCTTCATTCTCGAGAGGCCTGCAGGAATGGAAATAAGCTGCCTGACAGCCGGAACCAGTCGTCCTATGAAGGTAGAAGCCTTGCCATGTTTTACAAAATATGCTTCGGCCTTCTCTACCCCCTCCCTGTTGAGGAGAAGGGCATGAGCCCATTTGGTATCGGCAAGACGGTAGAGAAGCGGCCTTCCAAGCCACACCGACAGATAATAATTCAATATAGCGCCAGTCATGGCTCCGGCTGTTGATGAGAGAAGCACACCTGCCATCGACAGACTTCCCTCTCCCGCCTTCCATGCCGCAAAGGGTACAACTATCTCTGACGGAAAAGGGATAAACGAACTCTCAATAGCCATCAGAAGAAAGATTGTAAAATAGTTGAGGTTGGCCATGTACCAATCAAATACAGTCTGAAAAATTTCCATATTACGCAGTCTTGTTAAAGCGGCTCCAGATAAAGTAGACCGGTATCCCGAGAAGAACGATTACCAATCCGGGCCATGTGAATGTAGGTTTGTATATAAGCAGAATGATCATAATTATGACGGCCATAATGATATACAGTGCCGGTATGAAGGGATACCCGAAGGCTTTATATGGTCTTTCGGCATCAGGTCGTTTATGACGGAGGACAAATATTGACAGGATCGTGAGTACATAGAATATCAGCACCGCAAAGACCACGTAATCAAGTAATTGTGAATACGATCCCGATAGACACAGCACTGAAGACCAGATGAACTGGATCCACAGCCCGTTGCCAGGCACAGCCCTGCTATTGAGTCTGCCGGCAGATTTGAAAAATAACCTGTCAACTGCCATGGCATAGTATACCCTTGCCCCTGAAAGGATGAGTCCGTTGTTGCAACCGAAGGTGGAGATAACAATAAGTACTGCCATGATCAGGGCGGCATAATCTCCGAAAATAGATGATATGGCCGCTGTACCAAGCCGGTCGTTTGTTGCGAAGGCCATGCCTCTCTCAATGACACCAATACCGTCAGGCATACCTCGCAGTGGCAGTACCTTAATGTATACTATATTGGACAGGAAGAACAGTGTGAAGGCTATGAGCGTTCCCCAGAAGAGGCTGAGGGGTAATGTACGCCGTGGGTTGACGACTTCTGCCGAGGCAAATGTGATGTTGGTCCATGCGTCGCAGGTGAAGAGCGATCCGACCATAGCCATTGCAAGGGCAACCACTATCATGATACCGGTGATGGGTGTGACAAGTCCTGTGGCCCTGTCAATTGTAGCGGCCTCCCAGAAATATTCCGAGTTGGCCCTGAATCCGTCCGACCCGGCAAAAATGAATCCAGCCAGCAGCAGGAGTAAAAGTATTATTACTTTGGTGAAGGTGAAGGTGTTCTGCACGTGTTTGCCGGTCCGTATGCCACGCGAGTTTATCCAGGTGATCAGGGCCAGCGATCCAATGGCAACAGCATGGACTGACGAAAACTTAACCGGCCCCAGGTTCAGGAGGATATTACTTTCGCTTATCCACGGCACTATGACCCCGGAGAATTTACCGAAGGCCATGGCCACTGCGGCAATGGTGCCTGTCTGAATCACCAGGAAGAGGGTCCAGCCGTAAAGGAATCCGGTAAGAGGATTATAAGCTTCGCGCAGGTATACGTATGTACCGCCTGCCTTGGGCATCATGGCTGCTAGTTCACCGAAGTTCAGAGCACCCATGACGGTCATGAAGCCGGTGATGAGCCATGCAACAAGAAGCCATCCGGGGGACCCAAGTGTGCGCGCCATGTCAGCGCTGACAATAAAAATACCCGAACCGATCATCGATCCGATTATGATGGCCGAAGAGTCAACCAGGTTCAGGCTTTTTCTGAAGGCAGGCTGGCTGTCGTTTGACATGATCGTGGCAGTTTGCGGTAAATGTTTTATGTCTGAAGGTCTAACATCTGAAGGTCTGGCACTGCGCTCCGTCTTGCGGTCCTGCGGTCTTGCAGTCCTTATGCCTAAGTGCCTGACACTCAATTATTAATCTTAATTCTTAACAATTAATTCTTAATTTTCACTATTGCCTATTGCCTACTGCCTACTGCCTAGGCATCAATATTAGCATACTTCGCATGCTTCTCAATGAACTCTCTTCTCGGAGGCACCTCGTCACCCATGAGCATCGAAAATATATGATCAGCCTCGGCGGCACTGTCTATTGTAACCTGCCGAAGGGTGCGCGTCTCGGGATTCATGGTAGTAGACCATAACTGCTCGGCATTCATCTCACCGAGACCCTTATACCTCTGAATTGTCACCGAGGACTCCTTGCCCTGTCCCATCTCCTGTACTGCAGCCTCACGCTCCTCTTCATTCCAGCAGTACTTCTCATTTTTCCCTTTATGCACAAGATAGAGCGGCGGGGTAGCAATGTAGATATTGCCATTCTGAATCAGTTCGTACATATACCTGAAAAAGAAGGTCATGATGAGTGTTGTGATGTGCGATCCGTCAACGTCGGCATCTGTCATTATGATGACCTTGGCGTACCTCAGGCCGGTAACGTTGAGTGCCTTGCTGTCATCGGTAGTACCAATGGTGACACCAAGTGCAGTAAAGATGTTCTTTATCTCCTCATTATCGAAAATCCTGTGCTGCATGGCTTTCTCTACGTTAAGGATCTTTCCCCTTAACGGCAGGATGGCCTGGAATCGGCGGTCACGTCCCTGCTTGGCGGTGCCGCCTGCGGAGTCTCCTTCAACAATGAATATCTCCGATACTGCAGGATCCCTGTCTGCACAGTCAGCAAGCTTGCCCGGCAGTCCTGACCCCGAGAGAACATTCTTCCTCTGTACCAGCTCACGAGCTTTGCGGGCCGCGTGGCGTGCTGTGGCTGCAAGTATGACCTTCTGCACTATGGCCCTTGCGTCTTTCGGGTTCTCCTCAAGATAGTTTGAAAGGGCAGTGCTTACTGCTACGTCAACCGCTCCCATGACCTCAGAGTTACCAAGCTTGGTCTTGGTCTGACCTTCAAACTGTGGTTCGGCCACCTTGACCGACATGACTGAAGTCAGTCCCTCGCGAAAGTCGTCACCGTTTATGTCAAACTTGAGCTTTGTGGTCATACCTGAATCTTCGGCGTACTTCTTAAGAGTGCGTGTCAGCCCTCTCCGGAAACCTGCAAGATGGGTTCCTCCCTCAATGGTATTTATATTGTTCACATATGAGTGCACATTCTCCGAGAAGGAAGTGTTGTACTGCAAAGCCAGTTCTACGGGAATATCTCCCTTGTCATAATCGATGTAGATGACCTTGTCAATAAGCCGCTCACGGTTCGCATCAAGGTACTCGACAAACTCAATCAGTCCGCGCTCAGAGAGGAACCTCTCCGTTACGGGATGAGACTCGTTGCCGTTCTCTGCCATCTCACGCTTGTCTGTCAGCGTCAGAAGAATATTCTTGTTCAGGAAAGCCAGCTCCCTGAGCCGGACAGCCAGAATCTCGAACTTGAACTCAACGGTCTGAAATATTGTATTGTCAGGCATGAAGGTGGTGATGGTCCCGGTACCGTCCGAAGGACCCACCGGGGCGACAGGAGCAAGAGGCTTACCTCTCTCGTAAGTCTGCGTCCACCGCTTACCCTGCCTCATCACATCAACAGTCAGTCGCGACGATAGCGCGTTGACACATGAAACTCCCACGCCGTGAAGGCCACCGGAGACCTTGTAGGAATCCTTGTCAAATTTACCCCCGGCATGCAGCACGGTCATAACAACCTCCAGCGCTGAACGCTTCTCCTTTTCATGCATCTCCACCGGTATGCCGCGGCCGTTATCAATAACAGTAATGGAGTTATCTTCATTAATGGTTACATCAATCTGGGTGCAGTATCCTGCCAGGGCTTCATCAATGGAATTATCAACA
>DCSU01000037.1 GCA_002325785.1 Bacteroidales bacterium UBA1458 | reverse complement strand
ATTTAATAAAGCTTCAGTCACTTTTTCATCTCCGTAATACCTGCGGCACTGGCGGATATCCTCCACATCGCCACGCTCAAACACACGTTCAATAACAAAACTGGCTTTGGCGTCATAGTCGATCTGCTCAAAATCTACATCCCAGAAGATGCGCTTGTTGAATATGGGCTTTTTCTTTTCTGTCATACTGCTAAATTAAGCAAACAATAATGAAACAACAAAAACATAGCTGCCTACTAATGAACAGAAACGCCTAAAGAATCTAAAAATGATTAAAGTCATATATTTAACATGCTTAAAATCATATAATTATTGAGGGGTAAAATTTGGAAATCTCTGCTTTAAAAATCAACTTTACAGCTCGATCCCGGAGTCGGGATTTTTTATTATTAGTATTTATTTTTATCAAATTTTCCTGCTATGAATGTAGATATGCTAATGAATGACCTCATCAAAAAAACTCAGGGTGAGGCCGAGTATCATCAGGCAGTGCGTGAAGTTCTCGAGTCGATTGAGGAAATTTACAACGAGAACCCACAATTTGAGTCTGCAAAAATTATCGAACGTCTTATTGAGCCCGACAGAACCATGATGTTCAAAGTGCCTTGGGAAGATGATGAGGGGAACATTCACGTTAACCGGGGTTACAGAATACAGTTCAACAATGCGAACGGCCCATACAAAGGTGGACTTCGTTTTCACCCGAGTGTGAACCTTAGCATTCTAAAGTTCCTGGGATTCGAGCAGATATTTAAAAACAGTCTTACCTCCCTTCCTATGGGTGGTGCTAAGGGAGGATCCGATTTCGACCCAAAAGGGAAATCAAACCGCGAAATCATGCGTTTCTGCCAGTCGTTTATGCTTGAACTGTGGAGACTGATTGGTCCTGAGACTGACGTTCCTGCAGGCGATATAGGTGTTGGCGGACGCGAGATAGGCTTCCTCTACGGGATGTACAAGAAGCTTGCTCAGGAGCACACCGGCGTTCTCACAGGCAAGGGCCTCAACTGGGGCGGCTCACTGGTCCGTCCGGAAGCAACAGGCTACGGATGCGTCTATTTTGCCAATGAGATGCTCAAGACGCGCAATGAATCGTTCAAGGGCAAGAAGGTTGCCGTCTCCGGCTTCGGTAACGTGGCATGGGGTGCAGTAATCAAGGCAACAGAGCTTGGTGCAACAGTGGTGACCATCTCAGGCCCTGACGGCTATATCTTTGATCCTAACGGTATCAGCGGCGAAAAGATCAACTACATGCTTAAACTGCGCTCATCGAACCAGGATATCGTTGAGCCTTATGCAACCGAGTTCAAGGGAGCAACATTCCACAAGGGCAAGAGGCCGTGGGAAGCCAAAGTTGACATTGCGCTGCCATGTGCTACGCAGAATGAGCTTGGCAAGGAAGATGCACAGCATCTTGTAGCCAACGGTACAATTTGTGTCTGTGAGGGAGCCAACATGCCATGTACTCCTGAAGCTATCGAGGTCATCCAGACGGCTAAATTGCTGTTCGCACCCGGTAAGGCTGCCAATGCGGGAGGAGTAGCAACATCGGGACTTGAGATGACTCAGAACTCGATGAAGCTTAACTGGAGCAGGGAAGAGGTTGATCAGAAACTGCACTCCATCATGGTTAACATTCACGAGGCATGTGTCAAGCACGGCACACGCAAGGATGGTTATGTCGACTATGTCAAGGGTGCTAACATTGCAGGCTTCCTGAAAGTTGCCAATGCAATGCTTGACCAGGGAGTCGTATAAGTATACAAGTGTTATTTTAACATTATGGCAGAGGCGTTGCATTCAGCAGCGTCTCTGCTTGTTTTAAAGGCTTACCACGGCCGGCACCAGCACTTCAACTTCTTAGCCGGTAGACGCTTCCAGGGTATGGTGTGATCAGTCCGGCCAGCTCCATCTGGAGCAGCACCGTCGACAGTTTATATACAGGTAAATCCAGCAATCTAGCCAGCGCATCCATGGTCAGGCCTCCTTCAGTCTTCAGGGCTTCACAAATTTTCTTCTCATTGTCGGTCAGTCCGGTAAAAAGTGTCTGCTGCACCGGTGCGATAAGAGTTGCAGGCTTCCACCCCAGAAAGTATTCAATGTCGGCGCACTTTTCAACCAAAAATGCCTTATTGCATCTTATCAGCGCGTTGCAGCCCGCTGACCACTCGTCGCCCGGCCGTCCGGGAACAGCCATCACGTCGCGGTTGTATGAGGATGCGATATCTGCCGTGATGAGTGCTCCTCCCTTGATTCCCGACTCAACTATCAGTGTTGCATCGGAGATACCGGCGATGATCCGGTTACGTCTTATGAAGTTGTTCCGTTCCGGCAGTGTGGTCGACGAAAAGTCGGTGAGCTGACCCCCGTTGGCCAGCATCGCCCGGGCCACGCCGGCATGCACCGAGGGGTAGATGGTCTTCAGTCCGTGACCCAGCACGGCTATAGTGGGCAGTCCTGCCTCCAGCGCTGCCTTATGTGCGAAGATGTCGATCCCGTATGCCAGTCCGCTCACTATCAGCAGCCCCGGAAAGTGTTCCGCCAGTCCTGCCACGATCTTCTGGCACAGCTCCCGTCCGTGTTGTGTGGCGTGGCGGGTGCCAACCACGCTCAGGATCATCGGAGCATCCAGGTCTGCGTGGCCCCGGAAATAGAAGGTCACGGGAGAGTCCTCGCACTGGCGTAGACGCATCGGGTAATCGTCATCAAGATAGAAGAAGACTTTGATGCCGTTTTTCTCCACAAACTCCGCCTCTTTTGCCGCAGCGTCAAGGTATTCATGGCCTGCTACGGCCTTTGCCAGGGCCGCGCCCACACCGGGTATCTTCGTCAGGTTGCGGTATGACTCGGTGAAGACGGACTCCACGCTGCCGGCGTAAGAGACAAGCTTGCGGGCGGTGATGTCGCCTACACCCGGTATCATGCCAAGGGCGAGCTTGTACACAGGTTGTGTTGTTGACATTTTGATACAATGTTTGCGAGACACATTAAAGGTACGAAGAAAGAGGCAATAGGCAATAGGCAGTAGGCAGTAGTGAAAAAAAATGATAGTTATTTGGTAGTTGTCTGTTGGGTGACTATTGCCTACTGCCCACCCCCTACTGCCTGACTGAAGACCCCACTATTGCCTATCCTCCCCTACAGTCTGGCTGCGTCGCTGAAATGATCCGCCAACTGGCGGACCATTTCTTGAGGCTCGCCCCTCTACTGCCTGAAAAAAACTACTTTTGTGCCATGCATATCATTGATACCCATAATCACATATACCTGCCGGAGTTTGACGGGGACCGCGGTGAGGTGATCAGCAGATCACTGGCAGCCGGGGTGCGTACCATCATGATGCCGAATATTGATTCAACATCAGTCGGCCCCATGCTCGCTGTTGAAGAGCAGTATCCGGGCATCTGTCTGCCGATGATGGGACTGCACCCGACCTCGGTAAAGGAGAATTACCAGGATGAGATGGAGCTTGTTGAGACCAGTCTCAGGGAACATAAATACTACGGCATCGGTGAGACCGGCATCGACCTGTACTGGGACAAGACCTTTATCAACGAACAGAAAATTTCTTTCAGACGTCATCTGGAACTCGCGGAGGTTTATCATCTTCCGGTTATAATTCATGCCCGGGAGTCGCTTGAGGTTATCATAAGTGAGATCGAGGCCTTCGGTGTCGGTCGTGTAACAGGTATCTTCCATGCTTTTCCGGGCAGCGCAGCCGATGCGCGAAGGGTGACGGAGATGGGTTTTCTGATTGGCATCGGCGGAGTAGTTACCTTCCGTAACGGGCGCCAGCATGAGGCCGCTATTGAGGCTGGCATTAACAATATTGTTCTTGAGACTGACGCTCCCTACCTGGCGCCTGTACCTCACCGGGGCAAGCGAAATGAAAGCAGCTACCTGACGCTGGTGACGGAGAGGCTGTCAGAGGTGCTGGCCATCTCTCCTGCTGAGATTGCCGACAAGACCACCGCAAATGCAAAAAGACTCTTCAACTTATAGGAGATGGAAAAAAAGATATCGATACTAATCATATATACCGGCGGTACAATTGGCATGGTCAATGATCCGGTGACAGGTACTCTTGTGCCGATAGACTTCAGGCATATCTCAGACCAGGTGCCCGAGTTGCGGCGGTTCGGCTTCAACCTTGAGTCTTTCTCCTTTGATCCCGTGATAGACTCCTCAGATGTCAGTCCCGGCACCTGGGTCCGCATTGCGGAGGCCATAGCCGCCGGATATGACCGGTTTGACGGGTTTGTGGTTCTGCACGGTACTGACACCATGGCCTACTCGGCCTCGGCTCTCAGCTTCATGCTGTCAGGACTCGAGAAGCCGGTGATCTTCACCGGGGCGCAGCTGCCCATCGGCGTTCTGAGGACTGATGGCAAGGAGAATCTGATTACCGCCATAGAGATAGCCGCCGCGCGTGAAAACGGGATGGCTGTTGTGCCGGAGGTGTGTATCTATTTTGAAAACAAGCTGTTGCGAGGCAACAGGACCATAAAGTACAGTGCAGAGCATTTTAACGCCTTCGTTTCTCCGAATCTCCCGCCGCTGGCGGAGGCCGGGATACAGATACGTTATAACCGCAATATTATAAGGTATCCTACTGTGAGGCGACCGCTGGAGATATCCGGAAGTTTCGACGCCAGGGTGGTCGTTCTCAGCCTCTTCCCGGGCATCACCAGGGAGACGGTGCACGCGATAATGTTCACCTCGGGGGTGAGAGGACTCATCCTTGAGACCTACGGCACTGGCAATGCTCCCACCCTCGGCTGGTTTCTTGAGGAGCTGAACGCATTCATTGGCGGCGGCGGCATAGTACTTAATGTCTCACAATGCCAGGCCGGCAGTGTGGAGATGGGGTTGTATGAGACCTCGGCAGGATTAAGGAGCGCGGGGGTCATCAGCGGCAGGGACATCACCACTGAGGCTGCCGTGACCAAGATGATGAAGCTGCTTGGCAGCGGGCTGCCGGCAGACAGGATTAGTTCGATGCTTGCCAGGCCTCTCTGCGGCGAGATGAGTTGAGGCTGCCGGGCACGGTTGCCAGCAGACAGCATAGGTGCGATGCTTGCCAGGCCTCACTTCAGCGAAATGAGTTGAGGTCACTGCAGAGAAGAAAATTTTTGTAAATTGCGCCGTTTTTGGAGAGATGCAAGAGTGGTTTAATTGGCACGCCTGGAAAGCGTNNTTCGAATCCCCCTCTCTCCGCAAACCATGACTTAACCCCGCCACCGGCGGGGTTATTTATTTTAGCGACAACGCGTTGCAAGCTTGCTTGCATAAGCGGTGGAGGTAAAATAAAGAATACCCGGAGGGTAAGTCATGGTTTGCAGGTCTCCCCCCAGGGGATCTCCGGCGAAGCCGGTAATCCCCGCTTACATCTGATGAGGGCATTCATGCACTTTGCAGGTCTCCCCCCTGGGGATCTCCGGCGAAGCCGGTAA
>DCSU01000145.1 GCA_002325785.1 Bacteroidales bacterium UBA1458 | reverse complement strand
GGATTTCCGGGGCCCTCTATATAACGGTGTTCAAGTACTTTATAATGGTTTTTAAGTACTTTGGGGATTGTTGATCAAATTTACACCCGGAACAAATAGAAGTCAAGTTTTTTTTAGGGGAGGAAAGTCAGTAAAGTCGAAAGGTAGGAAGCCTGAAGGATTTGCGATTTGCGATTNNACATGTTTTGAACACTCTTAATCGAAAATCTGAAATTGAAAATTCTACTAATGCCTATTGCCTGACTCTAAAGAGCATCTGCCACAACAAATGTTGACCCTCCGATAAAGATCATATCCTTTGGTCCGGCAGCTGCAAGTGCCGCTTTAACGGCATCAGTAACAGTTGAATGGCTGGAGCCGGAAAGCCCGTAACGCCCCGCTTCGGTCATGAGTAACTTCTCATCTAGTGCCCTGGGCACAGAGGCCTTCGTGAAATAGTAAATCCCTTCCTGCGGCAAGAGCGGAAGAACAGAGGTCAGATCCTTGTCGTTCACGAACCCGATGACCATGCGCAGGGCATGCTTCGGGGTGGCCTTTATCTGCCTGACCACATACTCCAGCCCCTCCCGGTTATGCCCGGTGTCACAGACGGTGAGAGGCGAACGCGAGAGCACCTGCCAGCGGCCCATCAGCCCGGTGTTGACAATGACCTCTGAGACTCCTCTAAGAAAATGCTCCCGGCTGAGGCCGAAGCTCACAGAGAGAGCGTCCACGGCAGATGCCACGGTCTGCAGGTTCTTCTTCTGCGCCAGTCCACCCAGAGGTGTGGTGCCGGACATCATTATGCCCTCACGAAGGTCAGTTAAAGAAAACCGCCTTACAGCACTGTTCGCATAGAACTCCCCCAGCCTGCACCTGAAGACCCGGTCGGCAAACGTCAGAGAGGCATGCTGCATCTCCGCCCGTTCGCGGAACACACTTTTTGTCTCAGCCTGTGTCTCGCCAATCACCACCGGCACTCCCTCCTTTATAATTCCGGCCTTCTCCCCTGCTACAGCTGCCAGGGTGTCACCCAGGTACTCCATGTGGTCATGTCCTATGTTGGTGATTACAGAAAGCTCCGGAGTGATGATATTGGTGGAGTCAAGCCTCCCGCCCATGCCAACCTCTATGACGGCGACATCGACATTCATCCTTTCAAAATAGTCGAACGCCATCGCCACCGTCAGCTCGAAGAAGGAGGGCTGCACCCTCCTGATGAGTTCATCATGGACCCTTACAAAGGTGACCACCTCCTCCTCTGACATCATCTCTCCGTTAACCTTTATCCGCTCGCGGAAATCCTTCAGGTGGGGTGATGTGTAAAGTCCGGTCCGGTAACCGGCCTCCTGCAACACTGAAGCAATCATGTGCGAGACAGAACCCTTGCCATTTGTGCCCGCCACATGCACAGTGCGAAATTGTTTATGAGGGTGCCCGAAGTAAGCGTCAAGCTCAAGAGTATTATCCAGGTTCCCCTTGTATGCCGCCTTACCAATACGATGGTATGCCGGCAGAAGGCTGTACAGGTAATCTACTGTCTCGTGATATGTCATGTTAATAACCTTTGACCGGTTGTTTGCAAAATTAACAAAACTGCCCATTGACAGGCCTCATTGAGGCTATCTTTGTTGCCGTGACATCTTCTGCGCCGGAGTAGATGTCACTTTAAACCTATCCTGTTATGGCGAAAAAGAAAAAAGAAACAAAGATTTTCATTCTTGACACGAATGTGTTATTGCATGACTACACATGCATCTACAACTTTGAGGAGAACGATGTGGTCATCCCCATCGTGGTGCTGGAGGAGCTTGACAAGTTCAAGCGCGGCAACGATATGATAAACTTCCACGCCCGGGAGTTCACGCGTGAGCTCGACAAGATTGCGGGGGACATGCTGCTTACCGGCAATATACCCCTCGGCGAGAAGCTGGGGAATTTGCATATCGAAACCGGCAAACAGTTTTCGGAACGCGTCTCGGAGTCATTCCCTGAAAGAACGCCCGACCATCGTATACTGGCCATCGCCGATTTTGTCACCCAGGAGAACAAGGACAAGACAGTAGTGCTCATCACCAAGGACATCAACCTGAGGATGAAGGCCAAGTCGCTGGGCGTAAGGGCTGAGGATTATCAGAACGACAAGGTGGCGAACCTCGATGATCTTTACAAGGGGATCAAGACTATAGAGAACATTGATCACGGTCTCATCAACAAGCTCTATGAACAACCGGAAGGCGTGCCGGCATCAGAACTCAAGGTAAAGGATCAGGAGCCAGGTCATCATTTTTTCATACTGCGCAACAGCAACTCGAGCGCCCTTGCCCATTATAACCCGGCCACCAAAATGCTTGTCAGGGTGCTGAAACAGACCACCTACGGTATTGACCCGCGCAATGCGGAGCAGACATTTGCTCTTGACGCACTCTGCAATCCGGATGTCCAGCTGGTGTCACTCACCGGCAAGGCAGGAACGGGCAAGACGCTGCTGGCTCTGGCAGCGGCGCTGCACCAGCACAAGCGATACAAGCAGATTTTCCTCGCACGTCCTATCGTCCCGCTGGCTAACCGCGATATGGGATTCCTGCCTGGCGATGTCAAGGAAAAGATGGATCCCTATATGCAGCCACTCTTTGACAACCTGACGGTCATCAAGCACCGCTTCAGCGCTCAGAGCCCTGAGTTTATCCGCATCAATGACATGATCAAGGACGAGAAGCTGGTCATCACACCCCTGGCGTACATCAGGGGAAGGAGTCTCTCAAACATATTCTTCATCGTTGATGAGGCACAGAACCTCACCCCGCACGAGGTGAAAACCATCATCACCAGGGCCGGTGAGGGGACTAAAATGATCTTCACAGGTGACATTGAACAGATAGACTCGCCTTATCTCGACTCCGGGTCGAACGGCCTGAGCTATCTCTCCGACAGGATGAAGGGTCTCGATCTCTTTGCTCATGTTCATCTTGTCAAGGGCGAGAGAAGCTTCCTTGCAGAACTGGCCAGCAGGCTGCTTTAGACCGGCTTTTTTACTATTTTTACAGTCGGAACAGTAACCGTTTAGTATTGAAGAGAAAAGTAGCGTTTCACACGCTGGGATGCAAGCTTAATTTTGCCGAGACTTCCACTATTGCCAGGAGCCTGCCGGAAGAGAGATATGAAAGAGTCTCCCCGGACAGTCATGCCGATATCCATGTGATAAACACATGCACCGTTACCGATGCGGCTGACCGTAAATGCAGGCAGGCCGTAAGAAAGATTATTAACCGTAACCCTGATGCTTTCATTGCCGTAGTCGGATGCTATGCGCAGCTTCGGAAAGAGGAGGCTGCTGGCATAGAGGGTGTTGACCTGGTGCTGGGCACAAATGAGAAGTTTGATCTGGCTGCTTACATAGATAACCTCGGCAAACAGAGAGCCCCTGTGGTACATTCGTGCGAACATACCGCCACGGAAGGATTCCGGGCATCATGGTCTGCCGGCGACCGGACAAGATCGTTCCTCAAGGTACAGGACGGGTGCGACTACCACTGCTCATACTGCACCATACCTCTTGCCAGGGGAGGCAGCCGTAACCCCTTCATCAGCGAGATAGTAGAAGAGGCCGGGCTGATAACCCGGTCAGGCGTCAGGGAAATAGTGCTTACAGGAGTAAACGTGGGCGATTTCGGGAAGAGCACGGGAGAATCGCTTGATCAGCTTCTGAAGGCACTGGTGCAGGTCAAAGGGCTCGAAAGACTGAGACTCTCATCCATTGAACCCAACCTTGTAAGTGACGAGATAATAGACCTAATCGCCTCGGAGAAGATACTGATGCCCCATATACACATG
>DCSU01000135.1:25743-36620 GCA_002325785.1 Bacteroidales bacterium UBA1458 | reverse complement strand
GGCGCCACCGGTCCGGCTGTGGCTGATCCGCTCCAGTAGTAGTTGTACCCCATCATTATTATATAGTCACAGATACCCGCCAGTGAGCCCAGATCCCATCCTTCCGACCAGTTCACTGCCGGGGTGGCAAGTGATATCTCGGCCGTTGGTAACGCTGCCTTAATGCCTTTCACGGCTCTACGGCAGAAGCTGACCATATTGGCCTTCTGTGCTGCAGGGACGGTCTCGAAGTCAAAGTTCACGCCGTCGCCGTTGCGCGATTGCAACTGGAGAATGAGGGTGTTGATCAGGTTCCACTGTTTTGCAGTGTCTGTCAGCAGTTCAGTGTTGCGTTGTGAGCCGAAGTTTGTAACGGTCAGTATCACCTTCACGCCTCTCTGGTGAGCATAGCTGATAATGGGGGTGGTGTCCCATCCTCTCAGCGTGGTATAACCTCCGGTTGCTGTGTCAACCTCATAGCTGAAGAATGCAATGTGCGACAGGGCTTCATAATCATATGACATATACGCATTTGCATTTGCCCAGTACGGATGCCATCCGAAGACCTTATGCGTCAGTTCCCCGGCACTCCTGCTCTTGAGTACTGACGGTACCAAAGTTGAAAACACACCTGTTGCATTGGCAGTGTCAGGCATTTGGGCCCAGAACTCACTCTCTGCCTGGTGGATCCCCACCATGGTTGTATCAAACTCCTGTGCGACAGCCTCCGGCAGGAGTGCCGAAAGGAGTATTGCGGCAAGTGTGGTCTTTAGGCGCATGCGACCCGGCAGAAAAGGATGACTCAGTTAGTCTTGAAGTACTTCTTGTAGATCTCCATGTTGCGCTCCAGAAGTGTGACGGATACTTCAAACGCCTTAAGGCTGTCTTTATCCCTCAGGGCTTCGAGAAGCTCTCTCTGGTATTTCATGGTGTAGTCTTTTTCGCCCTCGATATTTCCGTAGATGAGGTTTCTCATACGCGGAAGGAGGGAGTAGACCGGCTCAAGGCTTATGATCACGATAGGATTTCCCGTGGCCTTCGAGAGGTTCATGTGGAACCGGTTGATGAGGTCAACCTCAAGCTGGGTGTTGTCGGGGTTGCACTTCTCAAGCTCATGCTGGTTCTTCTGGAGGGTACGGATATCTTCATCAGTCCGGTTCCTCGCGGCCAGCCTGGCCACCTCAGGCTCAAACAGCCGTCGCACCTCAATAATCTGGAGGATCAGATCAGAGTTGAATCTCAGGTCGTAGAAGAGATGGAGTGAGTTTATGGCATCCTCAATCTTCAGTTCTGATATGTACATCCCGCTTCCTTTCCGGATATCTATCAGTCCGCGTGCACTCAGGCGCCGAAGGGCCTCCCTGAGAGCAGTGCGACTGACTGCGAACTGTCCGCACAGCTCTTTTTCCGTAGGCAGCTTGGAGCCGGGCAGCAGCTTCTTCTGTCTAATTGCTTCCTCAATTCTTCTCTCGATTTTCTGACTGAGAGTCAGTCCGGAACCTATTTTACTGAAGATATCATTTGTCATTTCGGGCTTATTTTGTCGGGACGGGATGAGTTTTTCACCCTGATCCTTCCTGTTATTTATAGTTCTCCCTGTAAAACTCCAGGGCTCTTTTTACCGATCCCTGCTCCATGAGCAGAATGCGGGCCGCTTCTCTCTGTATATTGAGTTCTTCCACTATCATCCTGGTGCCGCGCTCAATAAGTTTTTTGTTGGTAAGCTGCATGTTGACCATCTTGTTCCCCTTAACTCTGCCGAGTTTGATCATAAGGGTGGTAGTTATCATATTGAGAACCATTTTCTGAGCTGTACCGGCCTTTAGTCTGGTACTTCCGGTGACGAACTCCGGTCCCACAACCACTACGATGGGGTACTCGGCGGCTTCCACCACAGGGCCCTTCGGGTTGCATGTGATGCAACCGGTGAGGATTCCGTTTTCCCTTGCCTTCTGAACGCCGCCGATGACGTATGGAGTAGTTCCCGAGGCTGCTATACCAATGACTGAGTCTTTAGTGTTAATGTTGAATATCTCCAGCTCGCTCCATGCCTTGGCGGGGTCATCTTCAGCCGCCTCCACTGCCTTTCTCAGGGCTGTCTCACCACCGGCTATCAGTCCTATTACCACCGTGTCGGGTACGCCGAAGGTGGGAGGGACCTCCGAGGCGTCAAGCACCCCGAGCCTTCCGCTGGTTCCTGCACCCAGGTAAAAGAGCCGGCCGCCCTTCTGCATACGAACAAGTATCTGGTTTATAAGAGTCTCAATCTGTGGGAGCGCTTTTTTGACAGCCTCATGCACCTTGGCATCCTCATGGTTGATATTAGTCAGCAGCTCGTTGACGGTCATCTTGTCAAGATCCTCAAAGTTGGAAGGTGATTCGGTTATGCTTATGGCCTGCCGTGTAAAAGCCTGTTTACTCATTTTATTAAATCTGTGGATTCTGAATATGAAATTTAACGAGGTTATCCATGGGAGTGAGTGTGAATATCCCCGGCTTAAGACGGTGTTTGATCAGCAGCTCCTCGAGGAATGGCCTGAAATGATATGCTATGCTACCCGTGAAATTTACGGGGTACTGCCTGGCCTCAGGGTAGGAGAGCACATTGCGCACGATAAACTCGTCAAAACTTGATGTGATTATTGACTGAAGCTCCGCGACATGGATGTTGTCAGCTATGAACCGGGAGAATTGCCCGAGGAACCTGTTCGGGAGCGGCATATTGTATACGTTGTCAAGTATCTCGGCGGGAGTATACGGATAGGCCTTGAAAAAGTTCTCAATGACGATTCCGGGCAACTGTTTTTTAAGCACACCTGCTACCAGCTTCCTCCCAATCACGGCGCCGCCCCCCTCGTCGCCAAGGATATAACCCAGAGGCGAGACATTTGATACAATTTTTATACCGTCATAATAGCATGAATTGGAGCCGGTACCTATGATGCATGCTATACCCGGGTCACTCATGCAGAGCGACCTGGCCGCACCGAGCAGGTCACTGCCGATGAAAAGCTTTTCAGCGCCGAAGAAGCCGGCAAGGGCTCCCCTGACAATTTCAGCCTTTGCAGCACTACTCACCCCTGTTCCGTAAAAATAAATACCGCTTACCCCTGAATTGCCAAGCGAGGGCAACTCCCGTCCCAGGAGACGGATGATCTCTTCACCGGAGATAAAAAACGGATTTATGCCTGAAGAGATGTATGACTTCCCGGCAATACCCTCCTTCACCTCTCTCCATTCAGTCTTTGTGGAGCCACTGTCAGCAATCAGTATCATCTGTGTAGGGAAATTGTTATTTGCTTCTGTTCAGTTGATTATTAGGATTATATCTGAAACACGTATTCCTGACCATCACTAAGTAATAACAAATGTAAATAAATATATTGAAATAATCAGTTTTTTGTCAGATGTATGACATATTTTAAAAAACTTTCTATTTTTGAATTCTATTTACTATATTCAGTAAAATCTTTTCAGTGATGCGCAAATCCTATCTCCTTAATTTACTTTTACTTACGTTGATCATTAACGGCAGTCCGGAGGCTCTTTCCGGCCAGAAAGCCGGCAGGATTGAGAGAATTGCCGAAGCGAGGCTGAAAGATTGGGCGAATCCTCTGCCCGGGTGGGTTTACCCCGAGGTGTGGAAGATTGATTCAATCACGGTTGATGAGAATAAGAAGGAGCTCAACTTGTGGTTTCCGGTCACCCTCTCATATAATCCCGTCCGTGAGGATACCTACAAAAGGCTGCTGAATTCGATAAGGGATGAGCTGGGCAGAAAGTTCAGTGATTACAATATATTAATGTACACAAACGGGTTCAGTCTGGGGCAGCTTATACCCAACTACTTCAGACATGCATTGCCCCGTGATTCGTCACGGATCCCCCGACCGGCTGGCGTGAGACCCCTTCTTATAAGTCAGGTGAACGGAGTTAATCCGGCAGGCGGACTGCAGGGAAGGTACCTGGCCCTGTGGCACAGCCATGGTTATTATTTTGACATGCCTCTTGACAGGTGGGAGTGGCAACGGGCAAAACTTTTCGGCAGCGTTGAGGACCTGTCGGTGATGGCTTATGTCATTCCCTATCTTACACCCATGCTCGAGAACTCCGGGGCAACGGTTTTTCTGCCTCGTGAAAGAGATATCCAGACAAATGAAGTAATTGTTGACAATGACCGCTCAACAGGCAAATCTGAATTTGTATTACATATTTCCGAACCTGCCCGGGAGGCCGGAAAGGGTTTTCTCCTGAGAGATACGCTCTTTACCGGAGAAAATCCTTTTCTGATGGGTACCTCCCTGAGAATTACCGACGGGTCTGCTCTTTATATTCCTGAAATTCCTGAAGAGGGTTATTACGGAGTAACTGTCTCTTATCCGCAACTGGAAGAAAATTGCGACAAGGTTCTTATTAGAGTGGTGCACACCGGTGGAAGCACTGAGTTTATCGTTGACCAGGCAATGGCAGGAGGGACCTGGATCTGGCTGGGATCATTCATGTTTGATGCCGGTCTTGACAGCGCCAGGGGCTCTGTCACAATAACGGGCTATGATGGTTCGGAGGCAGCTGTTGATGCCGTGCGTTTCGGAGGAGGAATGGGCAATGTAGCCCGCCGGCCCGCAACCTCGGTAATATCAAACCAGTGGTCGCTCAACGCCGGCAGTCAGACGGCAGCTCCTGATACCCGGTCTGACAGTATTACCTACAGATGGAAGCTCAGCGGCAAGCCCAGGTATCTTGAAGCTGCACGCTACTGGCTTCAGTATGCCGGCATGCCTGATACCCTCGTTTACACTCGCAATAATGGGAAAAATGACTATAACGATGATTATATGTCACGTTCCGAATGGGTCAATTACCTTATCCGCAATCCTGACGGTACTGGGGTAACAGGCATGGGCATTCCGTTGGACCTCTCCTTTGCATTCCATACCGATGCGGGAGTAACACCGGATGATTCCGTAGTAGGTACCCTTGGCATTTATTCAACCCTCTCAAACCAGGGTCTTTTCCCCGACGGTACAAGCCGTCTTGCCAGCCGTGACCTTACTGATATTATCCAGACGCAGATCGTTGAGGATATAAGGATCTTGTTTAACCCGGAGTGGACCCGTCGCGGTTTGTGGGACAGGTCTTACTACGAAGCCCGCAAGCCGGATGTGCCCGCCATGCTACTGGAGCTGCTGTCACATCAGAACCTTGCTGATCAGCGTTACGGGTTTGACCCCAGGTTCAGGTTCCATGTCAGCCGTGCCGTATACAAAGGCATCCTGAGATACCTGGCAACCGCCTCCGGTACGGAGTATACTGTTCATCCTCTTCCCGTGTCTCATATGGCCCTTGCACCCCTGGAAGGGAAAAAGGTCAGGCTTAGCTGGGGACCGGTCAATGACCCAATTGAGTCCACCGCTGTCCCCTCATCATACAGGGTGTACATGCGTACCGGCAGCGGCGGCTTCAACAACGGCACAGCGGTGAGCGGCACCTCATTTGAAACTGAGCTGCCGGCTTATGACACAGTCTTCAGCTTCAGGGTGACGGCCGTGAATGAAGGGGGAGAGAGCTTCCCTTCAGAGACGCTGTCTGTGGGCCTGAAGTCAGGTGCTGACGGCACCGTACTGCTGGTAAACGGGTTTGACCGCATATCGGGCCCGACATGGTTCGATCGCGATGGAATGGCCGGCGTGGCTTGGTGGGATGACCGCGGAGTGGCTGACAGGTATGACTTCACGGGTACCGGTGACCAGTATGATTTTGAACGCAGATCGCCATGGACTGACGATGACAATGCAGGATGGGGCGCCTCTTACTCCGACAGGGAGGGACACATCATAGCCGGCAATACATTTGACTTTCCCTATATTCATGGCCTGTCGGTCATGGCTGCCGGAAAGTCATTCCTGTCGGTAAGCGACGAGGTATTCAATAATGAGGACTTTGACCTGAAACCCTGGTGCGCAGTCGACCTTATTTTTGGCGAGGAGAAGACCACTGATGCAGTGTTTGATCCTGAGAAAAAGGAGTTTCAGATCTATACTCCTGAATTTCTTAGGAGCCTGGAAAGAATGAAGGAAGCTTACATGCCACTATTTATGTCAGGGTCTTACACCGGTACTGAAATGGTGATGCTGGCCGATTCTGTCGCTTCAGCCAGAGTTATGGCTACACTGCACTTCAAGCCCCGGACAGATCATGCCGTCAGAACAGGAGAACTCTATGCCACCGACATTGCACAGCCTTATTTTGCCGGCAGTTATGGATTCAACACCGGTCTGTTCGATTCATTCTATGCTGCTGAGGCTCCTGATGCGATAGAACCGGCTGACAAGCTCTCCCTTACTGCCCTCAGGTACTCCGAAAACAACACCTCTGCCGCAGTGATGCACAGAGGAGAGGCGAGAAGTTTTGTCATGGGCTTTCCCTTCGAAACTATCAACTCCCAGGCAGAGAGAGACTTGCTCATGAAACAGATATTGAATTTTTTACTGACGAAATAGCCTGATATGAAGGGAAAAACCATAACATGCTTTCTGCCATGGTCTGACACCGGATCGGTCACATCTACGGTCAATTCACTGAGAGCCTCCGGTGTCGCTGGCAAGATCTTTATAGTGATCCCTCCAGACCATCAGGAGATCGCCCAGGGAGTTGAAGCCGGTTACCTGCGCGCTGCTGCTTTTGCTTCCACCGACGCCCTGAAAAAAATGGCTGCGGTTGCTGACACTGACTATGTTCTCACCTACAGCAAAGGATTCCCTCTTGACCTGGGGAGCTTCGCCCTGAACAGGATGATGCAGATATGTGACAACACCGGTGCAGGGATGGTCTACTCCGATTATTTTGAGAGGAAAAATGAGGCACTGTCGGCACATCCAGTCATCGATTACCAGGAGGGGAGCCTCCGCGATGATTTTAATTTCGGATCTGTTATCCTTTACAGCGCCGAGGCATTCCGTGATGCATGTGACCGCATGAATGAGGATTACAGCTTTGCAGGACTTTGTGACCTGCGGCTAAAGGTTTCACAGACCTACCCGCTGGTTCACATCCAGGAATTGCTATATACGGAGGTTGAGACTGACACCCGCAAGTCGGGCGAGAAACAGTTTGACTATGTTGATCCTCGCAATCGTGCAGTACAGGTTGAAATGGAGAAAGCCTGCACCAGCCACCTCAAATGCATCGGTGCATGGCTCAGACCACAGTTCAGGGAGATTGAATTTGACGCCCCGGGATTTGAGGTTGATGCATCGGTGGTCATACCTGTAAGAAACAGGGTGAAAACCATAGGCGATGCCATTGCCTCGGTGCTGAGTCAGAAGACAGACTACAGGTTCAATCTCATTATTGTGGACAACTACTCCACTGACGGTACCACGGATTTAATAAGGTCTTATGCCGCTGACAGCAGGGTGGTGCATATCATACCTGAAAGGAAGGACCTTGGTATCGGCGGTTGCTGGAACGAGGCAATAATGAGTGAGAAGTGCGGGCGGTTTGCAATTCAGCTCGACAGCGACGATCTTTACATTGATGATTCGGTTATCACAAGGGTATTGGAAGCCTTCCGCGAACAGAAGTGCGCCATGGTGGTAGGCTCGTATAAAATGGTGAACTTTGAGCTGAAGGATATCCCGCCAGGACTGATAGACCATAAAGAGTGGACACANNTAAGGAGTGGACACCGGACAATGGTCGTAATAATGCACTAAGGATCAACGGACTGGGAGCACCCAGGGCATTTTACACACCTGTGCTCAGGAATATCAGGGTGCCCAATGTGAGCTACGGTGAGGATTATGCGGTGGGACTGGCAATAAGCCGGCACTACCAGATAGGGCGGATATATGAACCGCTTTATCTCTGCCGCAGGTGGGATGAGAACTCCGATGCCATACTTGATGTTGCTAAAATGAACATTCACAATCTTTATAAGGACAAGATCAGGACCATAGAGCTCCTCGCCAGGAAAAGGATGCTGGAAAGCAGCGAAAAATAAACACCTGATGAAGGATTATTCACAGAGAGTAAGGGAACTGTTTGACAGTCAGCTTGCGGAGTGGAGCCAGGCTCGCGATAACTACCGGCAGCTTGACAATGTTAAAGTAAGGGAGGTCTCCTTTGCAGGGTATACTATTGCCGTTCAGTTCAACCCGGGGCGCATAACCTCATCGGCGGCTAAAATTGATGCACGCTCAATTGAGGCAAGACCCTGCTTCCTTTGTGAGAGCAACCGTCCTCCGGAACAGAGGGGAGAACCGTTCGGAGATGATTTTGTCATACTTATTAACCCCTTCCCCATTTTTCGGAGACACCTGACCATAGTCTCCGGGTCTCATGTCCCCCAGCGGATTGCGGGGAGCTTCGGCACGATGCTCAGTCTCGCCCGGGCGCTGCCTGAGTATGTTATCTTCTATAACGGCCCTCAGTGCGGGGCGTCGGCACCAGATCATCTCCACTTTCAGGCCGGCAACAGGGGATTCCTCCCTGTGGAAAAGGATTTCAGCAATACGTTGCTCTGTTCAAAAGCATTAACTGCCCGCAGCACGGAGGCGTGGTTATGGCGAGGCTATGGTCGGGGTATGGTGACACTGAAGGGAACAGATGAGATTGAAATTGCCAGCCTGTTTGATAAATTTTACGCAGGGTTTGCCTGCTCCCAGCCTGACAGGCCGGAACCCATGTTCAACATACTTGCATATTGCGACGACGATAAGTGGACTGTACATATCATACCCCGCCGTGTACACAGGCCGGCATGCTATTTCGCCACAGGCGATGAAAAAATATTGCTAAGCCCTGCCTCCGTGGACCTTGGAGGTGTATTTATCACACCCAGGGAGGAGGACTTCAATAAGATTACCCCGGCTGACATTGCAGCCATTATGACGGAGGTTTGCCTTAGCGAAGAAGATGTAAAAATATTAACGGCACAATCGATATGACAGAACAAAGAGCCCCGGAGATCAGCGTCGGCATTGTCTCAGGCAGCGGACTGACATTCACTCTCAACGGTACGTTCAAATACGGGGATGGCAGCAAGGTGCTGACCGGCAGTTATACGGCTTTAACCAGGGACGGGAAGTTGCTTCTGCAAACTGAAGATGACCTTGTTGAGGCCGGGTCAGAGATTATCCTCACACCTTCAGTATATGAAAACTGCAGCTTCACCCTCCATGCCGTGACAATAGGGGTCGACTTCCACTGGCAAAGGAATGAGGACCAGACCTTTAGCGGAATGCTGAAGTTTATCATCCGTGGAGGACTGGTGACTGCAATTAATATTCTGCCTGTTGAAGATTACCTGCTCAGTGTCATCTCTTCGGAGATGAGCGCCACATCATCAGTAGAGCTGTTGAAGGCGCACGCCGTCATATCACGGAGCTGGCTGCTGGCGCAGATAGATAAGACCCTCAGGCTTAGTGAGGAGACGGAGAGATACCGGACAAGTTTTGTGACAGCGACAGAACTTACCAGGTGGTATGACCGGGAGGATCATAAAGATTTCGATGTGTGCGCAGATGACCACTGCCAGCGTTACCAGGGCATAACAAGAGCCTCGACACAGGTCGTAGAACACGCCGTCAGGGAGACAGACGGCGAGGTGCTGATGTCAGGTGACAATATCTGTGATGCCCGTTACTCGAAGTGCTGCGGCGGCATCACCGAACTGTTTGAGAACGTATGGGAGCCGGTCAGCCATCCCTATCTGCAGAGGCTGATTGATAACAGCAAACCGCAGGAGGGTTATGAAACCGACCTGACGGTTGAGGCAAATGCCGTGGAGTGGATCCGGGGTAATCCCGAAGCCTTCTGCAATACCCGCGACAGGGAGATACTTGGACAGGTGCTTAACAACTATGACCAGGAGACAAATGACTTCTTC
Source organism: Bacteroidales bacterium UBA1458 (assembly GCA_002325785.1). Classification (GTDB taxonomy): domain Bacteria; phylum Bacteroidota; class Bacteroidia; order Bacteroidales; family VadinHA17; genus SR-FBR-E99. The sequence goes on along the minus strand of DCSU01000135.1, from coordinate 26,752 downwards.
AGATGGAAAGTTGTCTATTCGCAAAGCGAACTTAGCATGCTTATTAGAGAGAGGACCGGGACTGATTTTGGTACCGTGACAGCCCTGGTTCCCATGACCAGGGGCACCTCCGGCAGGATTGTAAGGCTGAAGATTACAGGAGACAGGAAGACGATGATCATTGGCAAGGAGCTTGAGATAAGGAAAGCCCTCTCTAAAACACATCTCTACAGCTCCGCGTTTTTTGTCGAAACCGCCGAACGGGCAGGGGAACCTTTCTTCATCCTGCATGGAGCAGGATGGGGTCATGGAGTGGGCCTCTGCCAGATAGGAGCTGCAGTGATGGGTGCATCAGGATACACATACCGGGAAATTCTGGCTCATTATTTTGTGAATGCTGCAATCAAAAAAATCTACTGAGATGGGCAAGAGGGTTTTCGCATTACTGCTGCTGAGCCTTGTAGTCTTTTCTGTTAAGGCTGATGCCTGGATAAGAATCAACCAGCTGGGTTACCTTCCCTCATCAGTAAAGGTTGCAGTTTACATATCACAGGAACCCGGCGCAGGCTCTTCCTTCACCGTATACGAGGCGCTGACAGACAAAGCGGTATTCAAGGGTAAGACGTTATTATATGACGGCGCGGTATGGGGTATGGCAGCTGCTGCAAGGCTCGATTTCTCGCAGCTGACGGAGCCGGGGGGATACTATATAGTATTCGGGCAGGCCCGGTCTGAGACATTCCGGATCGGGGCCGGGGTCTATGAGGGAACAGCCGATTTCATACTTAACTATATCAGGCAGCAGCGATGCGGATACAACCCCTTCCTGGCCGACTCGTGTCATTCACATGACGGCATGATCGTTGATCACCCGACACTCTCCGGTACTGTCATTGATGTTCGGGGCGGATACCATGATGCCAGCGATCACCTTCGCTACACGGCAACCACAGCCAACTCGGTTTACCAGATGATGTTTGCATACGAAAAATCGCCTGAGGTTTACGGCGACACGCATGATTCCGCGGGC
>DCSU01000135.1:25339-25712 GCA_002325785.1 Bacteroidales bacterium UBA1458 | reverse complement strand
ACCCTGACAGCGGGGTGATGTACAACCAGGTGGCCGACGACCGTGACCACCAGGGCTTCCGCCTGCCGAACCTTGATATGGCTGAATACGGTCTCGGTCCATACAGGCCAGTATATTTCGTGACCGGCAAGCCACAGGGACTGGCGGAGTTTAAGAACCGCACCGAGGGGGTGGCATCCACCGCCGGCAAGTTTGCATCGGTCTTTGCCATGGGAGCGAAGGTGTTCGGGGAGAGCGACCCGGAGCTGGCCCGGAAAATGGCAGCAAAATCCATCGATGCGTTTGAGTTTGCACAGACTGACCTGGGGGCTACACAGACAGCGTGCAACGTCTCGCCCTATTTCTATGAGGAAGATAATTATGTTGACGACAT
>DCSU01000135.1:0-25296 GCA_002325785.1 Bacteroidales bacterium UBA1458 | reverse complement strand
ACCCCGTGGATTGAGAAAGACACTGCACGCCATTACCAGTTCTATCCCTTCGTTAACCTCGGTCACGCCGGACTCGGGCTATCTGAAACGGAGTACTCAGGGAAGTATACTGAATTCATGCGCAGGGGACTGGAGCTAATCTACCGGCGAGATCAGAATGATGTTTTCCAGGTGAAGATACCCTTTGTATGGTGCTCCAATAACTATGTGGCTGCAGCGCTGACCCAGTGCAGGCTTTACCGCGAGGCTACAGGAGACACCAGGTATGACCACATGGAGGCCGCCATGAGAGACTGGCTGTTTGGCTGCAACCCGTGGGGCACATCCATGATATGCGGGTTGCCCGCAGGAGGCGACTATCCTCTTTATCCCCACTCGGCCGTCACCCGTTACCTGGGGGTGACAACCACAGGCGGACTGATTGACGGGCCGATCAACAAGACAATACATGAGAACCTGAAGGGTTTGACCCTCCTCAGGCCCGACCCGTACGCCGCCTTCCAGGGTGGCAGTGTGGTCTATCACGACGATATTGGGGATTACAGCACCAATGAGCCCACTCTCGACGGTACCGCAAGCCTGAGTTATTATCTCTCAACCCTTGAGAAGGAGGGAAGGAAAGCGCAGACAGGCACATCGGGAGATGTATATGATGTTCACGGCGCCATGATCAGGAAGGGTTCGGAAGACAAAAATATTTACCTCCTGTTTTCTGCTGATGAATTTGGAGAGGGATTTGAGCATATACTTAATGTCCTTGATAACAACAAAATAAAAGGATCCTTCTTCCTGACGGGAAACTTCCTCAGAAATAAAGAGTGGGCAAAGGTAACCGGGAGGATCATATCGGATGGGCATTATCTCGGACCCCATTCCGATGCTCACCTGCTTTATATCCCGTGGGAGAACCGTGATACGCTGCTGTTAAGCAAAGAGCAGTTCAACGCTGATCTCAGAAACAACTTTACGGCTTTGCAGAAGGTGGGGCTGAAGAAGCAGAAGCCGCAGTTCTTTCTGGCGCCGTATGAGTGGTATAACAGCGCCATCAGCAGGTGGAGCGAAGAGATGGGCCTGACCCTTGTCAATTTCACTCCGGGCACAGGTACCAATGCGGATTATACTACTCCTGACATGGCAAACTTCCGTTCATCCGATGAGCTGGTGAAGCGACTGGCAGGTTTTGAGGCCGGGTCGCCGGAGGGACTCAGTGGCGCCCTGATACTCATTCATCCGGGGACCGACCCGGCCAGGAGTGACAAGCTTTATCTGAGGCTCCAGGAGATAATTGATTTTTACACGAACAAGGGATACAAGTTCAATAAGCTATAAGCATGGCAGCACAAAACACAACCCGTTCGCCCTGGGCATGGATACCTTCCCTCTATCTGGCTGAAGGCCTGCCCTATGTTGCGGTTAATATAATTTCCGTGATTATGTATAAGCGGATGGGTATCTCCAATGCCGACATCGCCCTGTACACCAGTATGCTCTACCTGCCATGGGTTATAAAACCGATCTGGAGCCCGCTGGTTGATTTGCTCAAGACCAAAAGATGGTGGATTGTGATTACTCAGCTTGTTCTTGCATTGGGTTTTGCGAGCATCGCTCTTACAATTCCGGCATCACTCTTTTTCAAGATCACCCTCGCTTTCTTCTGGCTGCTTGCATTTGGCTCAGCCACCCATGATATAGCGGCAGACGGCTTTTACATGCTCGGCCTGAACACCAACCAGCAGGCCAAGTATGTGGGCATCCGCAGCACCTTTTACCGGATTGCCACAATCACCGGGCAGGGACTGCTCGTAATTCTGGCAGGTTTTCTTGAAAGCTCTTCCGGCAGGGAGCCCGTCGAGCTATTCATCGAGGCATCACCCGGTTACTCAAAAACTGTTCTGGAGATGCCTTATGTTGCGGCAGTACCGGAGAGCAGGGGTGAAATGTATTTTTTTCTTGAACATGATTCGCTGAAGATAAGCACTCAAACTGTTGACAGAGACAGCCTGAACATTCTTCTTGATTCAATCAGGGCCTCCAACCTTGGTTACGGTTTTGTGCAGGCGGAGGAACAAAAATTAGAGAAAAAGGGGTGGTGGGCCACAGAGGTTTCAGAGCCACTGGGTGTATGGATCAGTGAAAACTTCGGAGAGGAGAGAGGGAGTGTTGCTTCAGTGACGGGAAGCGTGGCTGTTGTTCCCGTCAGACTGTCCGGGTCACCCGAGCCAGGGGATAAGGTAGTCCTTAATACCGTCCTGAATAAGGGAGACAAGAGCATTGCCCTCATCCAGGGAGGCCATCTTGTCTTTAACGAATCGAACTGGGATAAACCGGCTTACATGGTGTTCCAGGCAGATTCCAAGCTTACCAGTAATACGTCAGTCAATTATGAGGGGCTGTCGGGAAACATCCCGATGTCGTGGGCGGTCACATTCTTTGTCCTTGCCGGGCTGTTCTTCGTTTTTAGTTTCTGGCACAGGTTTATCCTGCCCAGGCCGGATTCCGACGCACCCCGTGCAGATCTTAAACCCTCTGATGTACTGAGGGAGTTCGGGCAGACATTCGCGACTTTCTTCAGGAAACCGCAGGTAGGGGTAGCCCTCTTTTTCATGCTGACCTTCCGGTTCGCGGAGGCTCAGTTGCTGAAGCTGATCAATCCGTTTCTGCTTGATCCCATTGACAAGGGCGGGCTGGGGCTGACAACCGGGGAGGTCGGGCTGGTTTATGGAACCATCGGCATAATCGGCCTTACCGCGGGAGGTATTATAGGTGGTGTAGTGGCAGCTTCCGGCGGCCTGAAGAAATGGCTGTGGCCAATGACCCTGAGCATGCTGCTGACTGCAGCAACATTCCTGTATCTGAGTTTTACCCAGACAGATAACCTGCTAATTATTAACATATGTGTTTTTGTCGAGCAGTTTGGCTACGGCTTCGGGTTTACAGCATATATGCTCTACCTGATATATTTCTCTGATGGGAAATACAAGACAGCCCATTATGCCATCTGCACCGGCTTCATGGCACTTGGAATGATGCTGCCCGGATTATTTGCAGGCTGGCTGCAGGAGCAACTCGGTTACAATCACTTCTTCCTCTGGGTGATGATCTGCAGCATAGTACCACTCATTGCGGTCTCACTGCTAAGGATAGACCCTTCATTCGGAAAAAAGAGCACCAGATAGTACTGAAAATGATCACACTCCATGAAAAATGATTTGAGATTTGACAGCCTGCGGGCAGAGCTGGAAGGTGATCTCTACTCTGATAACACCCAACGGATCCTTTATGCCACAGACGCCTCCGCCTACAGGGAAATCCCTCTTGCAGTGACGCGGCCCGGCAGCTTAGCCGATATAAAGAAGATTATTGCCTTTGCGCAGAGCGAAGGCACCTCGGTTATACCGCGCGGGGCGGGCACCTCGCTGGCAGGACAGGTTGTGGGACCGGGTATTGTCATGGACATATCAAAATACCTGAACTGCATCGTGGAGTTCAACCCACAGGAGCGATGGGTGGTGGTTGAACCGGGTGTCATCCTGGCGGAGCTGAACCGCTACCTGGCCTCACACAACCTTCAGTTCGGGCCGGAGACCTCAACAGCCAACCGCTGCTGCATGGGAGGCATGCTCGGGAACAACTCATGCGGGGCTCATTCGCTCATACACGGAAGTGTGAGAGACCATATCCTCGAGGTGGATGCCATTCTCTCTGACGGTTCGGAGGCACACTTCAGCGCCCTCACCACCGGTGAGTTCAATGCGAAGTGCGACGGTGACCCGGAACTCCTTGAGACAAGAATATACAGGAACCTCCGTGACATGCTCTCCGATAAGCGCAATGCAGAGGAGATCACTCGGGAGTTCCCGCACCCTGACCTGAGGCGGCGCAACAACGGCTATGCCCTCGATTCTCTCCTGATGACCGATCCCTTCACAGAGAACGGAGAGAAGATCAACATATGCAAGCTCCTTGCAGGCTCTGAGGGAACACTGGCCTTCACCACATCCATGAAGCTGAACCTGGTGCCGGTGACCGAACAGAAGACCGGACTGCTCTGCGCTCACTTCGGCAGCCTGCAGGATGCCGTCAGGGCAAACATTATCGCTCTGAAGCATCATCCCGCTGCCATTGAACTGATTGATGACTATATCCTCAGTTGTACAAAGGACAACATAGAGCAGAGCCGCAACCGCTTCTTCGTGAAGGGAAACCCGAAAGTCATCCTCATCATTGAAATAACAAGACCAACCCTGGAGGAGATTGAGCAGGCTGCCGCCGCCATTCAGTCTGACATGCTTGGTGCAGGTTATGGTTACCACTTCCCGCTTGTCACCTCGGCCGACGAAATGGCAAGAGTATGGGAGCTTCGCAAGGCGGGTCTCGGAGTGCTGCTCAATATCCCGGGATCAAAGAAGAGCGTGCAGGTGATAGAAGACACTGCCGTTCTGCCTGAACTCTTCCCCGATTACATCGCTGAAGCGGTACAGGTACTCGAAAAGTACGGCCTGAGCTGCGCCTATTATGCACATATAGCCACAGGCGAACTGCATCTCAGCCCGCTGCTTGACCTGAAGGATCCTGATGACATACGCACCTTCCACGGACTGGCGGAGGATATCGCCAGGCTGGTGAAGAAGTACCGCGGCTCGCTTAGCGGCGAACACGGCGACGGAAGGCTGAGGGGCGAGTTCATTCCGCTGATGCTGGGAGACCATAACTACGGTCTGCTGAAGGAGATCAAGAAGAGCTGGGACCCCGGCGGGGTATTCAACCCGGGCAAAATCACCGATACGCCTCCTATAACTGAAAACCTGAGATATACTGCAGGGGTCACCACCCGCGTGCCGGGTCTCGTCTTTGAGTTCCCGGAGGAGGAGGGGCTGCTCTATGCAACGGAGAAGTGCAGCGGCTCGGGCGACTGCCGCAAGAGCGCCCTCGTAGGGGGTACGATGTGCCCCACCTTCATGGCCACGGGCGATGAGGACAAATCGACCCGCGCCAGGGCAAACATCCTACGGGAGTTTCTTACACGGTCGGACAGGAAAGAGCGCTTTGACCACGAGGAGATATACAAGGTCATGGACCTCTGCCTCTCATGCAAGGCCTGCAAGTCGGAGTGCCCCTCAAATGTCGACGTGGCAAAGTTCAAGGCCGAGTTCATGCAGCACTGGTATGACATCCATCATGTGCCCTTCCGCTCATGGCTGATAGCATGGCTGCCGAGGCTTTATGCGCCCGGCATGATGGTACGCCCGGTAACAAATTTTCTGACGGGCACCTCGCTGTTCAAGCGGTTGATAGGATTCTCCGTCAGGCGCCCGATACCGGCGCTCTCAAAGACTACTCTAAGGGCATGGGATAGACGGCATAGCAGCAGGAGTGCCTCAGTTAACGGCAAAAAGGGCACCGTGTGCCTTTTTGCCGACGAGTTCACCAATTATAACGAGAGTGACATAGGTATAAAGGCGGTGATGCTGCTTGATAAGCTTGGCTATGAGGTCACCATCCCGCGCCACCGCGAGAGTGGTCGCACCTTCCTCTCCAAGGGCATGCTGAGGTCGGCACGCAAAATAGCCATAAGCAATATCCTCATGCTTAAAGATATAGTTTCAGACGACCGGCCATTGATAGGCATTGAGCCGTCGGCTCTGCTTACCTTCCGTGATGAGTATCCTGAGATTGCCGGCAAAGCCCTTGCAGGCGAGGCCAGGGCCATCGCCCGAAATGCCTTTCTCTTTGAAGAGTTCATCTGCCGTGAGATTGACAGGGGAAATATCTCCGCAGAACAGTTTACTGATCATCCCCTGAAGGTCCTCCTGCACGGCCACTGCCAGCAGAAAGCGATAGCCTCCACCAAACCAACCATCCGGATGCTCTCCCTTCCCGCCAACTACAGGGTTGAGGAGATTAACGACGGTTGTTGCGGCATGGCCGGAGCTTTTGGCTATGAAAAGGAACACTATGACCTGAGCATGAAGATAGGCGAGATGGTGCTCTTTCCTGCCGTACGAGGAGCAGAACCAGACACCGTCATTACCGCACCCGGGACATCATGCCGCCATCACATTGCTGACGGCACCGGGAAAAAAGCAGTGCACCCCGTAGAGGTGATGTATGACGCTCTTAAAAAATAACGAAGAAACATTAAAACCAGGAAACATGAATACTGCAGGGTTTAGCAAGGTTGAACAGACATTCTTTAATCGTTCAGGGAGGAAGAAGATCACGGCAAAACTGCCATATCTGGTAGTGAAGAATTTTCCAAACCTCGGGTTGCTCACCGCACTGAGGTTCCTCGAGTGGGTAGCCGGCAACCCCGGGGGAGTCATAAGCCTTCCCACAGGCAAGACTCCCGAGTATTTTATCAAATGGACCCAGTACCTGCTGAATAATTGGGACACGCCGGCTGCGCGTAAGATCAGGGAAGATAACGGACTGTTCCTTAATGATAAACCGTCACTGAGAGGACTACATTTTGTCCAGATCGATGAGTTTTACCCCATCAATCCACACCAGCACAACAGTTTCTTCGACTATGTCAGCAAGTATTACATTGACGGCTTCGACCTGGATCCTTCCAGGGCGCTTCTGATAAACACCGAGGAGATAAAGCTTGCAGATGGCATGCACTATTCGGAGGTCTTCCCTGATAACCTTATTGACCTCACCCTCCGGAACAGGGAGGCTCTCAACCCCGTTGAGAAGCTGCAGCAGGCTTCCATCTTCCAGATTGACAACTGGTGCACCAGTTATGAGAGGAAGATCCGTAATTTGGGAGGAATTGGATTCTTTTTGGGAGGTATCGGTCCTGACGGCCACATTGCGTTTAACACCAGGGGCAGTGATCACAACTCAGCAACAAGGCTCACTGCCACCAACTTCGAGACACAGGCAGCATCGGCCGGGGATCTTGGAGGCATAGAGGTGTCGCGGACGCGACTGGTAATTACTATAGGACTGGGAACCATAACCTTTAACCCGGATGCGGTGGCAATCATCTTTGCCGCCGGTGATGCCAAAGCACAAGTGGTAAAGAATGCTCTCGAAAACGGTCCCGACAACCTATACCCGGCGACTGTTCTGCAGGCCTGTGCTAATGCCCGGTTCTACATAACAGAGGGAGCTTCGGTGCAGTTGCATGACACCATAGAAAGATATTACCGTGAGAGCGAATGGACCTTCGAAAAGACCGAAAGGGCAATCTTCGAGCTGTGCCAGAGAATTGAAAAATACGCGCACAAACTGGTTCCGGAAGACCTGGAGAACGATGAGCACTGTTCGCTGATACCGGATCTGAGCCTCGAGAGAGTCAATGATGTAATTGAATCAACCAAGCGGAAGATTGAGGCAGGCCTCAGGAGGGAGAGGAATGCCATATTCTTTCATACCGGCCCGCACCATGATGATATAATGCTGGGTATTTTCCCGGCCATAATACCTCAGTTGAGGGAGATAACAAATAAATTTCACTTCTCTGTACTCACATCGGGCTTTACCGCCGTCACTAACACCATGATTCAGGGCCTGCTTAAAGAGACGCTGCGCCTGATATCCATTGACAAGATACAGATGCTCGCTTATCCTGATTTTTTTGAAGCAGGATATAAATTCAAGTGGGATAAGGATGTGAGCCATTACCTCGATAAGGTGGCCGACAAGGATGAGGCAGGAAAGCTCAGGGGGTTATGCCACAGGATAGTCAGGGCGATGGTGGATATCTACAAACTTCGTTCAAAGGATGAACTGGAGGCACAGATCCGGCAAAACATCGATCTGATAAATTCAAGCTACAGCGGTGAAAAGAATCCACCGGATATACAGCGGCTTAAGGGTATGCTCCGGGAGTTTGAGGAGGAGCTGGTGTGGGCCCATTACGGTGTTCCGGTAAGAAATATTGAGCATCTGAGACTGGGGTTCTATACCGGGGATATCTTCACGCAACAACCTGACCGTAATCGTGATGTGGAACCGATACTTCAGTGTCTCAGGCGCATTCAGCCAACGATCATCAGCCTCGCTTTCGATCCAGAGGGATCAGGTCCCGACACTCATTACAAGGTTCTCCAGGCAATAGCCGAGGCTTTGCGACAATGGAGCCTGGAGAAGGACCTGTCAGAACTGAGAATTATTGGATACCGGAATGTCTGGTTCAGGTTCCTGCCGTTTGAAGCCAATGTATTCGTGCCGGTCTCTCTTAACTCCATGGCCGTATTGAACCAGTCGTTCCGCGACTGCTATGTCAGCCAGGTGAATGCATCGTTCCCGAGCCCTGCTTATGACGGCCCATTCAGTGACCTCTCTCAGCAGGTCTGGGTTGAGCAGTTCAAGCAGGTTCAACTGATCCTGGGCAAGGACTTCTTCTACGAGAATGAGAGTCTCAAGCTCAGGGGCACTCATGGCATGGTATACTACAGGGAGATGCATATAAATGAGTTCCTTAAGCATGCCCGCGAGCTTGAAAAGAGTGTAGAGGGTGAGATGCTGCTCTGAGACCTGCGGACAGAAAGCAGGGGTGCAGTGTGCCGAATGCCATAGGCCGCAGCCTGAACACAGGTAAGTGATTAGATTGCGTGGTTTGAGGCCGGGCAATTAGTCGTACAGGAAATATTTCGATGCTGTCTTTCTGAATCCCGGGATGTCATTGGTCCATAAGCCCATGATATCGCTCACCCTGAAAGATTTTGTGAAAGCCTTTCTCACTTCATCGGTGCCGCACACCTTGTCGAACATCGAGTGCCGAGAGGGGTCGCACATCTCAAACAGGTTCTTGTCGGGCCAGAGGTTGTGAGCCTCCTGCATTATGTAAAACTGAAGCACTGAGAGCGGGGCGACGGAGGGATCGGTCAGGTGGATCTGTACTCCGTGGACCATTTTCCCCTGCAGTGTACTGTAATAGGGTTTGTAATGTATCGGTCTGAAGATCACTCCCGGGAGGCTCAGGTTGTTCAGTCTTCCCGCGAGCGTGTCGGCGTTTATCCACTCTGCTGCAAAGGTCTGGAACGGAATTGTATAGCCAACACCTATACTGACAGCATATAGCTCGCCGACTATCCCGGTTGCCGGATAAAAGAGCGGGGAGTCCTTGTGAGGTACATGCGGTGAGGACAAAACCCATGGCAATCCTGTCTCCTCGAAATACATTATCCTTGACCAGCCGCTCATCTTTACAACCCGGAGGTCACATTGCACACCGTTAGCCAGCATGCCTTCCCCGTTCAGGAGCATGGCAAGCTCGCCGACCGTGAGGCCATGTATATAAGGTATGGCAAACTGGCTGACGAATGAAAAGAATCCGGGCCTGGTGATGGCGCCTTCCATGCGTATACCACCCAGAGGGTTGGGTCTGTCGAGTACAACCACGGGGATGTTGTTCTCCGCCGCAGCCTCCATCAGGAGCCCCAGGCTGCTGATAAAGGTGTATGACCTGGATCCGATATCCTGGATGTCATACACAAGTATATCTATTTCCTGCAGCATCTCTTTCGTTGGCTTACGCGTCTTCCCGTAGAGGCTGTAAACCGGCAGACCGGTAGACGCATCTTTTTCAGAAAGAATATATTCACCCGCAGTGAACTCGCCCCTGACGCCATGTTCAGGGCCGTATAGGGCAACAAGCTTAACATCCGGAGCATTGAAAAGAATGTCAACAGTTGACCTCAGATAGCGGTCAACACCGGTCGGATTGGTGACCAGACCCACTCTTTTTCCCTTCAGGATGGCAAAATTGTCCCTCATCAGGTTCTCGAGGCCGGATTCAACCATCTGTCCCCTCATCACCCCGGAAAAGACAAATGTCAGTGCTAATACCATCCGGATTCTGGTGAAATGGTTTGTTAATGTTCTCATATACTGCATATTAATTTGTTGGCACCAGTCAATTTTATCCTGTTCTTCAGCGGTGCCCGGATTATTCCGTCAAGGATTGTCCCCGGCGATCACTGCAAACTTAGTATTTCAAAGTAAATAAATTCGTTCATCTATTGACTTGAATATGATTAATATTTAAATTTGGATTTGTAAGATGTAATACAACTTTCATGAAACCCTTAAACTACCTTATCCCCTTATTATGTGTGATTCAGCTGGCGGGATGTCAGAATAAAGAGGTTCCTGCCGACCTGCAGGAACAGCTTGATTCAATCGCAGCTGTCATGGTGCCCCAGCATGGAGAAGCCCTTTGTGACATTAACATGGTTATGGGAGAGGGCGGACTCCTGATTGCACAGGGTGAAACGAACCTGCCGCAGGCAAAGGAAGAGATCATTTCTTTCCTGAACAACTCAGGTTACAGTTACACAGACAGTATCTCCGTGCTTCCTGATCCCGCGGTTGTGGAAAACCCCTGGGGACTGGTGTCGGTAAGCGTTTGCAACATGCGAACAAAGCCGTCACATTCGGCGGAGATGGCTACCCAGGCTCTTATGGGCACCCCTGTGAAGATACTCAACAAGCGTGGGGGATGGCTGATGGTTCAGACGCCTGATTCTTATATCGGATGGACCGATGACCCGGTGGCTGAGTTGAGTGACAGCGGACTGGTTGCCTGGAAAGAGAGCGATAGACTGATATACCTGAAAAACACTGGCGTGATCACTGACGCTGATGAGATGACAGTTTCGGACATAGTCTTCGGGGTCGTTCTCGCAAAAACCGGTGAGAATAGAGATCACTTCAGCGTCAGGCTTCCTGACGGAAGGGAGGGTCTCGTCAAAAAAAGTGAAGTGACGGATTTCAGGGTATGGGCTGATAAAACCGAACCCGACCCTGTCACGATGATAAAATTTGCCCGCACATTTCTTGGCACTCCGTNNGAACATCTACAAAGGGTGTGGATTGCAGCGGATTTACAAAAACAATTTATTACTCTGCAGGATTGATACTTACGCGTGATGCTTCAGGGCAATTCAGGTATGGTTTAGAGAGAAGCATTGAGAATGGCAGTGATTCGCTTGCCCCCGGTGATCTGCTCTTTTTCGGCAGAGTCAGGGACGGAAAGCCAGGCATCACCCATACGGGAATGTATATAGGTGACACTGAGTTTATACACTCATCGCGGTTGGTAAGGATCAACAGCTTTGATTCAACCAGGGCAAACTACAGCGATTATCTGCTGGAGATCCTGCAGGGAGCAAGAAGGATTGCCGGCGTTCCTTCCGGGGAAGGGTTTGTCCGTGTCTCACAGCATAGCTGGTATTTTTAAGACTATATGAAGAAGAGAGATTTCATCAAAATCGGCGGGCTCGCAGCAGGAGCTGTAATAGCAGGCTGCACGGCTTCACCGGCAGAACCGTCAACGGCAACAGGCATCATCAGGAAAAAGGGCAGCGGGGTACTGAAGCTCAGCTACAGACCCTATGAGCTGCAGCTGCGCCATGTCTTTACGGTGGCAACGAACTCCAGAACCACCACCCCGGTGGTACTTACGTCGATCGAGTATGACGGTGTAACCGGTTTCGGTGAGGCGTCAATGCCCCCGTATCTTGGTGAGAGTCACGAATCTGTGCTCGGCTTCCTTTCAAAGGTGAACCTGGAGCAGTTTAGCGACCCTTTCCTCATGGAGGATATTCTTGCATATATAGAAGGTGTGATGCCTGGCAACTATGCTGCCAAGGCCTCCCTTGACATCGCCCTGCATGATCTTACCGGCAAGCTTCTCGGGCAGCCGTGGTTCAGACTGTGGGGATTGGATCCGCGGAAGACACCCAATACAAGCTTTACTATCGGGATAGATACCGCCGACGTCGTCAGGGAGAAAACCCTTGAGGCCAGTGCGTTTAAAATGCTCAAGATCAAGCTGGGGAGAGATAACGACAGGGAGATGATTGAGACTGTGAGGTCAGTGACCGATGTGCCGATCTTCGTTGATGTCAACCAGGGATGGAAGGATAAGGTTTATGCCATGGAGATGGCTCATTATCTGAGTGAGAAGAACTGCCTGTTCATTGAGCAACCAATGCCTAAGGAGCAGGTTGAAGACATAGCATGGCTCACGGCAGGCAGTCCGCTGCCAATCGTAGCCGATGAAGCTCTTCAAACGGTCAGTCAAATGCTGTCGATGAAAGGTGTTTACTCCGGGATCAACATCAAGCTCATGAAGTGCGGCGGGATGCATGCTGCATACAAGATGATAACAATGGCGAGGCAGATGGAGATGAAGATTTTGATAGGATGTATGACCGAAACTTCATGCGCAGTCTCGGCTGCCGCCCAGCTTTCACCACTGGTCGACTGGGCCGACCTCGACGGTAACTTGTTAATAAGCAATGATGTATATGAAGGGATGACAGTCGTCGACGGAAAGATCAACATCCCTGATCGCCCCGGAATCGGTATTATTGAGAAAAAAAGTGAGAACTTGTAATACAACCTAATGGGAAATATGTAACTTGCTTCTAGGATACGGGAAAGTTTAACAACTATTATATATAACCTAATCAATACTATTTAACCCTAAATCCATTCACATGAGAACAAAACTATTAATGTTGTTTGCGGTTTTGGGACTGATGCTTTCTCAAAGCATTTATGCTCAGCCTAAGACCGTGACAGGGACTGTCACAGACGCCACAACGAATGAAACGTTGCCCGGCGTCAACGTGATAATCAAGAACACTACTACGGGTACCAGTACAGACCCGTTAGGGAATTACTCGATCAATGTTGCTCCGGGGCAGGTAATTGTATTTACTTCGCTGGGATATGCTGCAAAGGAGATAACTGTTGGCTCTTCAAACCGGATAGATGTAAGTCTGAACCCTGGCATCGAGCAGATTGATGAGGTGGTTGTTGTGGGTTACGGTTCCCAGAGAAGAGTGAACCTTAGCGGTGCTGTATCAACGGTTGATGTAGGCAAGACCCTTGAGTCAAGGCCGATAACAGATGTCGGCCGTGCCCTGCAGGGATCAACTCCGGGCCTGATTGTCACCACTACCTCAGGTGCACTGGGTGATAATCCTAGCATAAAGATCCGCGGTATGGTGGGCACCATCAGTGGTAACACCGGGGGACCTCTTATCCTTGTTGATAACGTTGAGGTACCCAACCTGACATACATTAACCCGGATGACATTGAGAGTATCTCGATACTGAAGGATGCATCCACCACTGCCATCTACGGAGCGCGCGCAGCTTTTGGCGCGGTGCTGATCACAACCAAACAGGGCAGATCTGACGGTACGGTGAAGATGACCTATTCAAGCAGTTATTCATTTGCTACACCGACCAATGTTCCCGAACATACCCGTGCAGACCTTAACCTGCAGTATTCCTATGACCAGTTGAATGCCCTCAAGACTACTCCCACATATGAATACGGTCAGGTAGGCTACTACTACAACCCGGATGTGATTGCCAAGGTCAAGAACTGGATCGACACCTATGGTGACATAAGCGGCCTGGGACGGGAAATGGTTGAAGGAAGAGATTTTGATTACAGAGCCAGTGGAGGTGCATATTTCTACAGACCGTGGGATATATATAACATATATTACAAGTCATGGGCACCACAGCAGAACCAGAATCTGTCTGTCAACGGCGGGACTGAGAAAACACGGTATAACCTGTCAGCAGGCTATCTTAATCAAAAGGGTGTTCTCAACCTGTTTGAAGATTTCTACAGGAGGTTGAACACCTCCGGTTTCTTCAGTACTGATGTAAATAAATGGCTGACTGTAAGAGGAAGGTATCTCTATGCAAAGACCACTGAAGAGACTCCTTTCCTTTTTGCAGGGGCAGCTTATGACCCACAATATTATCTTTACCGCTGGCATCAGGTATACCCGTATGGTACATACAATGGAGCCGAGTTCCGCGGAGGCGTAAACGACCTGAAATCAGCCAGGCCTATAGAGGATGATACATATTTCAGTCGATATACCCTGGGTACTACGATGAGGATATTCAAAGGTTTGACTGCTGACTTTGACTATACCTATGGTCAAACCATGGAGACCAGTCACATTGTCGGAGGTTATATGAAGGGAGTCGATTTCTGGAGCAGGTCTGCATCTCCGGCAAGTGATACATTTGAAGAGGTAACAAAGATCTATTCAACCGCATCATATGATTATGCACAGTACACATCTTCCAAGAACATAAGAAATACCATCAACGGGTATCTTACCTATGAGAATACACTGGGTAGCCACTATTTTAAGGCAATGGCCGGTACTAACTTTGAAGATGCAGAATATACATATCTGTCAGCCAAAAGGAATGGGGTCTACGACTTTGAAAAGGGTGAAGTGAATCTTGCAGGAGGTGATCAGTTTGCAACATCAAATCACTCCTGGTGGTCTGTTGCAGGTTTCTTTGGCAGAATAAACTATGCTTTCAAGGACAAATACCTTTTTGAAGCCAACGGCCGTTACGACGGTTCATCAAAATTTGCCTCCGATGTACGCTGGGGTTTCTTCCCGTCTGTATCTGCCGCATGGCGTCTTACAGAGGAGGAGTTTATGGAACCTCTGAGGCCCTATCTCAGCACTCTTAAGGTTAGGGCATCATACGGTGAGATAGGGAACCAGGATGTTCCTCTCAACCAGTATATTGCCACTCTGGCTGTTACAAACCCATCAACATCAGGAGGCTATTGGCTCATAGGTAACAACTTTGTTCCCTACATAGCTCACAGTACTACCAGCCCGACTCCTGCGCTCGTTGACCCGACGCTTACCTGGGAGTCAGTCTCAACGCTGGACCTTGGTGCTGATGCAAGGTTCTTCAATGAAAAGCTGGGGGTTGTTTTTGACTGGTACAAGAGAAAGACCCTGAACATCCTTGCACCGGGCGAAACAGTACCCTCATCGGTTGGTGCCCCTGCACCCAGAAGAAACTTCGGTGAGCTTACAACAAACGGGGTGGAGCTAGCCGTTGATTTCACGCATACATTTTCCAATGGACTGAGGATTACTCTGTCAGGGATGTTCTCTGATTTCGAAACCGTAGTTTCTAAATACCAGTCAGCAGATGACCCTCTCATCAGCAGCACCTATTATGAGGGCAAAGTGCTTGGGGAGATATGGGGCTACAAGTCAGACGGCCTCTTCCAGCATGACGACTTCGTATGGGATGGAGACGTAATCCTACAGACTATTGTTAACACCCAGTCGAAAAATACCATGGCAGAAGGTGTTCCTGATCAGTATATCCTTGAGTCTGGTCTCTTCAAATTCAGCCCGGGTGATGTAAGGTTTACCGACATTAACGGTGACGGCGTCATCAATTACGGAACAAACACCATTGGGGACCCTGGTGACAGGGCTGTTATAGGTAACTCAAACCCGCGGTATCAGTACGGGTTCAATTTGGGAGCTGACTGGAAAGGTGTTGACTTAAGACTCTTTTTCCAGGGAGTAGGAAAGAGAAGCATCTGGGCCACCGGTAATATGGTACTCCCCGGATATTATGCTGCCGAAGCCAACTTTGCCCATACTCTTGATTACTGGACTACAGAAAACACTGGCGCGTTTTATCCCAGGGCCCTTGAGTACAGCCAGACTGCGAAATGGAACTATCTTCCTAATGAGAGGTACCTCCTTAACATGGCCTACATGAGACTAAAGAACCTCACTCTTGGTTATTCACTTCCAAAGACCCTGCTCAGCAAAATCAATATTGAGAAGCTCCGTATCTATTTCGTTGGTGAAAACCTTTTTGAAATAGACAAACTAGAGGATATTCCAATTGACCCGGAGATTGACTGGACAAGCACTACCTCAGCTGACTCCCGCTCGTACGGAAGAAGTTATCCTTACAGGAGGACTTTGGCATTTGGAATTCAACTTGACTTTTAATAATGATGATCATGAAAAAATATTATGTGATATTAATTGCAGTTCTTCTTGGTCTGTCAAGCTGTGAGGACTATCTTGATCGCAAGAATCTGGATACATTCACCGAGGCTAATTTCTGGACCAGTGAAGGAAATATGAGACTGTTCGCTCAGGGAGTGTATACAGCCTATTTTTACGGATATGGTAGTGGCTTTGCTTACGGCAACTACTTCACCTTCGGCCCGTGGGCTGATGAGTACAGTTCAAGTGCCATATGGACTCAAAACCCTGCCACCTCAGGCAACGGATGGGGCTTTACATACGTCAGACGCCATAATATTATGATTGACCGCGTTGAAGATATGCCGGTCCCGGAAGAGGCCAAGAACCACTGGAGAGGGGTTGGACGTTTCTTCAGGGCGATGGAGTATTCTGACCTTACACGCCTCTTTGGTGACGTGCCTTGGTATGACACCGAGGTATTCCCACAGGACGTTGATCTGATATACAAAGACCGTGACCCTGTGGAGTTCGTTGCCCTGAAAATACTGGAGGACTTTGAATATGCCGCAGCAAATGTGAGAGTCAGTGATAGGATTCTTCAGATAAACAGGGATATCGTTCTTGGGTACATGTCAAGGAACCTCCTCTATCTGGGGACATATCTGAAGTACCATAACATAGACCAGGCGGTTGCCACTACGCTTCTGGAGAAAGCCAAATGGGCTGCCGGAGAGATTATGACAGGTGGAAAATACCTGGTTGCAGATGACTACCGGGGCTTGTTTACCTCAGCCGATCTCAGCACCAACAAGGAGGTTATTCTTTACAGGCAGTATGAGACAGCTAAATGCACTCACTCGCTCGTATCCTATAATAACCAGGAGCCACAGACAGGCACCACGCTCAAGATGGTCGAGACATACCTGGCTACTGACGGCTTGCCAATCAAACAGTCGCCTGTGTACAACTATGCTTCTGACAACGGCCTTCGTTATTACCAGGGACAGTTTGCCAACAGGGATCCGCGAATGGCGGCTACACTGGTGGATTCAATCAGGGTCAATGGTGCACATAGCGCCTACTCCACAACAGGTTACCTCTCACTGAAGTTCCTGCCTGTAAGTGCTAATCCCGTGGACCTGATCTATAACAGCAGCACAAATATCTCTGACGCACCAGTCCTCAGATACGGTGAAATCCTTCTTAACTACGCTGAGGCCGCAGCCGAGCTGGGTTCATTCACCCAGGCAGATGCCGACATGACCATCAACAAACTTCGCAACAGGAACATTAAGAAGAATAATGCAGGCAGTAACCTGGTCAAGCTTCCCCCGATGACAATATCGGGCACCTCAGTACTCGCCGGTGGCGTAGAGATTGTTGATCCCGACAGGGACCCCACCGTATCTCCCCTTATATGGGAGATTCGCAGGGAACGCTGCGTTGAGCTGATGTTCGAAGGATTCCGCAAGAACGACCTTAAGCGCTGGAATAAATTTGACTATCTTAATACCTTAGAGACCGCGTCTGGCCCAACAACATTAGGCAAGGGAGCGATGGTGGACCTGCTGGCATTTCCAAAAGCCACACGCAAGAAGATGGTTTCTGCAGTTCGCTGGTGGCTTCCTGTACCAGGTGACAGCACTAAGAGCTTCATCTATAACCTGTATGATGCCAACATGAGAAGAGACTGGCAGCCTGGTGTAGACTTCTATGAGAGACAGTATTTAAACTGTGTCCCGCTTGATCAGATTAAACTGTACAGTGATCTTGGTTATGTTCTTTCACAGAATCCTGGATGGGACGATTAAGTTAAATCCGGTTTACAGGATAATGATTGTTTTAACCCTTTTTTAGGTTAGAGTTTTGGGTTGGTTCAAGAGAGTATCCTCATCAGATACTCTCTTTTTCCAGACTCCGCTTTTGATCTCCTGTTAAGTTATTATGCTTTAAAGAAACTTGTATCAGGGGTTCTCTTTTTCAGATGTCCAACTCTTTCCTTAAAATGAAGGAGGTATTCTTAAAATGAATAATCCTCCAAAAAAATATTTATAAGAATTGTATAATCCGGTTAAATGAAATATATATATTTACCTCAATCTTATCATTGGGGATAAGATTTTTGTGTTTTACAGATTCAGATGATCTCATTATTCAACAAAACGCATTTAAAGAACACCTATGATAAGCAATTACATGTATATTAACGATATGGATTATAAAGAACTAATATTCAGTGGGTTTTAATTCTCACTAGCCTATCTGTCTTTATTTATTAACCTTTTTTTTTAACAAATTAACCCTAAAACCAATCGAATGAAAACTAGTCTTTTATTGTTGGTTTCGTACAAACTGACCGAAATACAGAAGCGAATTTTGCTTTCGGTATTCGCCATGGTTCTTATATCAGGGAGCCTGGTTGCACAGAACATAAGAGTTACCGGCAGGGTGGTTGAAAATACCGGCCTTCCTGCTATTGGTGTAACAGTTATTATTGAGGGTACCACCACTGGCGTGGCAACACAAAATGACGGTACTTTCTCAATTGAGGCCCCGGCCAATGCGGTCCTCCTCTTTTCAGCCATAGGGATGGAAAGCCAGAGGATAGCGATTAACAACAGGACAGTCATCAATGTTACTTTGGCTGAGTCAGCGGTGATAGTTGAGGAAGTTGTGGTTACAGCCCTGGGTATCGAGAAGGAGAAAAAGGCCCTGGGATATGCTGTTCAGGATCTTAAGAGTGATGAGATCATGAGGAACAAGCAGACGAACATCGTCAACTCCCTCGCGGGCAAGGTTGCAGGCGTCAATGTCACCCAGTCAAGCGGTTCAGCCGGCTCAGGATCCACAATCATCATCCGCGGGGGCAACTCGGCGAGTGAGTCGCGTGATAACCAGCCCTTGTTCGTGGTTGACGGCATTATCTACGACAACTCCACAGTGAACAGCGGCAACTCTGGAACTGACGGTGTTACAAGGAATGCAACATCATTCGGTAACCGTGTTATGGACATCAACCCTGATGATATAGAGAGCATGTCAATCCTTAAGGGTGCTGCTGCCTCTGCTCTTTATGGCTCAAGAGCTGCTGACGGAGTGGTAATCATTACAACAAAAAAGGGAAGTGAGGGCCCGGTTAAAATTGACTTCAACTCCAAGTATTCATATTCCTGGACTGGCATCCTACCTGAACAACAAGATGTTTACGGAAGGGGTTTCTTTAACCAGACTGGCGTTTTCAGTGACTATACTACCCAGTCGTGGGGCAATCCTATCACAGGTACGGTTTACGATAATGTAGGTGGCTTCTTCCAGGGAGGGAATGTATTCGACAATAGCCTGAGCATTTCAGGCGGGAGTGCCAACAACAGCTTCTACCTGTCTGTATCCAACTTTAACCAGACAGGAGTTGTTCCTCTGACCGGATATGATAAAACAACATTCCGTTTCAACGGTGAGCAGAAATATGGCAAACTGACTGTCGGAGCCAATGCAGCCTATTCAATTTCGAACACTGAAAAGACTTTGACATCGGCCGGCCTGTACAACGGTGGCGGCAACGGTACCATGACAGCCCTATACGGGTGGTCACGAAGTGATGATATTACAAAGTACCTGAATGAGGACGGAACCAAATACAGGATGTTCGAAGGTCTCCAGGAACTAGCAAGCGATGTTGAAAATCCGTACTGGATTATCAACAAAAACGAACTGACTGACAAGGTAAACCGTTTTACCGGCGGGATAAACGCCACTCTTGATCTTACAGAATGGTTCAACATTATATACCGTGTCGGGTTTGACACCTACAACAGCGGTGCCTATACCTATATAGCCCCCGGAGGAGCTGTTCTTGAGCAGTACCAGGACGGCCGGCTCAGCAAGAGCAGTTCAGATTATGAGTTTCTTACTTCAAACCTGATGCTGAACTTTGAACAGAGCCTGGGCGATTTTAATTTCAACCTCTTACTGGGACAGACGGCAGAAAATACCAAAAGGCTCCTGCGCACAAACTGGGGTTACGGATTTTCCACAGCCGGTACCATCAGCTTCTCTAACATAGTGAATGACCAGAAGTTTTTCACGGAGAGAAATGTTACAAAACGCCTTCTGGGAGTGTTCGGAGAATTCCGTGCCTCCTACAAGAGCATTGCTTACCTTACAGTAACAGGTAGAAATGACTGGTCCTCAACTCTTCCAATTGAGAACAGGTCATACTTTTATCCCTCAGTCTCAGGAAGTCTTGTGTTTACCGAGCTTATTCCGAAGAACGACATTCTCTCGTTCGGGAAACTGCGGTTATCCTGGGCACAGGTGGGTAAAGATACAGACGCCTATGCTACAAACACTTATCTCTGGTCCCCACAGGTTGTAAGCGGACAATTTGTCGGCGCCGGAAACAGCTGGACGGGAGGCAGCCCGGAGCTGGTGCCTGAGATTCAGACATCGACTGAATTTGGTACAGAACTGCAATTCCTTAAGGGAAGAATTGGCCTCGACTTTACTTACTATAACAGCGTAACCAAAAACCAGCTTGCCAGCCCGCGTCTCGCCCAGTCCACAGGCTATATCTTCCTGACACTTAACAGCGGTTCGGTTCAAAACAAGGGTATGGAGCTTTCAATTAATGCCACCCCGGTCAGTAATCCGGATTTCACATGGGATCTGACTTTGAACCTTTCCGGTAACCGTGGCACGCTGGGGGATTTTCTCCCGGGAGTCGGACTGTTCTATGTAACAGACGTACAGATTGGCGGAGTTAAGGCTGCCTCTGTTCCTAACGGCGGGTACTNNCCTCGGCCTTACCGGTGATTACTGGGTGAGAGAGAAAGATGAAGAAGGTGTTGAGATTCCTGACGGAAGGTATGTGATTGATGAAGCCACAGGCCTGTATTCAACCACCAAATTACAGACCAACGTTATCGGGAATCGTGAACCTGATTTCCTGGGCGGTCTGAACAATAATTTCCGTTATAAGAATCTGGATTTGTCTATCCTGTTTGACATCAGGAAAGGCGGGGATATCTACAACGGTACAGAGTATTACCTGACTGTGAATGGATTGAGCACCAGGACTCTCGATCGTGAATCGGTTACCGTTTCCGGTGTTTCAAAAGCAACCGGAGAACCTCTTTCATATACTTATAATGCAGGAGAGACCTATACAGTTAACGGTGCTTCCCGCTCGGGCGAATACATGATACAGCAGTATTGGGCTAATTACGCTGAGAATGCGTATAACTTTATGACAAGTACCAACTGGCTGAGACTACGCTCAATGGCGCTGTCATATGACTTCACGAACCTTATTGGAAACAGGAGTTTCATCAAAGGACTATCTGCTTCCGTTGCAGGGTATAACTTATGGCTATGGACCAATTATAAGGGAATGGACCCGGAAGTCAGTGTATCCGGTTCAGGAACGGGAGGCTCTGGTTCAATGGGTATCGACTATTGCGGTGTTCCTGCAACACGGAATATCACATTTGGTCTTAACGCAACCTTTTAATAACGGATTTTAAAAGATATGACTATGAAAAAGATATTGACAATTATTATTGCTCTGGCCTTTCTTTTGGGATCGTCCTCTTGTGAGAAATGGCTCGATATAAATGTTGACCCGGATAATCCAAATGACCTGAGCGCAACACCCGAAATCAGGCTTCCATGGATACAACATTACTACATGTATGCCTGGGGTACGGCAAATATGCGTACCAATACAATTGCAGGGATACTGACCCAGAGTTCAGCAACCCTGGCCAATGGCAGACTTGCAGCCTGGAATCCGCTGCAGAGCAGTTGTACAACGGTCTACCAGAACTGGTTCCTTGGCGCAGCTGTCAACCTGAATCCTATGATTGCCAGAGCTGAAGAGTCCGGAGCCTACCACTATATCGGGGCTGCTTATTGCATAAGGGCCATGGGCTTTATGATGATGCTGGACCTTCACGGTGAGATGCCCTATACTGAGGCCCTGAGCGGGAAGTACAACCCGGCTTATGACCAGGGGGAAGTAATATATAACGGATGCCTGGCAGATCTTGACAAGGCCATTGAGTACTTCGGCCAGGAACAGACAGCCGGAGCACCTGCCCTGTCAAAAGGAGACACATGGAATGGGGGTGATGTGGAGAAATGGATCAAATTATGCTATGGCCTGAAGGCACGTTATCTGCTCCAGGTATCGAAGAAATCTTCGTATGACGGCGCTGCGGTGCTGGCAGCACTTCAGAATGCACCTCAGTCCAATGAAGATAATATTGTTATGAAGCATTATAATGTGGAAGGCGATGCAACTAACTTTACAGTTGCTGATCCCTACCAGGCAAATGTCACTTGGGATGCTGCCGGCTACGGAACAGGTCAGCGTGCTACCCGGTGGTATGCCAACCTCCTGACAAACAGTTTTACAGGAGGTTCAGGTGTGGTAGACCCGCGGATGCCCAAACTTCTGCCTGCGATGATGACGAACACTGTACTTAACGCCTCCGGCGATATACTCAGCCATGAGTGGGCACGGGATATTGGTGTTGATATGCTGAATTCTGATATTCGTCTTAACGGCGGACCACTGCTGGCCTCTTACACAACAACCGACAGAGTCGTTACATATACTATTACGAATGATACCGAAAGAGCAAATTTCATCGCATCCATTCCTCATTCGTTTACTGAAAGTGGAACCAGTGTTGCAGTGACTTACCCAAGGGGCTCTTTCTATATTAACAGCACAAACTACAAGAGAGCCGGAGATACTGTTTATGTTAACATGAGAGCTAACAGCATGTCAACCAGCGGTGTATCTGTTACAGATATGTATTACTATCCAACAGCAGGACAACCTGCAGTGGCCGGTACGGGAACCTTCTATGCAAGACCAGACTCTGATTCCGATATCCTTACCTATTCCGAGATGTGCTTCATCAAGGCTGAGGTTTACCTAAGACAGGGTAATGCGCCGGAAGCACTGAACGCATACAAGGCAGGTATCCAGGCTAACTTCGACCGGATGCAGATCAAACTTAATGAGTGGAAGTCACAGGGTACGATAAATCCGGATCAGATGCCGATGGACCCGGCAGATATTGCCGCTTATATGGCCAGCGCTGCTGTTGTTCAGACCGCATCAGCCCTCACAATGGCTGACATAATGCAGCAGAAGATCATAGCCATGGGCCTCAATACCCAGAACTGGAATGATATGCGCCGCTTCAACTACAGCGCAGGAAACATTGACGACTTTGGGGTAGTGTACAGGGACTATAAGAGACCTTTCGAGTTTACGGCAACCAATATCATGACAGGTACCAGTCCTTCTGACCCGACATACTGGTTCCGCCGTTTCAGCCAGAGCACGCACGAGAGTACCTACAACAATTCTCAGCTTTTGCTTTCGAACCCGTTGGCTTTGCAGGATGCTATCTGGAGTGATCCCGTATGGTGGGATAAAGAATAGTCAACAGAATACACATATGTAATTGGAGAAGGGGTGTCGCTGCAGAGTGGCACCCTTTCTCAATTCATGTCTTAGTGAATCCGCTTCTCCTGATCAGGGGTTCGATGGAAGGCTCACGGCCCCGGAACGCCCTGAAGAGCTCATCCGGTTCCCTGCTGCCGCCTCTTTCAAGGNNTGATGTAACAATGAAGGAGATGAAAATCATGAATATGAACATTATGGCGGAATGATTCTGCTGTCTCCCGGTCAAAAATACCTCTCTCCCTGAAGAGGCTGAAGGCATCTGCGTCAAGCACCTCAGCCCATTTGTATCCGTAATACCCTGCCGCATATCCCCCGGAAAAAAGATGGGCGAATGAGACACTCATACATGCGCCATCAGCGGGAGGAAGTATTTCAGCAGGCGCCATTGCTGCCCTTTCAAATGCAATGATGTCACCCGTGAAAGGCTCTCTGAGCGTATGCCAGGCCATGTCAAGCAGTCCGAAGCCGAGCTGTCTCTTGCAGGAATAACCCTCATTGTAGGTTAGCGACTCCTTAAGTTTTGTCAGGATCTCTTCAGGAATCTTTTCCCCGGTCACCCAGTGTGCTGCCCAGGTGTCGAGCCACTCCTTCTCCCATGCCCAGTTCTCCAATATCTGCGACGGTAACTCAACAAAATCGCGCTTCACATTTGTTCCCGAGAGACTCTCATACGTGCAGTCTGACAGCATGCCGTGCAGCGCATGACCGAATTCATGAAGGAAGGTGTTCATCTCGCTGTGCGACAGGAGCGAGGGTCTTGCAGGGGTTGATCTTGTGAAGTTCATTACAAGCGACACTACCGGGATTATCCGTATACCCTTTTCCCTGCTCTGTTCCCGGAAGCCGGTCATCCAGGCGCCGCCTCCCTTGCCTTTCCTCGGGTGGAAGTCAAGCAACAGGATGGCAATGATTCCCTTGTCCGCATCATGGACTTCGTAGGATGTCACCTCAGTATTGTAAACAGGAATCTCACGATTCTCAGTGAACGTCAGGCCGTAGAGCCTTGTGGCAATCCCAAGCACTGCCTCCCTTACTTTTTCAAGAGGCATGAAGGGCCTCAGCGCCTCGTCGTCAATATTGAACCGTTCCAGCCTCAGTTTCTCAGACCAGTAAGCCCAGTCCCATCGCTCCACGCTCCCCGTATGACCGTGGTTGCGGGCATACCGTTCAATATCGTCATGGTCACGTTTTCCCGCCGGGAGTGATGCCTCCAGGAGCTTTTCAAGGAAGCTGTGCACCTCGGCAGGTGTCGAGGCCATGCGTTCTTCAAGGGCGTATGAGGCATAATCGCTGAAACCCAGTATGTTCGCCAGCTGCAGTCGCAGGTCGGCGATACGTGTCACCAGTGTCCGGTTATCATGATCATTGCCGCGGAATGCGCGGACTGTAAAAGCCCTGAATATCTTCTCACGAAGGTCACGCCGGTCAGCGTATTGCATGAAGGGCACATAACTGGGTGCATGGAGGGTGAAGAGCCACCCATCCATATCCTTCTCCTTAGCAAGCGCTGCCGCTGCCTCACGAACGCCTTCGGGGAGGCCGGCAATCTCATCCACAGAGGTGAGGTGCATGGTGAAATCATTTGTCTCTGCCAGCAGGTTCTCTTCAAACTGCAGTGAAAGGGTTGACAGCTCCAAGGTGACGGACCTGAACTTTTCCTTATCCTCATCATTGAGTGCGGCGCCCCCGCGGACAAAGCCCCTGTATTTGCGATCCAGAAGTATATATTGTTCGGGATTCAGGTTAAGTGTCTCCCGTATATCATAAACGGCTCTGACTCTCCTGAAGAGTTCGGGATTGAGGCTGATGTCATTGGCGAATTCAGTGAGAAGGGGAGAGACCTCCCTGGCAGCAGCCTGCAGGTCGGGTGTGGTGTCTGAACTGTTGAGGTTGAACAGGATAGGGGTGATGCGGTTCATCACTTCTCCGGCACGCTCAAGGGCTTCAACGGTGTTTTCGAAGTCCGGCTTAGCGGTGTTGGTGACTATCTCATTTATCTCCTCCCGGGCCATCATAATAGCCTGTTCAACAGCCGGTTTGAAA